>DRKP01000062.1 GCA_011051715.1 Sedimenticola thiotaurini | reverse complement strand
GACGAGGCGGAGCAGCTGATCCTCGGTCAGCGGCTGCAGCTCGGCTACAGCCCCGATCCTCCGCTCTACACCTGGCTGCAGATCCCGCTGCTGCGGCTGTTCGGGGAGGGGGTGGTGGCCCTGAGCCTGCTGAAGAACCTGCTGCTGTTCGGTCTCTATGCCTGCAGCTGGTTCGTGGCGCGTCACGCCGGACTTGGCCGGGACCAGGCGGCGCTGGCGGCCCTCTCCCTGCTGTTGCTGCCCGGCATCGGCTGGGAGTCCCAGCGCGACCTGACCCACACGGTACTTGTCACCACCCTGGCGGCCGCCACCCTGTGGGCCGCCCTGGCCCTGCTCGACGGTCGCCGTGGCTGGGGACAGTACCTGCTGTTCGGCCTGCTGCTGGGGCTCGGGCTCGTCTCCAAGTGGAACTACTGGCTGTTCGCCGCCGCCCTGCTGGTCAGCTTGGGCAGCCTGGAGCCGCGGCTGCTGTTCAACCGGCGCTTCGCCGCCGCCGGGCTCCTTGCCCTGCTGGTCGCCGCTCCCTTCCTGTTGTGGATGATCTCCAACCTGGAGGTGGCCACCGCCACCAGTTACAAGCTGGAGAGCACAACCGGTGGCTACTGGATCCATTTCAGCAAGGGTCTCTATTCGCTGGTGAAGTCCTCTCTCGAGTTCGCTGCCCTGCTGCTGCTCCTGTTCCTGGCCCTGTTCCGGCCCTGGCGCCAGCCGGCTTCCGCCGATCCCGCCTCCCGACCCCCCGGGCTGCGGCTGCTGCTGCGGCTGTTCTGGGTCACCCTGGGGATCCTGGTGCTGTTCCTGGTCGTCAGCGGTGGCACCGTGTTCCGCAGCCGCTGGATGCTGCCGCTGCTGCACTTCCTGCCGGTCCTGCTGTTTGCCCTCGCCGGCCCTGGCATCTGGCAGCCACGGGCAGTACGGCGCTACCAGGGCGCGCTGCTGCTGGTGATGCTGTTGATCCCGGTCGGGCTGGCGGCGCGGGTCTACCTGGCACCATTGACGGGCAACTATACCAAGCCTCACTTTCCGGGTGCGGAGCTGGCCTCCGGGCTGCGGCGGGTGGCCGGCGCGGCGCCCCTGGTGGTGGCCCAGAACACCTTCATCGGCGGCAACCTGAAACCCTATCTGCCGGCGGCTCTGGTGGCCGCCCCGCGGGTCGATTTCCCCCTGCACCGGCTGTACCGGCAGCGGGGCGGACCGGTGCTGCTGGTCTGGAATGCGGACGAGTCACCGGCGGTGCCGGAGGCGGTGACGGTCTACCTGGAGCGACGCCTGGGGCCGGGATTGCCACCGCCTGGGCGGTCCGGTGTGATCGAGCGGCCCTACCGCCTCTCTGACGGGCGCAGCTACCGCCTCGGCTGGCAGCTGCTGGGCGCCGACTGATCAGCCCGCCTTGCCGTCGATCCGGGGGCGGGACAGCATCGGCAGATAGAGTGCGCAGAAGAGGGCGAAGACCAGGATCCAGAGGCTGCCGGAGAGGTGCACCCAGAGGGCGTACTGTCCCGGCCACAGCAGCGGTGCGAACACCCGCACCAGGGCGGCCAGGTTGAGCAGCACGAACGCCGGCAGCATCAGCCGTGGCGGATCGATGGGGCGGCCGGTATGGCCCAGCGCGACGCGTGCCATCATGCCCAGGGTGAGGATACCGATGGCGCCGATGGTGAGTGCGTGCTTGGCCAGGTTGGCCGGCAGCAGCCCGAAACCGGACAGGCCCAGCAGCAGAAAACCGGCCACCAGCCACAGATAGCCGCTGTACAGCACCCAGAGGATGGGGATCCCCCAGACCTGCCGGTCATGCCAGAGCTGGATGCGCAGGGCCTGGGCGATGGCCACCACCAGGGCGACCAGGCCGGTCGCCTGTTCCGGCAGACCGAACGGCTGCAGCAGGACCAGCAGGCCCAGGGAGACCGTGACCAGCGCCTCGACCCAGGGGCGGCTGGAGACCTGGTAACCGGGGATCACGGCCTGGGTGAAGAAGGGGACCACCCGTCCGGCGATGATGGTGATCAGGAACAGCACCAGGTAGAGCATCATGTCGATACCGCGGGAGGCCAGGTCGGCCATGCTCAGGGGCTGCAGATGCACCAGCAGGTTGGCCACCCCCATGGCCAACAGCAGCGGCACGAAGATGCGGTTGATCCTCTGCCGGCCCTGCCACAATGGCGGGATCAGGGCCACGGCCACCGCCGGCAGGAAGGCAATGTCGATCGCCGCGACCAGGCTGGTGGGCAGGATGCCGCTGAACAGTGGTGCCAGCCGGCCGGCCAGCCACAGCAGGGCGAGCAGCCCGAGGGCGCGCCCGGTGGGTACCTCGGCGCCGGTCCAGTTGCGCACCGCGGTGAGGAGGAAGCCGGCAATCACCGCCCCGGCGTATCCGAACAGCATCTCGTGGCTGTGCCAGACGATGCCGCCATAGTAGTCGGGGGCTGCGATGCCGCCGCTCCAGATGCCGAGCCAGAACAGCAGCAGGACGACGGCGGTGATCCCGGCCAGACTGAAGAAGGGACGGAAACCGAGGGCCAGGACCGGGATGCCCTGGTACTGCAGCCTCGGCTTGGGGGGTTCGGAGTGGATCTTCAACATGGAACGGTCGCTTGCCTGCGGAGGTGGACGTGGGAGGCAGCATAGCCGATGTCCACGCCGCCGCTTTGATGTCCGTCAATCCCGCACCACGTGGCTGGCCATGGCGTTGGAGAACGGGCGATCAGCGGGGACATTCGGCCGTACATGGACGCTCCTGACGGCAGACAGCGGCGGGCGGATCGCTGAATCCTGGTTTTCCCGACCATTCACAGCCACCCGCGGCAGCACCATCACGGCCGGATTTCAGCCCAGCCGAAAAGAAAAATGCGGGCCGAAGCCCGCATTTTCCGGTACCCCAAGGGTACCCTGCCGCAAGTGAGGATCGGAAGATCTTACTTGGACTCGGTGGCAGCCGGAGCCTGGGGGGCGACCGGAGCAACCGGAGCGGCATACGGATAGGCATACGGGGCGTAGCCATAGGGGGCGCCCCAGTAGGGGCCGTAGCCGTAGTAGGGGTAACCATAGCCATAGCCACGGCCATAGCCGTAACCGCGGCCGCGGCCATAACCGCCACCGCTGAAGTTCATGTTGAAGTCGCCGAACATGTCACCCCAGCCGTCACCCAGCCAGTCGTCACCCCAACCACCATAACCGGGATACCCACCCCACGGGCCACCCCACCATGCGGAAGCAGACGCAGAGGCGGCGAGCATTGCAGCAACGGCAGCAGCTTTCACGATCGTTTTCATCTGTAATCTCCTGAACATTCCGTTTTTTTCGAGTTACTCAGTCGAGTGATTCGAAAGCGCTCGGGGTACTGCTGGAACACTTTCTGAGTTGGAGTCTATTAGTAATTGCTTAAAAAGTCAAGTACTCCGTTTCCCGCAGATTAAAAAATAGTCCAATATCCATGGCTGTGAAGGGCATTGGGGAGCCGGAAAAACCCTCGACATTCCGTGTTTTTCCGGCACTTGATGAAGGCCGAGGATGCGCCGCCCCCGTCGCGTCGACATGACCGGCAGGAGAGGCCCCCGCCGTAAAGGATTCCGGTTGGTGTGCCGTTCCGGTTCGCGCCGGGGGCGGCGCTCCTACTGGTGCGGTGCCCTGTGGGAGTGGCACCCTCGCCGCGAATGACTCAGGTCAGCGACCTGCGCGGCGCCCGCGCCCGAACAGCAGCGGCGCCACATCGTCGAAGGTGCTGGCGAAATGGACCCTGAAACCCTTGCGGATGTGTTCCGGGACCTCTTCGAACTCGCCCCGGTTCTCCTCCGGCAGGATCAGCTCACGGATGCCGGCACGGCGGGCGGCGATCATCTTCTCGCGCACGCCGCCGATGGGGAAGACGTGGCCGGTCAGGGTCAGTTCCCCGGTCATGGCGATGGGCCGTACCGGCTGGTTGCGGGCCAGCGACAGCAGCGCCGAGGCGATGGTGATGCCGGCACTGGGGCCGTCCTTGGGCGTGGCGCCGGCCGGTACGTGCAGGTGGATGAACGAGCTCTCGAAGAAGGCCGGGTCGGCGCCGTACTTCTCGGCGTGGCTGACGATGTAGCCGTAGGCGATCTCGGCCGACTCCTTCATCACGTCCCCCAGCTGGCCGGTGAGCTTGAAGCCGCGGGTGAAGCCGTGGGTGCGCACCGCCTCTATGCTGAGGGTGGCGCCGCCCATGGCGGTCCAGGCCAGGCCGGTGACCACCCCCGGGCCACCCAGCTTGCGCTCGTCGCGGAACACCGGGGCACCGAGGTAGTGGCGCAACTCCTCCTTCCCGATCACCACCGGTTTCTCACGGCCCTCCAGTATCTCCACCACTGCCTTGCGCACGATGCGGCTGATCTGCTTCTCCAGCCGCCGTACTCCGGCGTCCCGGGCGTACCCTTCGATGATGGCACGCAGCACGGGGGCGCCGATCCTGACGTCGCCGCGCTTCAACCCGGCCTTCTCCAGCTGCCGTGGCAGCAGGTAGCGGCGGGCGATCTGCTGCTTCTCCTGGGCGATGTAACCGGCCAGGGAGATCACCTCCATGCGATCGAGCAGCGGCGGAGGGATGGTGTCGAGCTGGTTGGCGGTGCAGACGAACAGCACGTTGGAGAGATCGAAGCGCAGATCCAGGTAGTGGTCCAGGAACTCGCTGTTCTGCTCCGGATCCAGCGCCTCCAGCAGGGCCGAGGCGGGGTCGCCCTGGAATGAGCTGCCGATCTTGTCGACCTCGTCCAGCATGATCACCGGGTTCTGGGTCTCCACCTCCTTCATCGCCTGGATGAACTTGCCGGGCATGGCGCCGATGTAGGTGCGGCGATGGCCCTTGATCTCGGCCTCGTCGCGCATGCCACCCACCGAGAAGCGGTAGAACCGCCGGTCCAGGGCGTTGGCGATGGAACGGCCGATGGAGGTCTTGCCGACCCCGGGCGGACCCACCAGCAGGATGATGGAGCCGGAGATCTCCCCCTTCATGATGCCCAGGCCGAGGAACTCCAGGATCCGCTCCTTCACGTCCTCCAGACCATAGTGGTCCCGGTCCAGGGCCTTGCGGGCCGCCTTCAGGTCGAGCCGGTCCCTGGAGTGGATGCCCCAGGGCAGCAGGGTGATCCAGTCGATGTAGTTGCGGGTCACCCCGTACTCGGGTGACCCCGGCTCCAGTACCGACAGCTTCTCCATCTCCTCGTCCAGCCGCGCCATCGCCTGCTCCGGCAGGGTCAGCCGTTCCAGCCGCTGGCGAAACTTCTCCAGCTCCGCGGTACGGTCGTCCTTCTCGATGCCCAGTTCCTTCTGAATCGCCTTCAGCTGCTCCCGCAGGAAGAACTCGCGCTGCTGTCCCTCCATGCGCTCCTCCACCGACTTGCGGATCCGGTGCTGGGCCCGGGCCAGTTCCAGCTCGCGGTTGAGCAGCACCAGCACCTTCTCCATCCGTGGCAGCAGCTCCACCGTCTCCAGTATCTCCTGCAGCTGGTGCTTGTCGGCGGTGGTGAGGCTGGCGGCGAAGTCGGACAGGTGGGAGGGATCGTCCGGCCCCATGCGGTCGAGAAACATCTTCAGCTCCTCACCGTACAGCGGGTTGAGGGGAAGCAGCTCCTTGATGGTGTTGATGATCGCCATGGAGTAGGCCTTGATCTCGCCCTTCTGCTCCTCCGGTGCGGTCTCGCTGAGATAACTCACCCGGCCGGTGAAGGGGGCCTGCTGCTCCAGCACCTCCTCGATACGGATGCGCTGGATGCACTCCACCAGCACGTGCAGCTGGCCGTCCACCTGCTGGATGCGGTGGATGCGGCAGGCGACCCCGATGCGCCGGAAGTCCGGCGGGGCCGCCTTCTCCGCGCTCTCGGCGTCGGCCAGCACGATTCCCAGGAAGCTGTTGCCGGCCTCGGTGGCCGCCTTCATCGTGGAGGTCCAGTGCTCGGCGTTCATCAGCAGGGGGATACCCTGGCCTGGGAAGAAGGGGCGGGTGGTGACCGGCAGCAGATGGAGGATGCCGGGCATCACCTCGCCCTGCCGCGCCGGTACCTGGTCGGTGATCAGGTCTATCGTGGGGTCCTGGTTGATCTCGGTCATGTCGTCTCGCGTGGCTGCTGCAGCCTGGTGTATCGCCGCTTGGGCAAAGGTATCCAGCTGCCTATATCAGGTCGTGGCCGACCGATTGCAAGTAGTGTTGGCGAGGTGGACGAAGTCGGCCACCGACAGGCGCTCGGCGCGCAGTTTCGGATCGACTCCGGCCGCCTCCAGCTGCTCTGCGGTGACCAGCTCGCGCAGGCTGTTGCGCAGGGTCTTGCGCCGCTGGGAGAAGGCGTGGGTGACCAGTTCCCCAAACCACTCCGGCCGGTCGATGCGGGGGGCGTCCCGGCGTTTCGGCTGCAGCCGGACGAATGCGGATTCCACTTTCGGTGCCGGCCGGAAGGCGCCCGCCCCGATCGCGAACAGGGGCTCCACCCGGCAGCGCGCCTGCAGCATCACGCTGAGCCGGCCGTAGGTCTTCGAGCCCGGACCGGCGGCCATCCGCTCCACCACCTCCCGCTGCAGCAGAAAGTGCATGTCCTCGACACAGTCGGCCTGGTCCAGCAGGTGGAACAGCAGCGGTGTGGAGATGTTGTAGGGCAGGTTGCCGACGATGCGGAGCCGTTCGTCCCCGTCGCGCAGGGAGCAGAAGTCGAAACGCAGCGCATCGCCGCTGTGCAGCCGCAGCTCTCCGGCAGCGGCGAAGCGTCGCTGCAACAACGGGATCAGGTCCCGGTCCAGCTCCACCGCATCCAGTTGGCCCGCCGCCTGCAGCAGTCCGCCGGTGATCGCGCCCTGGCCTGGCCCGATCTCCACCAGGTGCTGGCCGGGCCGGGGATCGATCGCCTGCAGGATGCGCCGGATGGTGCCCTGGTCGTGGAGGAAGTTCTGACCGAAGCGTTTTCGGGGCCGATGGGACATCGGTGCAGAATAACAAAAACCCCCGGAGGCTGCTGTGGCGAAGGAGCGTCAGACGGCGCGGACGGGGAAATTGTGCTGCTGTCGCTCCAGCATGCGGTTGAACTTGGCGGCCGGCATCGGGCGTCCGTAGCGGAACCCCTGGGCCTGCTGGCAGGATTCGCGCACCAGGAAGCGCTCCTGGTAGGCGTTCTCCACCCCCTCCGCCGTGATCTCCAGATTCAGGCTGGCCCCGAGGGCGATCACCGCCCGGGCGATGGCCGCATCGCTGGGATCCCGTGCCAGGTCGCGGATGAAGGAACGGTCGATCTTCAGTTTGTTGACGGGAAGCCGTTTCAGGTGGCTGAGCGAGGAGTAGCCGGTGCCGAAGTCATCGATCGCCAGGTTGATCCCGACCTGGCGCAGCTGGCGCAGGATCTCGATGGCACTGTCGGTCTCACGCATGATGAAGCCCTCGGTGATCTCCAGTTCCAGCCACTCGGGACGACAGCCGGTGTCGTGGAGGACGTCGAGGATCTCCGGCAGCAGATCGGCCCGGCGAATCTGTTTGGCCGCCAGGTTCACCGCCACCCGCTGGATCGGCAGGCCCGCCGCCTTCCAGCGGGTGACATGGGCGCAGGCGCTGCGCAGCACCCACAGTCCCATGGGCACGATCAGCCCCGATTCCTCCGCCAGCGCCAGGAAACGGGCCGGCTGCAGCACACCGGTCTCCGGATGGTTCCAGCGGACCAGCGCCTCGGCTCCGATCACCTGCCGGTCCGGCAGCGATACCTGGGGCTGGAAAAAGACCTCCAGCTCCTCCCGGTCCAGGGCCTGACGCAGGCTGCTGACCATGTTCACCCGGTCCATCGAGGACTCGGTGAGATGGGCCTGGTAGAAGCTGTAGTTGTTGCGCCCGTCCTCCTTGGCCTGGTACATGGCGGCGTCGGCGTTCTTCAGCAGTTCGTCGCAGTTGTCGCCGTCGCTGGGGAACAGGCAGATGCCGATGCTGGTGTCCACGAACAGCCGGTGACCGCGGAGATTGAAGGGGTGGCGCAGGGTCTCCATCAACTCCTGGGCCAGGGTGTCGGCGTCGTCGGGCCCGTCGATGTGCTCCATGACGATGATGAACTCGTCGCCGCCAAGACGGGCCACCGTGTCACCCTTGCGCACCCGTCCGGAGAGCCGTTTCGCCACCTCGCGCAGCAGCTCGTCACCGAGGGCGTGCCCCAGACTGTCGTTGATGTGCTTGAAGTGGTCCAGGTCCAGAAACATCACCGCCAGCTGGCTGTGGTCACGGCGCGCCCGCTCGATGGCGTGGCCGAGACGGTCCTGCAGCAGCAGGCGGTTGGGCAGGTCGGTGAGGGCGTCGTGGTGGGCCAGATGCTTCAGGTTCTCCTCCACCCGGCGCCGCTCCTCCATCTCCTGCTGCAGCTCCCGGTTGATGCGGATCAGCTGGCGGGTGCGGCTGGTGACCTGGTCCTCCAGCTCCTCGCCGTGCCGCTCCAGCTGCCGTTGTGCGCTCCGGCGCTGTTCGATCTCGCTGTTCAGCTGCCGGATCAGGTCCTGGTTCTGGTGCTGCAGCAGCAGCAGCCTGACGATACTCTGGTTGCTGCGCCGTACCGATACCGACAGGAACAGGGTGAATACGATGACGCCGATGGCGAACCAGATCCGCTCGGTGCCGGGTTTCATCAGCAGGATCACGATCAGGGCACTTGCCTGGGGCAGGGCGTAGGCGAAGAATGCCGGGGTGTAGGGGGCGAGGATGGAGACGGCGGTGCTCATGATGCCGAGCAGCAGGATGAACATCAGGCCCTGCAGTATCGGCTCCGGATTGTCGGCGAACAACAGTGCCAGCATGGCCCAGCCGGTGCCGGTCAGCAGGGTGGCCCAGGTGTAGCGCCGTGCCCATTGCAGAGGGGTCGCCGACTGGTAGCCGACCTGATAGCGGTGCCAGATCCACAACCTGATCAGGGCGGCGATGGTGATCAGATAGAACCAGGTCTGCAGCAGTCCCGCTTCCAGGGTGTCGGGCAGGGTGCGGCTGAACAGGAAGGCGATCACGATCACCGAGACATTGGCGGAGACGCCGTTGCTGAACAGCATCTCGACCTGCTCGCGAAAGATCTGGTGGCTGGGTTGTTGCCTTTCGTGCATCTCGCTGCCGGGTTATTGGCCGGTCGTGTCGCCTCCGACAATGCTCGCTTGCCGGATCATTCCTAAGAATAGCGGCCATCTGTGACGAAATTTGAAAAAAATGCCCTCACCGCACCTGCCAGCATGGTTTTGAAAAAAATCCTTGGTGGCGGTAGTCTTACGACCCTTTTCCTGGAATCTCCGATGGCGGACATGGCAGGCAGACTCTACATAAAGACCTTCGGCTGTCAGATGAATGAATACGACTCGGCCAAGATGGCGGACGTCCTGCGGGTCTCCCACGGGCTGGAGCTGACCGCGCGGCCGGAAGAGGCGGATGTGCTGCTGCTCAACACCTGTTCCATCCGCGAGAAGGCCCAGGAGAAGGTGTTCTCCCAGCTCGGGCGCTGGCGTCCCTGGAAGGAGAGGCGACCGGGGCTGGTGATCGGTGTCGGCGGCTGTGTCGCCAGCCAGGAGGGCGACGAGATCCGCCGGCGCGCCCCCTACGTGGACCTGGTGTTCGGTCCCCAGACCCTGCACCGGCTGCCGCAGATGCTGGACCGGAGCCGGCGCAGCCGGGCGCCGGTGGTGGACGTCTCCTTCCCCGAGATCGAGAAGTTCGACCGCCTGCCGGAGCCCCGTTCCGAAGGTCCCACCGCCTTCGTCTCGGTGATGGAAGGGTGCTCCAAGTACTGCACCTACTGTGTCGTCCCCTATACCCGAGGCGAGGAGATCAGCCGGCCGTTCGACGACGTCATCGCCGAGGTGGCCAGCCTGGCCCGCCAGGGGGTGCGCGAGGTCAACCTGCTGGGCCAGAACGTGAACGCCTATCGCGGGCGCATGCACGACGGCACCGGTGCCGACCTGGCCCTGCTGATCCAGTATGTCGCCGCCATCGACGGCATCGACCGTATCCGGTTCACCACCTCCCATCCGGTGGAGTTCTCAGACAGCCTGATCGAGGTCTACGGCGAGGTGCCGGAGCTGGTCAGCCACCTGCACCTGCCGGTGCAGAGCGGCTCCGATCGCATCCTCGCCCTGATGAAGCGGGGCCACAGCGCCTTCGACTACAAGGCCAGGATCCGCCGTCTGCGGCAGGTGCGGCCGGACATCAGCCTGTCGTCCGACTTCATCGTCGGCTTTCCCGGGGAGACCGACGAGGACTTCGAGCACACCATGGCCCTGATCGAGGAGATCGGCTTCGACCACTCCTTCAGTTTCATCTACAGCCCGCGCCCGGGCACCCCGGCGGCGGAGCTGCCGGACGATACACCGCTGGCGGTGAAGCAGGCCCGGCTGGAACGGTTGCAGCGACGCATCGACGGAATGGCCCGGCAGATCAGCCGGCGCATGGTGGGCGGCGTCGAGCGCATCCTGGTGGAGCGCCCGTCGCGCAAGGACCCGGGCCAGCTGGCCGGGCGCACGGAGAACAACCGGGTGGTCAATTTCACCGGCCCGGCGGAGCTGATCGGTCGCTTCGTGGAGGTGCGCATAACCGAGGCCCTGCCCAACTCCCTGCGTGGTACACTAGATCTGAAGATGAGCGCCTGAGCTGCCGACCGGCCCCCAAGTGTCCGACCTGCCCGAATCCCTCGACCTGACCCTCACCCCCGTGGACAACCACCGTCTGGCCAACCTGTGCGGCCAGCTGGACGAGCACCTGCGCCAGATCGAGCGCCGTCTCGGGATCGAGATCAACAACCGCGGCAACCATTTCCGCCTGATCGGCGAGGCCAGCTCCATCCGCGCCGGTGGCGAGGTGCTGGAGAATCTCTACGACGAGGCGGGCAGCCAGGTGCTGACGCCGGAACAGGTGCACCTGTTCCTGCAGACCTCCGGCATCGACGATCTGCTGCAGAGCCGGCTCCAGGACCAGGCCCCCGAGGTGGTGATCAAGACCCGGCGCGGCCTGATCCGGCCCCGCGGGCCCAACCAGCGCGAATACCTGCACAAAGTGGTGACCCACGACATCAACTTCGGCATCGGCCCGGCCGGTACCGGCAAGACCTACCTGGCGGTGGCCTGTGCGGTGGACGCCCTCGACCGCGACCAGGTGCGACGCATCCTGCTGGTGCGGCCGGCGGTGGAGGCGGGCGAGCGGCTCGGCTTCCTCCCCGGCGACCTGGCGCAGAAGATCGACCCCTACCTGCGCCCGCTCTACGACGCCCTGTACGAGATGCTGGGGTTCGAGCGGGTGGCCAGGCTGATCGAGCGCAATGTCATCGAGGTGGCCCCGCTGGCCTACATGCGCGGGCGCACCCTGAACGAGTCCTTCATCATCCTGGACGAGGCCCAGAACACCACGCCGGAGCAGATGAAGATGTTCCTCACCCGCATCGGCTTCGGCTCCACCGCCGTGATCACCGGCGACGTGACCCAGGTCGACCTGCCGCGGGGGCAGGCATCGGGCCTGCGCCAGGCGGCCGAGGTGCTGGCCCGGGTGGAGGGGATCAGCTTCACCTTCTTCAATGCCCGCGACGTGGTGCGGCACCCGCTGGTGCAGCGTATCGTCGGTGCCTACGACGCCTTCTCCCGCCCACGGGACGAATCGTGAGACCGGAGCTGGCGATCCAGCGGATCAGCCAGGCCCCGGGCCAGCCCACGGACCGGCAGTTCCAGGCCTGGGCCGAGGCGGCCCTGGCCGGTCGGCGCGAGGGGGCGGAGCTGACCCTGCGCATCGTCGACGAAGAGGAGAGCCGCGCCCTGAACCGGGACTACCGGCACCGGGACCGGCCCACCAATGTGCTGTCGTTTCCGTTCCAGGCGCCACCCGAGGTGCCCAGCCGGCTGCTCGGCGACCTGGTGATCTGCGCCCCGGTGGTTGCGCGCGAGGCGCGGGAACAGGGCAAGACGGCGGCGGCCCACTGGGCTCACATGGTGGTCCACGGCATCCTGCACCTGCTCGGCCACGACCATCAGCAGCCGGCGCAGGCAGAGGAGATGGAGGCGCTGGAGAGCGCCATACTGGCCGGGCTGGGATTCGGCGATCCCTACCGCGGGGGCGGGGAAGGAGACCATGAGCGAGCATGACCCGGGCGGCGGCCCGTTACCCCGCCGATGGTTGAAACGGCTGCTGCGGCGGTTCGGCGGCGATGGCCCGGACAACCGGGAGGAGCTGCTCCGCCTGCTGCGCAGCGCCAGGCGCCGGGCGCTGCTCGACAGCGACGCCCTGTCCATGATCGAGGGGGTGCTGCAGGTATCGGAGCTGCGGGTGCGCGACATCATGATCCCCCGTGCCCACATGGTGGTGATCGACCGTGACGATCCGATGGAGAAGTTCATGCCGGTGGTGGTGGAGTCGGCCCACTCCCGCTTTCCGGTGATCGGCGAGGATCGCGGCGAGGTGGTGGGGCTGCTGCTGGCCAAGGATCTGCTGGCCTACTGCGGTGGCGGCAGCCGCCGCTTCGACATGCGTGATGTGCTGCGGGCGGCGGTGTTCGTCCCCGAGAGCAAGCGCCTCAATGTGCTGCTGAAGGAGTTCCGTACCAGCCGCAACCACATGGCCATCGTGGTGGACGAGTACGGTGCCGCCGCCGGCCTGGTGACCATCGAGGACGTGCTGGAGCAGATCGTCGGCGAGATCGAGGACGAATATGATTTCGACGAGGACGTGGCGATCCTGAAGCGCAGCGAGCGCGAATTCACCGCCAAGGGCCATACCACCATCGATGACTTCAACGACTACTTCGGCACCGATTTTCCCGACGACGAGTTCGACACCATCGCCGGCCTGGTGAGTCACGCCCTGGGCCACCTGCCCCAGCGCGGGGAGACGGTGGACATCGGCCGCTTCCGCTTCAAGGTGCTGCGCGCCGACAGCCGCCGCATCCATCTGCTCAGCATCCGCCTGCTGCCCGAGGCCGATGCCGTCCGCTAGTCCCGGCGGGCTGTCGCCGCGGCTGGCGGCGCTGCTCGCCTTCGGTGCCGGTGTCCTCACCCTGTTCGCCTTCGCGCCGTTCGGGCTCTATCCGCTGGCGGTGGCGGGGCCGGCACTGCTGCTGTGGATCTGGTCCCGCTCCAGTGCACGCCAGGCCCTGCTCGCCGGCTGGCTGTTCGGAGTCGGCCTGCTGGGCCCGGGGGTCTCCTGGCTGCATATCAGCATCGACCAGTTCGGCAACGTCGGCACTCCCCTGGCCATCCTCATCACGCTGCTGTTCGTGCTGCTGCTGGCCCTGTTCTACGCCCTGCCCGGCTGGCTCGCCCGGCGTCTGCTGCCGCAGGCGGAAGATCGACCCTCGTTCCTGCTGCTGGCGGCCCTGCTGTGGCTGTTGGCGGAGTGGTCCCGCGGCTGGTTCCTGACCGGCTTTCCCTGGCTCTCCCTGGGCTACTCCCAGATCGATTCGCCGCTGGCCGGATGGGGGCCCGTGATCGGGGTCCATGGCATCGGCCTGCTGCTGCTGGTCAGCGCGGTATCGCTGGTGCTGCTGGTCACCGGACCCTGGAGCCGGCGGCTGGCGGCCGGGCTCCTGCTGCTGTCGATCTGGCTCGGTGGTTACGCCCTGCAGCAGGTCAACTGGGTGGTGCCGGCGGGGCCGTCGCTGCGGGTGAGCATCGTGCAGGGCAATATCGCCCAGGCGGAGAAGTGGAAGCCGGCCAACCTGCGTCCGACCCTGGCCATGTACCGGCGGCTGACGCTGGCGCAGCGGGAGGCGGATCTGGTTATCTGGCCGGAGACCGCGGTGCCCTCGTTCGTCGGGCGGGTGGACGCCTCCTTCCTGCGGCCGCTGCAGCGGCAGCTGGAGGAGCGGGACACCACCCTGCTGCTCGGAATCGCCGAGTGGGACCGGGATCGGGGGCAGTACTACAACAGCATGCTCGCCCTGGGCAGCGGCGGACGGGCCAGCTACCGCAAGCGCCATCTGGTGCCGTTCGGCGAGTACATGCCGTTGAAGGCGTGGCTGCGGCCGTTGATCGACTGGCTGCAGATCCCCATGTCCGATTTCGCCCCCGGCGACCGCAGCCGGCCGCCACTGCTGACCCTGGCCGGATATCCGGCCGGTATCTCCATCTGCTACGAGGATGCCTTCGGCGACGAGGTGGCCGCGGGGCTGCCGACGGCGGCGTTCCTGGTCAACGCCAGCAACGACGCCTGGTTCGGTGACTCCCTGGCCCTGCCCCAGCACCTGCAGATCGCCCGCATGCGGGCACTGGAGAGCGGCCGCTTCCTGCTGCGCGCCACCAACACCGGCATCTCCGCCATCATCGATCCGGACGGCGGGCTGGCAGCGGTGGCACCGGCGTTCCGGCGCACCGTTCTCGACGGTCGCGTGCTCCCGCTGGCCGGGCGCACGCCGTACGTCCGCATCGGTGACTGGCCCCTGCTGTTGCTGGCGCTGGCCGGCAGCGGCCTGCTGGTCTGGAGCGGACGCCGCCGCTGACCGGTCTCCTCTTCCGCGGAAGGCCCGCTGCTCAATCCCCGTCCTGGTGGATCAGCCGCAGCCTGCCATCCTCCACCCGCAACGCCCGTTCACCGGTCATGATCTGCTGCAGCGCCGTACCCGCCACCCGCCGTCGCCAGCCGCGGAGCAGCTCCAGCCCGTCGCTGTCCCCGGCCGCCAGCCGCTCCAGATCGCGTCGTCCGGCGATCGCCGACGGGGTGATCCCGGCCTCCTCCGCCAGCAGTCGCAGGCCCGCCATCAGCAGATCGACCATCGCCTCCTGTTCCGGCGACAGGCGCGGTGGCGGCCGCTGCAGTACCGGCCACTGCTCGCGGGGGCGCTGTCTCGCTTCGGCTATCAGGGCCAGCAGCCGCTCCCCGTGGCGCTTGATCGTGCCCTCCTCCAGGCCGCGGATGCGTTGCAGCTCGCTGCGCTTCGCCGGCTGGCGCCGCGCCAGTTCCAGCAGCACCTCGTCCTTCAGGATCCAGCGTCGCGGCCGGTCGCTGCGGATCGCCTGCTCCTCGCGCCAGGCGGCCAGCTCCTGCAGCACCGCCAGCTGCACCCCCTTCAGCCGCTGCTGACCCTTGACCCGCCTCCACATCTGCCGGGGGTCGATCCGGTAGGTGGCCGGATCCGCCAGCAGCGCGAACTCCTCCTGCAGCCACTCCAGGCGACCCTGCTCCCGCAACCGCCGTTCCAGCACCTGGTAGATCTGGCCCAGGTAGATGACGTCGTCCAGGGCATAGCGCAGCTGCGCCGGTTCCAGCGGCCGCCGGCACCAGTCGGTGCGGGTATGGCCCTTCTCCAGCTCTCTTCCCAGGAGCTGCTGGACCAGGTTGCCGTAGCCGATCTGGTCGCCCAGGCCGAGCATGGCGGCCGCCAGCTGGGTGTCGAACAGGGGGGACGGCAGCCGTCCCCACAGCTGCTGGAAGATCTCCAGGTCCTGGCGGCCGGCATGGAATACCTTCACCACCCCGGGATCGTAGAGGATCCCGAGCAGCGGCCCGAGATCCTCCAGGGCCAGCGGGTCGATGCCGGCGCTCACCTCACCGTTGTGGAGCTGGAGCAGGCAGAGCCGGGCCGAGTAGGTCTTCTCGCGCATGAACTCGGTGTCCAGGGCCAGCCAGGGACTGCCCTGGATGTCCTGGCACAGGGTGTTCAGGTCGGCGGTGGTCTCGATGAGGCGCTCTTCCATTGGAGGGGTATTCCCGCTCTGGTCGTCGGTGGCACAGGATACCACTCTCCCGGAGTCCGGGTTTGTCGATCGCATCAACGGCTGGCAGTATGGGGCCGGGCGAGAGAGGAGACCCCGTGGTACGACTGCTGAACCTGTTCGTGGATATCTGCCTGTTCCGGGCCGGCCCCCAGGAGCTGCCGGCGTCGCCGTTCCTGCTCTGGCTGACCGCCGCCCTCAACCTCCTCACCGGCACCCTGGTGATCGTCGACATGTTCGGTGGCGCCGGTCAGGCGCTGCTGGCCCAGCTGCTGGACATGGCCCTGATGCTGGGCCTGCTGCGGGCCGCCCTCACCGCCCTCGGCAAGGGGGGGCGTTTCCTGCAGAGCGCCAGTGCGCTGCTGGGGGCGGGTACCTTCATCAACCTGATCACCATGCCGCTGCAGCTGACCGTGGGCGAGGACCCGTCGGCCTCCCTGTTCGGTGAGCTGGCGGCCCTGCTCTACCTTGCGCTGATCCTGTGGGCGCTGCTGGTGACCGCCCATATCCTGCGCCATGCCCTGGCGATCCGTTTCGGTGCCGCGGTGCTCGTTGCGCTGGGCTACTTCTTCATGGTCAACTGGCTGATCCAGCTGCTCTTCGTCTGACAACCGCGCGAACGACCCGGACATGCATATCCACATCCTCGGTATCTGCGGCACCTTCATGGGCGGTATCGCCCTGCTGGCCCGCGCCCTCGGCCACCGGGTCAGCGGCTCCGATGCCAATGTCTATCCGCCCATGAGCAGCCAGCTGGAGCAGGCCGGGATCCGGCTGCTGGAGGGATATCTGCCGCAGCACCTGGAGCCGGCACCGGACGTGGTGGTGGTGGGCAACGCCCTGTCCCGGGGCAACCCGGCGGTGGAGGCGATGCTCGACCGCGGTCTGCCCTATACCTCCGGCCCCCAGTGGCTGGCCGAACAGGTGCTGCAGGGGCGCTGGGTGCTGGCGGTCTCCGGCACCCATGGCAAGACCAGCACCGCCAGCCTGCTGGCATGGATCCTGGAGCATGCCGGCCTCGATCCCGGTTTCCTGATCGGTGGCGTGCCGGGCAACTTCGGCGTCTCCGCCCGTCCCGGCTCCGACCCCTTCTTCGTGGTGGAGGCGGACGAGTACGACACCGCCTTTTTCGACAAGCGGTCCAAGTTCGTCCACTACCGGCCACGCACCCTGGTGATCAACAACATCGAGTTCGATCACGCCGACATCTTCGACGATATCGAGCAGATCCAGCGTCAGTTCCATCACCTGGTACGGACCGTGCCCGGTACCGGGCTGATCGTGGCGCCCCTCTACGACGGCAACGTGGGCGAGGTCCTGGACATGGGCTGCTGGACCCCGGTGGAGTACTTCGATCCCGAGCTGGAGGCGTACTGGCACGCCGACCGGGTGAGCGCCGACGGGAGCCGTTTCCAGGTGGTCTGCGACGGCGAGGCGGTGGGCGAGGTGGCCTGGGACCAGATCGGCCGCCACAGCGTCGCCAACGCCCTGGCCGCCATCGCTGCCGCCCGCCATGCCGGGGTGCCACCGGCCCTGGCGCTGGAGGCCCTGGCCGGTTTCCGTAACGTGCGCCGGCGCATGGAACTGCGCGGCGAGGTCGGCGGTATCCGGGTCTACGACGACTTCGCCCACCACCCCACCGCCATCTCCACCACCCTGGAGGGCCTGCGGGCGCGGGTCGGTGACGCCCGTATCCTGGCGATCCTGGAGCCCCGGTCCAATACCATGCGCATGGGCGTGCAGGCGGCGCGGCTGCCAGAGGCGCTGGCGGCCGCCGACCGGGTGTTCCTCTACGCCGGCGACGGTCTCGGCTGGGATCCGGCGGCCCTGTTTCGGGGCGGTGGCACCCGGGTGCTGGACACCATCGACCGGCTGGTCCAGGAGGTGGTCGACGAGGCACGTCCGGGCGACCACCTGCTGGTGATGAGCAACGGTGCCTTCGGTGGTATCCACCAGCGCCTGCTCGACGCCCTGGCGCAGGAGCGGGGGGGCGGCGATGCCTGACCGGCGACCGATCGCCCTGGCGATCACCGGGGCCTCCGGGGCGCCCTATGCCCTGCGCCTGCTGGAGGTCCTGCTCGGGGCCGGGCGCGAGGTATGGCTGATGGTCTCGGAGGCGGCCCAGGTGGTGCTGCCGCTGGAGACCGGCCTGCAGCTGCCGTCGCAACCGGCCGAGGCGGAGGCGCTGCTGGCAGAGCGCTTCGCTGTCCGCCCCGGCCGGCTGCGGGTGTTCGGGCGGCGCCAGTGGCTGGCGCCCGTGGCCAGCGGTTCCAGCGCGCCGGCAGCGATGGTGGTCTGCCCCTGCAGCACCGGTACCCTGGCGGCCATCGCCGCCGGGTCCAGTGACAACCTGATCGAACGGGCTGCCGACGTGGTGCTGAAGGAGCAGCGCCGGTTGATCCTGGTGGTGCGCGAGTCACCACTGTCGCCGATCCACCTGGAGAACATGCTCCGGCTCGCGCGGCTGGGGGTGGTGGTGATGCCCGCCAGCCCCGGTTTCTACCATCGGCCGGAACGGCTGGAACAGCTGGTGGACTTCCTGGTGGCGCGCATTCTCGACCATCTGGGGATCGAGCACGGGCTGGTGCGGCGCTGGGGAGAGGGGCGTGACTGAGCTGCGCTCCGAGCGCGAGATCCACCTGTTCCCACTGCACGGGATCCTGGTGCCGGAGGGGCGCCTGACCCTGCGTATCTTCGAACCCCGCTATCTGGACCTGGTGAGTGACTGCATGAAGCGGGAGCAGCCGTTCGGGGTGGCCCTGATCAGCGAGGGAGAGGAGACAGGACGCGCGGCCCAATGTCACGACCTCGGTACGCTGGCCCATATCAGCGACTGGGACCAGCAGGCCGACGGCCTGCTGGAGATCTCCTGTGTCGGGGGGCGCCGCTTCCGCATCCTGTCGCAGGAGGTGGCCGCAAATCAGCTGGTCCGGGCCCGGGTCCGGGTGCTGTCCGCCTGTCCAAGAGTGGAGCCCGGCCGCAGCCACCAGCCACTGGTCACCCTGCTGCGGCAGCTGATGGAGCGGGCCGGCCGGCCGCCGGGGACCGATGCCCGCTTCGACGATGCCGGCTGGGTCGGCTGCCGGCTGCTCGAGCTGCTGCCCCTGGGGCTGGTGCAGAAACAGCGGCTGTTGCAGCTGGATGACCCGCGGCAGCGGCTGGATCAGCTGCTGGGGGCGCTCAATCTGGTGCAGTGAGGAGCCCGGGCCGGTGTACCAGCAGGAGCCCGTCGGCGACCCTCCGCAGCGGCAGCCGGCCCGTCAGGTCCCGCTGCAGCCACTGCAGCGCCAGGGGGTCGGCGGCCGGGATGGCGGTGGGGTAGGCCACCATCCCCAGGATCCCCTTCTTCCTCTCCTGCGCGACCCGCCCCAGCCAGAGTGGCACCCCGTCCGGCGTCAGTCGCACCCCGCCCGCCCACAACCGCAATACCAGGCGGGTGCCGTCCTGCAGTGGCCGCACCAGGACCAGCCGCTCGTGGCTGCCATCGTGGACGTGGGGCAGCACCGGCAGCTGCTGCAGCGGCAGGCTGGGGGTCAGGAGTTTGAGCAGGTTGTGCCAGCCGAGGCGCTCTGCCTGCTTCCAGCCGGCCGCGGCCAGCTGTCCCGCCAGCGCCTCCGGGGAGCCCGCGTACTGCAGTTGCAGCGGCTGTTGCCGCCGGTTCCAGAGATCGTCCCGCAGCCGGGGCAGGCTGGACCAGCCCTGCTGCCACCAGACGGATGCCGGCATCTGCGTCACCTCCGGCCGTGGCGTGTAGAAGGCCAGTTTCTGCTGGTGCAGGGTGAGGCCCTGGAGCAGAACCGCGGCGGCCAGGGTGGTGCCGGCGACCAGTGACAGCGGCAGGGCGCGGCGCTCACCGTCGCAGTGCCGGTAGTAGGCGATACCGAGGGCCGCCACCCAGGCCAGCCCCAGAGTGAGGCTGCCGAGGACGTCGGAGAGCCAGTGCACCCCCAGGTAGAGGCGGGAGAGGGCGACTGCCAGCACCAGCATCGCCGCCAGGCTGTAGGGCAGCCAGCGCCAGCGTGATGGCGTTGCCCGTGCCACCATCACCGACAGGTAGCCGTAGATCACCACCGCCCACAGGGTGTGGCCGCTGGGAAAGGCGTAACTGCCGGCAGTACCGGCCACCACCCCGGGCCGGGAGATGCCAAAGCCGTGTTTCAGCAGCGGTACCGCCACCAGGCAGAAGGCGCCGGCGGCCAGCCAGTGCAGGGCGCCGGGACGCTGGCGTCGCCACAGCAGGTAGCCGAGCACCACCAGAAACAGGGGCAGGATCACCTCCAGGTCGGCCAGCCCGGTGAACACCACCATCAGGTGATCGGCCCAGGGGGTGCGCAGGGCCTGCAGGCCGTCGAGCACGGCACCGTCGACGCCCTGGTGGTGCCGGCCCACACCGAGTACCCAGCCCAGGACCAGGGAGAACAGCCCGGTGGCCAGGAGCAGCAGGCTGGCCAGCAGGATCATCCCCCGGGTCTCGGGGTGGTCGGGGTCGGCCAGGGCCAGGGTGATGGCGCGGGCCCGGGGATGATCCCGGCCCCAGCGCAGCAGCCGCTGGACCAGGGCGTGGCTGTGGGGTTGCAGGAACAGGAAGACCCGGTGCCCCAGCCAGCCCGCCAGCCACAGCACGAGCAGCAGCAGGAGCAGCAGCGCCACCAGCCGCACCGCCACCTCCGAAGCCAGCTCCAGGGAGGCACCGAAGACCATCCCGGGCAGCAGGTAGGCGGGGGCCCACGCCAGCGCCGACAGCACGTTGGCGACGACGAAGCGCCACGGATTCATCGCCATCATCCCGGCCACCAGGGGGATCACCGCCCGCACCGGCCCGAAGAAGCGGCCGATGGCCACGCTCTTGCCGCCGTAGCGCCGGAAGAAGGCGATGCCCCGCTCCAGCGTTCCGGGGTGGCGGGTGAACGGCCAGATGGTGGTCAGCCGGTGGCGGTAGTGGCGCCCGAGCCAGAAGCTGAAGCCGTCGCCGGCCACCGCCCCCGCCACCGCCCAGCCCATGGCCCACCAGAAGGGGATGGCGTCCGCCGCCACCAGGGCGCCGATGCCGAACATGATCGCCACCCCCGGCACCAGCATGCCGACGATGGCCAGGGACTCGGCCATCGCCACCAGGAACACGATGCCGCCCGAGAACCAGGGGTGCAGGGCGACCCAGGCGAGGATGGCGTGGAAGTAGGTCTCCATGGAGTCGGGGCCGGAGGGGGGCAGGGGAATGGTGCGGCCCCCGGTTGCACCGGACGGGCCGCGCCCCGGCGGTCGTTCAGATCACGCCAAAGGCCTCGCCCGCCGCCGCGATGGTGGCATCGATCTCCGCGTCACCGTGGGCGGCGGAGACGAAGCCGGCCTCGAACGCCGACGGCGCCAGGTAGACGCCGCGCTCCAGCATGGCGTGGAAGAAGGCCCTGAACCGCTCCTGGTCGCAGGCGGTGGCGCCGGCGAAGTCGGTCACCTGGCCGGCATCGGTGAAGAACAGGCCGAACATGGCGCCGACACGGTTGGCGCTCAGGGGAATGCCGGCCCCGCGCGCCTGCTCCAGGATACCCTCCACCAGGCGCCCGGTCTGCTGCTCCAGCCGGTCGAAAAAACCGGGCCGGGAGATCAGCTCCAGGGTGGTCAGTCCGGCGGTCATGGCCACCGGGTTCCCGGACAGGGTGCCGGCCTGGTAGACCGGGCCCAGCGGGGCGATCCGCTCCATGATCTCGCGGCGGCCGCCGAAGGCGCCCACCGGCATGCCACCGCCGATCACCTTGCCCAGGGTGGTGAGGTCAGGAGTGACGCCATAGCGCCCCTGGGCGCCGCCCAGGGCGACGCGGAAGCCGGTCATCACCTCGTCGAAGATGAGTACGCTGCCGTACTCGTCACACAGCTCCCGCAGTCCCTCGAGGAAGCCGGGGGCGGGAGGAATGCAGTTCATGTTGCCGGCCACCGGTTCAACGATGATGCAGGCGATCTGCCCGCCCGTGCGGCGGAATACCTCGCGCACCTGCTCCAGGTCGTTGTAGGTGAGGTTCAGGGTGTGCTCCGTGACCGAGGCGGGGACGCCGGGGGAGCTGGGTTCACCCAGGGTGAGGGCGCCGGAGCCGGCCTTCACCAGCAGCGCGTCGGAGTGGCCGTGGTAGCAGCCCTCGAACTTGATCAGCTTGTCGCGGCCGGTGAAGCCGCGGGCCAGGCGGATGGCGCTCATGGTCGCCTCGGTGCCGGAGCTGACCATGCGCACCATCTCCACCGACGGCACCAGCTCGCACACCCTCTCCGCCATGCGCGTCTCCAGCTCGGTGGGTGCGCCGAACGACAGTCCCTTGCGGATCACCGCGGCGACCGCCTCGATCACCTGCGGATGGGCGTGGCCCAGGATCATCGGCCCCCAGGAGCCGACGTAGTCGATGTAGCGGTTGCCGTCCGGATCGACGATGAAGGGGCCCTCGGCGCGATCGACGAAGACCGGGTCGCCACCCACGCCCTTGAACGCCCGTACCGGGGAGTTGACCCCGCCGGGGATGTGCTGCTGGGCCTGAATGAAGCGCTGATGGGAACCGGTCATGTCGTCTGTCCTCGCTGGGCGAATAGGGGCTGGAACCGTTGGCAGGCGGCCCGGACGTCGGGCTGGCCGAAGACCCCGTGGATCACCGCCAGCATGCTGGCCCCGGCGGCCACCAGTGGGCCGCCATTCTCCGGCGTTATCCCGCCGATGGCAACCAGGGGCAGGGAGAGTTCGTCCCGGGCCCGGTGCAGCAGATCCGCTGTGGCGGGGACCGCCTCCGGCTTGCTGCGGGAGGGAAAGAAGCGGCCGAAGGCGACGTAGTCGGCCCCTGCTGCGGCGGCGGCGCGGGCCAGCTCCAGCCGGTCGTAACAGGAGACACCGATCACCGCGTCCGGGCCGAGCAGTGCCCGCGCCCGGGCCGGATCCGGGTCGTCCCGTCCCAGATGGACCCCGTCGGCGCCGATCAGGCGGGCCAGCTCCAGGTCGTCGTTGACGATCAGCGGTACCCGGAAGCGGCGGCACAGGGCCTGCAGGGTCCGGGCCTCGTGCCGGCGCCGTTCCCCGTCGTCACCCTTGTCACGGTACTGGATGGCACGGGCGCCTCCCAGCAGGGCGCTCTCGACCCGGCCGGCCAGATCCCCGGCCGCGAGACCGGGGTCGGTGATGGCATAGAGCCCGCGCAGATCGAAGTGGTGGGTCATGGCCGGGGTCCCGCTGCTTCCGTCCGCTCCACCGCCATACGGTCGGGCAGATACTGTCCCGCTCCCGGCCGGTAGCCCAGCCGCAGGCTGTTCCAGGTGAAGGCCTGGGCCCGCTCCACCGCCTGCTCCAGGGGGAACCCCCGGCCCAGCAGGGTGGCGATGGCCGCGGACAGGGTGCAGCCGGAGCCGTGATAGCTCTCCGGCAGGCGCGGCCAGCTGGCGGCCAGCGGCGGCAGGTCACGGCGGAACAGCCGGTTGATCACCGCCTCCTCCCGTTCATGGGTACCTGTGATCAGCACCGCTCCACAGCCCCGTTCGAGCAGCCGGTGGGCGCAGGTGGCCAGTTCCCCGTCACCGCCGAGGCGGCGGGCCTCCGGCGTGTTGGGGGTCAGCAGGCCGACCCGTGGCAACAGCGTGTCGACGATCGCCTCCGGCAGCCCGGCGGATGCCAGGTCGCCCCCGCCGCCGGCGGCCAGCACCGGGTCCAGCACCACCGGCAGTGCCGGACGCTGCCCCAGGATCCGGGCGATGACCCGGGCATTTTGGACGCTGCCGATCAGGCCGATCTTGATCGCCTGGACCGGGATGTCCTGCAGCAGGGTCTGGAGCTGGGCCTCCAGCAGCTCCGGAGCGACCGCCTCCAGCAGTCGTACGTCGCGGGTGTCCTGGACCGTCAGGGCGCTGACCGCGGTCACTGCGCGGCCGCCGCAGGCGGCGATCGCCTCGATGTCCGCCTGGATACCGGCCCCGCCGGTGGGGTCGTGGCCGGCGATGGAGAGGATCATGGGTGGTGGTGCCGGGTGCATCTGCAGGAGCCTCGCGGGAGTGTGACCCGATTCTATCCCATGGCGGTGGTGCCTTTCCTTCTGATGAATTCGATTCTCGTCTACACTTATCCGCATGGCGGTCAACGACGACAGAACCACCGACGGGACCGATCTCGGCCCCCGCCTCGAAAAAATGGCAGAGGTGGCCACCGACTACTGCAACCTGATCGAGCGGGCGGCGGTGAACGATCCCGACTGGCTGCAACAGATGGCGGCGGTGCTGCCGCGGCTGCATGCGGCGGTGGCCGAGCTGGAACCGGAGAAAGGGGACATCAACCACTCCATGAGCCCGGATCTGGATGCCCGCTTCGAGCTGTTCGCCCACCTGCGGGAGATGCTGGGCAACCGCGACGGCTACTGGATGGAATTCGACGTGGCCCAGGACGAGCAGGGTATGAGCGGCAGCCTGGCCG
Source organism: Sedimenticola thiotaurini (assembly GCA_011051715.1). GTDB lineage: Bacteria > Pseudomonadota > Gammaproteobacteria > Chromatiales > Chromatiaceae > HyVt-443. The sequence continues at coordinate 9,376 of DRKP01000062.1, read as the reverse complement.
ACGATCTGACCGATATCTACTGTGAGCTGAAGCATGGCCTGCGGCTGCTGGAGCAGGAACCGCAGCGGGCCTTCGAGGACTGGCGTTGTGGTTTCCAGATGCACTGGGGCCAGCACCTGGTGGATGCGGAGCGGCACCTCTACGAGCTGAAGAGCAGGAATCAGCTTTAGGATTGAGAGCAGGAACCGGCTCTGGGGTTGCCTCCGGCCCATGCCGACACCGGCCCCAATCCTTGAGATTCAAGCGGTTGGTGCCGCGCCTTCGCCGGCCGGCCGGGGCCGCAGTGGAATAACCCAGGGAAATACTCTGGTAATGGCCGGCGGTTTCTGTTATAGTGCCCCGATCCGATTCAATCCCATTTTGGAGCAATACCCCATGAGTGAATCCACAGCCAGTGTCCTGACCGAGAGCGATCTCAGCCTTACCAGCCCGGCCCAGGGCAAGATGGCGGAGCTCATCGGCCAGGTGGAAGAGGAGATCAAGGGCGTCCGCGTCTACGCCACCCCCGGCGGCTGCAGCGGCATCAGCTTCGGCATGACCTTCACCGACCAGATCAACGGCAACGACGCCGTGCTGCAGTGTGACGGCTTCAGCGTCATCGTCGACAACGACACCATGCAGTACCTGCGCGGCGTCGAGATCGATTTCGTCGATCGGGGCGATGGCCAGGCCACCTTCGTCTTCAACAACCTGCAGCCGGTGGGCAGTGCCTGCGGCTCCTGCGGCTCGGCCCAGGGCGGCGGCTGCTCCTGAGCCCGGCCCCCCTCCGAGCAGCCCGCGCGGCCTTCCCGGCCCCGCGGGTTTTTTACGCCGTTCAGAATGGCTTGACGATGGTGAGGATCACCACCGGCAGCAGGATCAGCACCGGCACCTCGTTGAACCAGCGGTACCAGACGTGGCTGCGCCGGTTGTCGTCGGCGGCGAAGCGCTTCACCAGGTGGCCACAGTAGAAGTGGTAGATCACCAGCAGGGTGACGAGGACGATCTTGGCGTGCAGCCAGCCCATGGAGGACCAGGCGCTCCAGGCGTAGGCCCACAGCATCCACAGTCCCAGGGCGATGGTCAGCCACATCATCGGGGTGACGAAGCGGTAGAGCTTGCGTTCCATCACCTTGAGCTGGTCGCGGGTGGCCTGGTCGGTGGCCATGGCGTGGTAGACGAACAGCCGTGGCAGGTAGAACACGCCGGCGAACCAGCTGATCACGAAAAACAGATGCAGCGCCTTGACCCAGAGCATGGGCATCACTCCTCGTCCCGGTAGAGGGCGCGGAGTATATCATCCCGGGCCGGGGCGGCCGGCAGCCGTCCGTCCCGCTCCAGCCGGCGGCGGCGGACGTAGCGGCCGACGGCCCCGAAACCCCTCTTCAGCAGTCGCCACAGTTTCGGCAGCAGCCAGGCGGCCAGCAGCAGGAACAGCACCAGGGCGGTGACGAAGGCCCAGGGGTAGTGCAACGAGGCCCACAGGCCGCCGATCACCGTCAGGTCCTCGCCGATGGAGGCGGTCCAGTTGCTGACCGGCTCCGGCGAGCTGTTGATCAGCATGCGGGTGCCGGTCTTGGTGGCATGGCTGGTGGCGGCGATCCCGCCACCCACCAGCATGGCGGCCAGCTCCGCCCCCTGGCTCACTTCCAGACCCTGGGCGGCAGCGGCGGCGAGCAGGGCGCCGGCAGGGATGCGGATAAAGGTGTGCAGCAGATCCCAGCCGGTGTCGACACCGGGGATCTTGTCGGCGAAGAACTCGATCAGGTACATCAGGCCGGCGGCCCCGATCACTAGCGGATGGGTGAGGATCTGCAGCTGCGGCGGCAGCGTGACATCCCCGCTGCTGCCGAGGTAGCCGAGTACCAGTACCGTGGCATAGAGATTGATGCCCGAGGCCCAGGCACTGCCGAGGGTGAGGGCGATGGTCTGGATCGGATCCAAGGGAGATGCTCCGCTCCGGGGGGGTGGATGGCGATGGAGCCGGGCTGCGCACGGCCGCCTGTGACCGGTGTCATGAAATGCAGCCAGTGTAGCACGGGCGCTTTAGCTTTCAGGCGCCGCGCCGTATGATTGCAGCCTCGATGTCCGGCCGCAGCGGCCGTCTGCTGGAGTGATGCAAGGTGTCTGACATGCCCAAGATCGGAATCGTCGGCGGAACCGGCTATACCGGGGTCGAGCTGCTGCGCCTGCTGGCGGCCCACGGCGGTGTGGATCTGTCCCTGATCACCTCCCGCTCCGAGGCGGGGCGCCCGGTGGCGGATCTGTTTCCCAACCTTCGCGGTCACCTGGATATCCGTTTTTCCCAGCCCGAGCCCGGGCGCCTGGCGGCCTGTGACCTGGTGTTCTTCGCCACCCCCAACGGCACCGCCATGAAGCTGGTGCCGGAGCTGCTGGCGGCGGGTACCCGGGTGATCGACCTGGCGGCCGATTTCCGCATCCAGGAGATCCCGGTGTGGGAGCAGTGGTACGGCATGGCCCACGCCTGCCCGGAGCTGGTGGCCGAGGCGGTCTACGGCCTGCCGGAGACGAACCGGGAGCAGATCAGGGCGGCGCGCCTGGTGGCCAATCCGGGCTGCTATCCCACCGCCGCGACCCTTGGCCTGCTGCCGCTGGTGGAACAGGGACTGGTGGCCCTGGACGGGCTGGTCGCCGATTGCAAGTCCGGCGTCAGCGGCGCCGGCCGGGGCGCCAGCGTGGGCATGCTGATGGGCGAGGTGGGCGAGAGCTTCAAGGCCTATGCCGTGCCGGGCCACCGGCACCTGCCGGAGATCCGCCAGAACCTGGCCCGGGCCGCCGGCGCGGCGGTGGATCTCACCTTCGTGCCCCACCTGCTGCCCATGATCCGTGGCATCCACGCCACCCTCTATGCCAGGCTGACCGGTGAGGCCGATCTGCAGGCCCTCTACCGGGACCGTTACGCCAGCGAGCCCTTCGTCGACGTGCTGCCGGAGGGGAGCCATCCGGAGACCCGCAGCGTTCGCGGCGCCAACCACTGCCGCATCGCCGTGCACCGGCCCCAGGGGGGCGACACCGTGGTGATCCTCTCGGTCATCGACAACCTGGTCAAGGGAGCGGCAGGACAGGCGGTGCAGAACATGAATCTGATGCTGGGACTGGACGAGCGCATGGGGCTCGACCAGGTGGCCCTGCTTCCCTGAGCCGGGTTCGGCGGCGCCATGCACTATCGCACTCCACGCATCGTCCAGCCCGGCAGCGGCCGGCCGTTGCTGTGGACCCTGCTGGTGCTGCTCGGCCTGTTCGCCGCCGGCGGCTATCTGTGGCTGCAGGTGGGGCAGAACGGAGGGCCGGATCCCGAGCGGCTGCAGGCCAGGATCGCCGCCGACAGTGCCCGCATCAAGGCGCTGGAGAAGGAGCGCGGGCAGCTGCTGGAGCAGGTGGCGATGCTGGAACAGACCAGCCAGATCGACCGTGCAGCGGTGCAGCAGGTGCGCGAGCAGCTGGCCGCGTTCCAGCAGGAGCGCTCGAAGATGGAGGAGGAGCTCACCTTCCTGCGCAGCATGGTCTCCACCCGGGAGGATCGCGAGGCCATCCGGGTCCAGCGCCTGGTGATCGAAAAGGGGGGCGCCGAGGGGCGCTACCGCTACCGCTTCACCATCACCCGCAACATGCAGAACGGCGGTACCGCCAGCGGTTGGGTGTTCTTCGCGGTGGATGGGACCCGCGGCGGCAAACCGGCCTGGCTGCCGCTGCGCGAGATCACGGAAGAGGGTACCGAGAAGCTGAAGATGAAGTTCAGGAACTTCCAGGATATCGAGGGAGAGATTCAGCTGCCGGACGACTTCAAGCCACTGAAGGTGATCATTGAGGTGAAGCCGAGCAACAGGAAGCTGCCGCCGGTGAAGCAGCGTTTCGACTGGAAGGTGACGGGCTGAGAGGGAACTGCAATGGCATGGAGAAAACGTTTCAAACCACCGAAGATCGCCACCGTGATCGGGACCGGAACCGTGCTCGACGGGGATCTCCGCTTCACCGGCGGCATTCACGTGGATGGTGCCATCCATGGCAGCGTGCTGGCCGAGCAGGACGAACGTTCCACCCTGATCCTGAGCCGGGAGGGGAGCATCGAGGGGGACGTCCGGGTTCCCAACGTCATTCTCGACGGCAAGGTGGTGGGTGATGTCTACGCCAGCCGCCGGGTGGAGCTGCTGCCCAATGCCCGGGTCACCGGAACCCTCTATTATCCGCTGCTGGAGATGGCCATGGGGGCGGAGGTCAACGGCCAGCTGATCTATACCGAGGATGTGGAGCAGCGGCTGCTGGACTACGATGGTTCCAGTCACCGTGAAGAGACCGCGGTGCCCGGGGATGTCGTCGACGAGGCGGTCGAGGGCAATAGTTGACTAAATCCCTCAGAAAAGCATAATGGGATCCAATGACCGCCATCCACGGCGGCGCAAGCGTATTCAGGACCGATCATCATGACCATGACCCATACCGCAGAAGCCGAGACCGACAGCCCGCTGGTGTTCACCTCCGCGGCCGCCGCCAAGGTGGCCAGCCTGATCGAGGAGGAGGGCAATCCGGAGTTGATGCTCAGGATCTATATCCAGGGGGGCGGCTGCTCCGGGTTCCAGTACGGATTCACCTTCGACGAGGAGGAGAAGGAGGGGGATACGCGGGTGGTGACCGACGGCGTGACCCTGCTGATCGACCCCATGAGCCTGCAGTACCTGATGGGGGCAGAGGTGGACTATACCGAGGGCCTGCAGGGGTCCCAGTTCGTGATCCGCAATCCCAACGCCACCACCACCTGTGGCTGCGGCTCCTCCTTTTCCGTTTGACGCCGCCTTGTCGCGGCTGTACGAAAGGGGGCTTCGGCCCCCTTTTTCCGTTGCGGATCAGCGTCCGGCCGGGTAGATCCCGCCCAGGACCACCGGGTGGGTTGCACCGGTGACCGACGGCAGGTTGCCCGGCAGTCCCAGCAGGGTCTGGCGCGCCAGCCAGGCGAAGGCGGCCGCCTCCATCTGGTCCGGGCCCACTCCGTAGCCGTCGCTGGGCTCGACCGTCAGCCCTGGCAGCAGCTCTACCAGGCGCCGCATCAGGACGGTGTTGTGCACCCCGCCGCCACAACAGATGAGCCGTTCGACACCACCGCCGCCGGTGATGGCTTCGGCGATGCTGCGGGCGGTGAGTTCCAGCAATGTCGCCTGCACGTCCTGGGGCGGAAGTCGTCCGGTCTGCCGGTGGCGCTGCAGCCAGCCCAGGTTGAAATATTCCGGCCCCGTGCTCTTCGGCGGCTGCAGCCGGAAATAGGGGTCGTCCAGGAGCCGGGACAGGAGCCCGGGATCGGCCTGGCCGCTCCCTGCCCAGGCGCCGTCGCGATCGTACCCCTCTCCCCGGTGGTGGCGGATCCAGCTGTCGAGCAGGGTGTTGCCGGGACCGGTATCGAAACCGGTGACCGGGAGGGCGGGATCCGCCGGCAGCAGGGTCAGGTTGGCGATTCCGCCGATGTTCAGGATCGCGCGCTGCTCGGCGGGATCGCGGAACCAGGCCGCATGATAGGCCGGCACCAGTGGGGCACCCTGCCCCCCCGCGGCCATGTCGCGCCGGCGGAAATCGGCGACCACCGTGATGCCGGTGCGCTCGGCGAGGCGGTTGGGATCCCCGATCTGCAGGGTGAAGGGGGGGGAGGCCGTGGGGCGGTGGCGGATGGTCTGGCCGTGGCAACCGATGGCCCGGATCTCTGCGACGGGAATCGCGGCCGCCGCCAGCAGTGCCTTCACCACCGCGGCGAAGCCGTCCGCCACCTCGGCATCGAGCACACCGAGACGGTCGATCTCGTCATGCCCGGGGGTGCCGAGGGAGCGCAGCCGTTGTGCCAGGGGTTGCGGCCAGGGCCTGCTGACGAATCCGGCGAGACGCTGGGAGTGGTCGGTGAACGCCATCAGGGCGGCGTCGATGCCGTCCATGCTGGTGCCGGACATCAGGCCGATATAGTACTGCTCCCCCATGCCCTGCCGGGCCCGGTTCAGTCGGCTTCGGCCAGCACCGTCCGGTCGAGGCTGTCCAGTTCCGCCAGCAGCGGTTTGCTCTTGCGGAGGAAGTCCTCCCGGTATTTCCTCTCCAACGGGGCGGCGGCGGGGATCTTCACCGTGAGGGGATTGCGGTGGACCCCGTTCACCCGGAACTCGTAGTGCAGGTGCGGGCCGGTGACCATGCCGGTCTTGCCGACGTAGCCGATGATCTGGCCCTGCTTCACCCGCGACCCCTTCCTGACCTTGCGGTTGAAGCGGGACATGTGGGCATAGAGGGTGGTGTACTGGCTGCCGTGCTTGATGATGATGGTGTTGCCGTAACCACCCTTGCGACCTCGGAAGATCACGCGGCCGTCACCGGCCGCCTTGATCGGGGTGCCGGTGGCGGCGGCATAGTCGACCCCCCGGTGCGGGCGCTTCTTCCCCAGCACCGGATGCCAGCGCGCCTTGGTGAAGCGGGAGGAGATGCGGCGGAAATCGACCGGCGCCCGCAGGAAGGCCTTGCGCATGCTCCTGCCGTCGGGAGAGAAATAGCCGGCATTGCCGCTCTCGTCCTCGTAGCGCACGGCGCGGAATCTCTTGCCGCGGTTGACGAACTCCGCGGCCAGGATGGGGCCGGTGTCGTATTTTTTGCCGTCCAGGTATTCCTCTTCATAGATGACGCTGAAGCGGTCGCCGGCGCGGATCTCCAGGGCGAAGTCGATATCCCAGCCGAAGATGTTGGCCAGCTCCATGATCAGCTGGTCCGACAGCCCGGCCCGTTTCGCCCCCTCGTACAGGGAGCTGGTGATGGTGCCGGAAGTCTCGGCCACCCGCGTCTCCAGTCCCCGCTCCACGATCCGGGTCTCGAATCCGTCGCCGTCCGCCAGTACCTGCAGGCTCTCGATGGCGGAGCGCTGGTGGACCAGGGCGAGCAGCCTGCCATCCTTGTCGAGTTTGACCTTCAGCGACTGGCCGGGGCGGATGCGGGCCAGCTGCTTCGCCTCCTTGCTGCTGTTCACGATGCGGTGGAGCAGCCCGGCGGAGAGGCCCATGCGGGAAAAGATGCGCGACAGGGAGTCCCCCTTCTTCACCGTCTCCTCGATCCAGCGGCTGCTCTCCTCGATCGGGGCGGCTGCTTCGTGGAAGGTGGTCTCGGCCAGGATCTGCTCGGCGGTCTCGATAATGGAGAGGGTCTCCGGTTCCGGATCCACCGTGGTGGCGTCATCCGCAGGATCGGAGATGGACAGGGCCGCTGTCTCCGGCGCCTCGCTCGACAGGCTCAGCTGGAACGACTCCCCGCCCTGGCCGGGGTGTTCAGCGCTCTTTCCGGCAACAGGCGGTTCATCGGCCGGCACCCCGGTCACCTGCTCCTCCTGCTTCACGGGGGCGGATTCGTCCGTTTCTCCCCCCAGTGCCGGCAGGGTCAGCCTGATCTCCTGCTGCACCGGCCCGGCCAGTGGTTCGTCGGCCGCTGCATCGGGGGCGTTGGCGGCCGTCTCCACATCCCCGCCGGACGGAACCAGGTAGAGGGCGATGGCGGTGACCAGGGCGATGCCGGCGGTCACCGCCAGCAGGCGGGACCTGCTCCAACCATCCATGTGTCGAGAGGCGTCAATGGCTTTGTAGTCGTTTGTCATGTTGCGGCGCTAAACCCATGGAAAATTGGTTTGATTATGGCGGAAAAATCGCTTGATTCCCAGCGCTCTTTCCGCCTTCCGAAGCGTATCGGCCTGCCCCGGCTGCCGGTCACGGTTCCCCGTTCATCAGGGTAGCGGCCCGGTCGGTTACTTTTTTACCCCCCATCCTGTAAATTGTGCGGCCTTGCATAGTTCTGACGAGAGGTCTGTCATGACATCACCTGCCGAGGCGATGGAGATCATCCGTCGCGGAGCCGACGAGATCCTGCTGGAAGAGGAACTGCTGAAGAAGCTGGAGCGTGGCAGGCCGCTGCGCGTCAAGGCGGGTTTCGATCCCACGGCGCCCGATCTCCACCTGGGTCATACGGTGCTGATCAACAAGTTGCGCCAGTTCCAGGAGCTCGGGCACGAGGTGCTTTTCCTGATCGGCGACTTTACCGGCATGATCGGGGATCCCACCGGCAAGAACGTCACCCGCCAGCCCCTTACCCGTGACCAAGTGCTGGAGAACGCCAAGACCTACGAGCAGCAGATCTTCAGGATCCTCGATCCCGAGAAGACCCTGGTGGTGTTCAACTCCAGCTGGATGGGCGAGATGAGCGCCGCCGATCTGATCCAGCTGGCGGCCAGACACACCGTTGCCAGGATGCTGGAGCGCGACGATTTCAGCAAGCGCTACCGGAGCGGCCAGCCCATCGCCATCCACGAGTTCCTCTACCCCCTGGTCCAGGGCTATGACTCGGTGGCGCTGAAGGCGGACGTGGAACTGGGCGGTACCGACCAGAAGTTCAATCTGCTGGTGGGGCGGCAGCTGCAGGAGGCCTACGGCCAGGAGCCCCAGGTGGTGCTCACCATGCCGATTCTTGAGGGCCTGGACGGGGTGCAGAAGATGTCCAAGTCCCTGAACAACTATGTTGGTATCGCCGATGCACCGGACGAGATGTTCGGCAAGCTGATGTCGATCTCGGACGATCTCATGTGGCGCTACTTCGAACTCCTCAGCTTCCGCCCGATGAGCGAGATCGGGGCATTGCGGAAGCGGGTCGAGGAAGGCATGAATCCGCGCGACGCCAAGGTGCAGCTGGCGGAGGAGATCGTGGAGCGTTTCCACGACCGGGAGGCGGCGCAGCGGGCGAACGAGAACTTCGTGGCCAGGTTCCGCAAGGGCGCCATACCCGACGATATGCCGGAAGTGACCCTGGAGGCGGGTGACGACGGGCTGCCCATCGCCAACCTGCTGAAGGATGCGGGCCTGGTGTCGAGTACCTCGGAGGCGATGCGGATGATCAAGCAGGGCGCCGTGAAGATCGACGGTGAGCGGGTCGAGGACCGTGGTTTGCGCTGTATTGCGGGCGGGACCGCGGTCTACCAGGTGGGAAAGCGGCGTTTCGCCCGCGTCACCCTGGCCTGATTCCAGCCTGTCGGGAGGCTGCCGCAGGGCTGGTGATCGCCGTAACCGGCCAGCTTTAACCGTGAATGCAAAAAAGGCCTTGACGCCCTGGAAATAGTGGGTAGAATGCGCGGCTCGCCTGGGGCTGCCGGGGTTGTTGGCCGGGGGTGCTGGGTGGAGGGGGTTGGCGCGAGGTGTTGACCCTGATGGGGTGGTCGGTTAATATCGACCGTCTCAGCGGATCAGAAGTGTTCCGCGGTTCTTTAACAACTAGTCAGGTAATTTGTGTGGGTGCTCCGTTGGTGGCCGAGAGGCCATGATCGACGAAGCATCTTCAATTCCGAAGACGTGAGTCGAGCAAGGATATCCTCTGTCCTTACAGGGGAGCT
>DRKP01000061.1 GCA_011051715.1 Sedimenticola thiotaurini | reverse complement strand
TTGAAATCAAATGACAGGCCGTGCTGTGCGCGCCCGCGGACTGCGTTGTCGAAACTGGCTGTAGAAGTGCTACAGCGGCGTTTCGACGCCTTGCCGCGAACGCGCACAGCACGGCTGAACACGATATATTAGGTTGCCGGGTTAACAGTAACCCACCTGGATTCAACCGATCAGCGACCGGCCGACACATGGCAGACGACGAGACACGAACCCGGCCGCTCTGGTTCCTGCGCCGCGAGGGGCGGGTGACAGGGCCCTTTCCCAGCGGTGCCATCCGTAGGTTCGTGGTGCTGGGACGGGTGGGGCTGGAGCACGAGGTTTCCAACGACCGGCGGCACTGGCAACTCATCCGCAATCTGCCGGAGGTGATCCCACCCGAGATCCGCCGGGCGATGGAGGCGGGCGATCCCGAAGGCCTGCTGCCGGAGCGGCTGCGGGAAGATGAACGCACCGGGCTGGAGCGACGGCGCAGCAATCGGGAACTTCCCGGGGCCACCCCGAGGCGCAGCGGCGATCGCCGGCAGGAGGAACCGGAGCTGCTGAAAAAACACCGGCTGGCCAAGACCGAGCTGCGGGCCAGCCGCCAGCGGCGGCGTTTTCCCCTGCTGCCGACACTGGCGCTGATCGTGCTGTTCGGCATCGCCATTGGCTACGGTTTCTACCTCGGCCGGCCGTCCATGGTGGAAGAGCCGGACTGTACCGCGAAACCTGCCCCAGGCGTCAACTGGCGCAATTGCCGCCTCGACGGCCTGGTGGCGGAATCGAGCGATCTGCAGCGGGCCAGGATCGGCAACGCCATGCTGCGCGGGGCCCGCCTCTCCGGTTCCCGCTTCAATGGTGCCGATCTGCAGTACGCCGACCTCGGCAATGCCGACCTGAGTTATGCCGAGTTTCGCGATGCCCGCATGAAGGGGGTCGGCCTGAGCGGCAGCGACCTGACCAGCGCCGATCTGACCGGTGCCGATCTCAGCTACGCCAATCTGCAGGGTGCCCGTCTTGGGGGCACCATCCTGGACGGGGCACGACTGGACAACGCCATCTGGAGCGACGGCCGGACCTGCCGGCCGGGTTCTGTGGGGGTCTGCCTGGAGTAGTCTCCGGTGCTGGCGTCGCCGCCCCAGTCCTGAAGGCCCTGAAACGGGGCGACACCGTCCCGTTCAGGGTCAGTCCCGATCGGAGAACGACTCGGTTCCGTAGCGGTAGATCCTGATCCGGTCGGACCAGTGATCCGGCGGCAGCCCCGCCTTCATCTTCAGGTGGCGCAGAAACTCCTCCGGCCGGGGCAGCGATTCCCACACCGACGGCAGGAAGGTGCCCCGGTAGGGGCCCTCTTCGAGGATCAGCCCATCCTCACCCGGGCGCAGCTGCCGCACCAGGTCCGCCTCCGAATCGAAGGTCATGGGGTGGGCAGGGGTCAGCACGGAGATGTGGATCTCCAGATCGTCGAATTCGTCCGGCGACAGGGGTGGGAAACGGGGATCACGGAAGGCGGCCGCAAAGGCGTTCTCGGCGACGTCGTCGACCAGCGGCTGGATCGCCTCCAGGTGGCCGATGCAGCCGCGCAGGGCGCCGTTGCGATTGAGGGTGACGAAGGCCGCACGCCGTTCCTGCAGGGTGGCCGGATACTCCTCCGTCACCACCCGGAGGGGACGCCCGGTCTCCAGCCCGTGGCGGATCGAATCACGGGCCAGGCGCAGCAGCAGACGCCGGTCCTGGGGCGGCAGCGGCGTATGGGCCGGATCATGCGAAGGCATAGGCACCATATCCAACCACCTGGTTTCTCGGGCCGGCGGTGTCACCGGAGTTGCGCAGGTCGAGGGTGACCGGCTGCAGATGGTGGTGACGGGCCGCCAGCAGCAGACCGCTGATCGGAGTCCGGCCGCAGGCATGATGGTAGCTGAGATCGGCCGGGCTGAGGGCCTCGATGGCCTGGGTCGCCTGCCGGTCCATGGCCCGCGCCTCGTCGTAGTCCAGGTAGTGGCTCAGGTCGGAGCTGATCACGATCAGGGTCTCGTCCCCGCCCCAGAGCCGCTCCAGCACCTCCTCCACCTGTTGCGGCGTGGCATCACTGACCAGCAGAGGCACGATCCGGAACTCCCGCAGTGCCTCCTGCAGGAAGGGCAGATGGACCTCGATGCTGTGCTCGTTCTCGAATGCCGCCTCCAGATGGTGGACCTGGGGCAGATCGGCGATCGCTGTCAGTGCCTCCCGGTCCACCGGGATGTCGCCCAGCGGCGTACGGAACCAGTCGGCGTCACTGTAGGCGAGGCCGGGAAAGGCCATGCGATGGGCCGGCGCCAGGATCACCACCCGGGTGATGCGGTCGGCCACGTCATCGAGCTGGGCATAGGCGTTGCCGGCCACCGGGCCGGAATAGATGTACCCCGCATGGGGGGCGATCAACGCCTTCGGCCGGTTCACCCGGTGATGGGGTGCCTCGGCCAGATAGCGGCGCACTTCCCGCCGCAGTTCATCGGCATCGGCCGGGTAGAACATCCCGGCCACCGCAGGCAGGCGTACCGTCTGTTGCATCGTTTTCTCTCCCGCCCTGCATGAGGGCCCTGGATCACAGAACCGGTCATTCGACCCGGTTGCCCCTGAAACACGGCTCCGCTCCGGTGGAGCATGCCCATTCCCCTGGCTTAACCACAGAGGTCACAGAGAGCACAGGGATGTTGGGAACGGGATAACGTCCTTTCTGCCTATGCTGCTTTTGAAACACATGTTCTCCGGATATGGCTGAAACACACGCCCTCCGGAATGACGGAAGAGAGCGTTTTCAGGCACATCCTCTTATGGACCCCCATCTTCATCGACATGACAGGTCGTTCCGATATTCCAGAGCCAGGAGATGAATCGTCCTGTCCACAATAGAAAATCTCTGTGCTCTCTGTGTCCTCTGTGGTCGATCTGCTGCCAATAAACAGCATCACCAAACCATCTTGCACCACGACTGTGGATCAGGGGCAACCAATGAAACAATGGGTCCCCGCGGGAGCGAAATCAAGGTCGGGGCCGGCGCCGGGCGTCCGGGTTGGCATCGGGGCGGCCCTTTGGTCATAATGCCGCTCCCCCTGCTACCGGAGTCGTCGCCCCATGTGGTTCAGGAACCTGCAGCTCTACCGTCTCACCCAGCCGTTCGAACTCTCACCGGAGGAGTTGCACGAGCGACTGGAGGCCCGCCGCAGCCGCCCCTGCGGCCCGCTGGAGCCGGCCACCCTGGGCTGGGCGCCGCCACTGGGCCGCGAGGGGACGCTGCTGACCCACGCTGTCGGGCGCTGCATCATGGTCTGTGCCCGTCGCGAGGAGCGACTGCTGCCGGCATCGGTGGTGCGGGAGGAGGTCGGTGAGCGGGTGGAGCAGCTGGAGACGGCCAGTGGCCGCAAGCTGGGTCGGCGGGAGAAGAGCGAGCTGAAGGACAATGTGGTGCTGGAGCTGCTGCCGCAGGCCTTCGTCCGCTCCGCCCATCTCCATGCCTACATCGATGCCGCCAACGGCTGGCTGATCGTCGACAGCCCCACTCCGAAGCGGGCCGAGGAGCTGATCGATCTGCTGCGCGAGACCCTGGGCAGCCTGCCACTGCAGCCGCTGGAGGTGGAGCGGTCACCGGCCGGGGTGATGACCCAGTGGCTCCACAGCGGTCGCCTGCCCGGCGATCTGCTGCCGGGGGACGAGTGCGAACTGCGCGACCCGACGGAGGAGGGGAGCGTGGTCCGCTGCCGTCACCTGGACCTGGGCGGGGAGGAGATCCGGGTGCACCTGGACGCCGGGCGGCAGGTGGTGCGCCTGGCGCTGGAGTGGCAGGATCACATCGCCTTCGTGCTGTGCGACGATCTGTCGCTCAAGCGCCTGAAGTTTCTCGACCTGATCCAGGAACAGGCGGCGGAGGTGGAGGCGGAGGATGCGGCGACCCGCTTCGACGTCGACTTCGCCCTGATGTCGGGGGAGCTCGGCCGGCTGCTGCCACGGCTGTTCGGGCTCTTCGGCGGGGTGGCGGAGAAGGGGGCCGGTACGGCCGACCCATCCCCCGAATCGCGGCAATAACCGGCGGGTTCGGTGCGATCCGCCCCGGCAGGGGCGGAATTCAGACGCCGTAGTAGCCCCGATACCACTCCACGAACCGCTGCACCCCCTGTTCCACGCTGGTCGAGGGTTTGTAGCCGGTGTCGCGCACCAGTTCCTCCACGTCGGCATAGGTGTCGGGGACGTCTCCCGGCTGCAGCGGCAGCAGGTTCTTCTCCGCCGTCCGGCCCAGGCACTGCTCCAGCACCTCGATATAGTGCATCAGCTCCACCGGCTGGTTGTTGCCGATGTTGTAGAGGCGGTACGGCGCCTTGCTGCTGGCCGGATCCGGGGCGTCGCCGCTCCAGTCCGGATTGGGCCCGGGGACCCGGTCCAGCACCCGGATCACCCCCTCCACGATGTCGTCGATGTAGGTGAAGTCGCGGCGGTGCCTGCCATAGTTGAAGACATCGATGGGGCGGCCCTCCAGAATGGCGCGGGTGAACTTGAACAGGGCCATGTCCGGACGTCCCCAGGGACCGTACACGGTGAAGAAACGGAGGCCGGTGGTGGGGATGCCGAACAGGTGGCTGTAGGTGTGGGCCATCAGCTCGTTGGCCTTCTTGCTGGCGGCATAGAGGCTGACCGGGTGATCCACGTTGTCGTGCACCGAGAACGGCATCCGCGTGTTGGCGCCGTAGACCGAGCTGCTGGAGGCGTACACCAGGTGCTCCACGCCATGGTTGCGGCACCCCTCCAGCACGTTGCCGAAACCGACCAGGTTGGTGTCGACGTAGGCGGCGGGATTGTCGATGGAATAGCGCACCCCGGCCTGGGCCGCAAGGTTCACCACCCGCTGGGGCCGGTGGCTGGCGAAGGCATCGGCCATCGCCTGCCGGTCCTCCAGGTGGATGCGCAGATCGGTATAGCCGGGGTGATCCAGGGTGCGCGCCAGCCGCGCCTCCTTCAATGCCACGTCGTAATAGTCGTTGAGGCAGTCGATCCCGATCACCTGGTCGCCCCGCTGCAACAGCCGCAGGGCCAGGGCCGAGCCGATGAAGCCGGCCGAGCCGGTGATGAGTACCTTCATGATTTCGATCCGTTTCTGTTGGTCGGACAGTGGGACGCATCCCGGGGAGGTGCGGATGCCACGAATATCGAATCAACCACAGAGGGCACAGAGACCACAGAGATGTTGACTGCATCAATATTGCAGTCCCATTGGCGACTGTGAGAGCTCGCCCTACCGCGTTGTTTTCCCGGCACTTCCATTGTCGCTAACAGAGTTACGCACGAGACGTGGCCGAATCCGTCGTCCTTTCCGTCCCGGGGAGAAGGGGGTTGCAGGACGGCAGTGTTGTAACAACCTCTGTGATCTCTGTGTCCTCTGTGGTCGATCATCGCGCAACCGGAACGCATCCGGCTCCCAGGGATGTACGGGAGAGGCCCCGTGTTCCCGGCGTCCTGGCGAGATGCCGCCGATCGAACCCTCAGTTGCCGGGGAACCGGGGAATCAGAGCCGCCCGTCGCTGTCGCTCACCGGCAGCAGGTGCTTGACGTCGTACAGCACGCCTTCGGGTCTGCACAGGGCGCGCAGCCGGTCACTGCCCATCTCCAGGAACTGGCGGTGGGCCACCGCCAGGACGACGGCGTCGTAGCGGCCGGGTTCCGGTTCGCCGATCGGTGTAATGCCGTATTCGCGTTCGGCCTCGGCCGGATCCACCCAGGGATCGTAGACATCCACCCGGCTCTCGTAGTCCTGGAACGCCTGTACCATGTCGACCACGCGGGTGTTGCGCAGATCCGGACAGTTCTCCTTGAAGGTGAGACCCATGATCAGCACACGGCCATCGGCCACCGGCAGCCGCTTGCGGATCATCAGCTTGACCACCTCGCCGACGATGTAGGCACCCATGCCGTCGTTGATGCGGCGACCGGCCAGGATGATCTCCGGCTGGTAACCGATGGCCTGGGCCTTGTGGGTGAGGTAATAGGGGTCGACGCCGATGCAGTGGCCACCCACCAGGCCGGGGCGGAAGGGGAGGAAGTTCCACTTGCTGCCGGCCGCCTCGAGCACCTCCAGGGTGTCGATGCCGAGCCGGTTGAAGATCAGGGCCAGTTCGTTGATCAGGGCGATGTTGACATCGCGCTGGGTGTTCTCGATCACCTTGGCCGCCTCGGCCACCTTGATGCTGCTCGCCTTGTGGGTGCCGGCGGTGATGATGCGGCCATACAGGGCATCGACGAAGTCGGCAACCTCCGGAGTGGAACCGGAGGTGACCTTCCGGATCGTCACCAGCCGGTGTTCCTTGTCGCCCGGATTGATCCGTTCCGGGCTGTAGCCGACGAAGAAATCCTCGTTGAAGCGCAGCCCCGACAGCTGCTCCATGATCGGCACGCACACCTCCTCGGTGGCGCCCGGGTAGACGGTGGACTCGAAGATGGCGATATCCCCCTTCTTCAGCAGGCCGCCGAGCATGCGGCTGGCCCCCTCCAGCGGCGAGAGATCGGGCTGCTTGTGCTCGTCGATGGGGGTGGGGACGGTGACGATGTAGACATTGCACCCGGCCAGGTCCCGGGGATCCGAGGTGTACTCCAGCCGGGTGGCCTTGACCAGCTCTTCCGGTTCCACCTCCAGGGAACTGTCCCGGCCCGCCTTCAGCTCGTCGATGCGCGCCTGGTTGATGTCCAGTCCGACCGTCGGGAGGGTGCGGCCGAATTCCACCGCCAGGGGAAGGCCGACATAGCCCAGCCCGAGCACTCCGATCTTCACTTCTTCGATTGCAAACATGTTCCTTCCGTTGTGAGGTCCTGTGGATAACCGGTTCCCGATCCGTGGCGGCGGGACGGCCAAAAAACAGCCGCCAATCATACCGCTCCGCAACAGCCAGCGCGAGTGGGAGGCAGGCGCTCCTTCGGTTGGCGACACCCGGGTCGATCTCTTTAGGGAACGGCAGGACGAGCCCCTGTCCGTCATTCCGGTGCGCGCCGGAATCCGGTGGCCTCGATCGCCTGGACAGCGGCCTTTGGCGGGGCAGGGAATCACCCGCAGGCTTCCCGGCAACCGCCTCCCGCCGCCGGCTGCGACCGGGCCGTGGGCGCAATTCCGCACCTCCCGGCCGCGGGGCAGAATCCTTCCGTCCGGGGCAGGGTACAGAACCCATCCAGGCGGCCGATGTAGTGACGAGGAACCGCTACCGGGACACCGGTAGCAGAACCGCCGTCTCCCGCTCTTCCAGCGGACCGGCCATCCTGTATACTTTCGCCGTCCGGCCACCCTGGCACTGGACATGCGTACATGGAAGGAACGACAGCAGTCGCATGATTCGAATCTTTGGTCACTATGTGTCCAGGCTCTACCTGTTGCTGGGAGCCATGGAACTGGGCATCTTCTACCTGAGCCTGCTGGGCGGTTTCTGGTTGCGCTCGAGGATGTGGGGGGGCGGCGTGCACCTCCTGTCCCAGAACCCGGAGCTCTACGGTTCGGCGACCCTCTATGCCCTGATCATGTCGTTCACCATGATCTCCATGGGGCTGTACCAGCGCGGCGTCGACGGGGCGGCCCTGCTGGTGCGGCTGGCGGTGAGCTTTTTCCTGGCGACCATGGCGATGAGCCTGGTGTTCTATCTCGTACCCACCCTGTTCCTGGGTCGCGGGGTATACGGCCTGGCCATGCTGCTCTCCCTGCTCGGCATCCTGCTGCTGCGGGTCAGTTTCTTCCGCATCGTCGGCGACGAGTCCCGGAAACACCGGGTGCTGGTCCTGGGCACCGGTATCAATGCCGCCCGCATCGCCCAGCTGGAGGAGACCGAACCGGAGCGTATCGGCTTTCGCGTGGCGAAGTACGTGCGCCTGGAGGAGAGCAGCAACCTGATACCCGACGATCAGCAGGTGGAGTTGAGCGGCTCCCTGCTGGAGATGGCGGCCGGTTTCGCGGTCAACGAGATCGTGATCGCGGTGGACGACCGGCGCAAGGGGCTGCCGGTGGACGATATCCTGGACTGCAAGATGTCCGGCATCCAGATCATGGACATGCTCACCTTCTTCGAGAAGGAGACCTCGCGCGTCAATATCGATCTGCTGCACCCCAGCTGGATCTATTTCTCGCCCGGTTTCCACCAGGGTGTGCTGTCCCAGAACGGCAAGCGGGCGCTGGACATCCTGGTGAGCCTGCTGATGATCGCCGCCTTCTCGCCCCTGTTCGTGCTGGTCACGGTGGCGAGCCTGGTGGAGTCCCGGGGCCGCCATCCGGTGCTGTATCACCAGGTCCGGGTCGGCCGCGGTGGACGGCATTTCCAGGTGCACAAGTTCCGCAGCATGCGCCCGGATGCGGAGTCCGACGGCGTGGCGCGCTGGGCGGCGGCCAACGACA
The DNA here is from genome assembly GCA_011051715.1 of Sedimenticola thiotaurini. Lineage (GTDB taxonomy): Bacteria > Pseudomonadota > Gammaproteobacteria > Chromatiales > Chromatiaceae > HyVt-443. Next base: position 6,085 of record DRKP01000061.1, on the reverse strand, counting down.
ACCGCGTCACCCGTCTCGGCGCATTCCTGCGCAAGACCCGCCTGGACGAGCTCCCGCAGCTGTTCAACGTCCTGCGCGGCGACATGAGCCTGGTGGGTCCGCGGCCGGAACGGCCGGAGTTCGTGCTCGATCTGGAGAAGACCATCCCCTACTATCGCGAACGCCACCGCATGCAGCCCGGCCTGACCGGCTGGGCCCAGCTGCGCTACCAGTACGGCTCGACGGTGGAGGATTCCAAGGAGAAACTGCAGTACGATCTCTACTACGTGAAAAACGCCAACCTGTTCCTCGACCTGATCATCCTGCTGGAGACGGTGGAAGTGGTGCTGATGGGGAAGGGCGCCCGTTGATCCTGCGATCGCCCATCCCCGCCGGGGCAGCACCGCCGCCGGTTCCGATCCATGTCTGATTTCGGTTTTCTCGGCTTCGCCGTCGCGGCGGCCATGTTTCTGGTACTGTCGCTGCTGCTTGCCACCAGCTGGCGCGGGCGTCTGCAGGGTGGTCTGCTGCTGCTGGCATCGGTGATCTCCACCGTCTGGGCCCTTCTGTTCGCGCTGCAGTCGGGCTACCGGATCGTTCCCGTATGGCTGATCTGGGGATCGGAGGCGGCCAAGAACCTGGCCTGGTGCGGCTTTCTGATCGGCCTGCTGTCGGAGATGGCGCGGGCCAGCGGAGCCTCCACCCTGTTCTACCGCCTGCTGGCGCTGGTGGCGATCCTCGCCAGTGTGCTGCTGGTCCTGCCGGACCGGGTGGTCCCAGGCTTCATCTTCCTCGACGTGCGCTATCTGGGGCAGGTGATCATCGCCGTGGTCGGCATGATGCTGGTGGAGCAGCTGTACCGCAACACCGCACCGGAACAGCGCTGGGGGATCAAGTACCTCTGCTTCGGCCTGGGCAGCATGTTCGCCTTCGATTTCTACCTCTTCTCCGATGCCCTGCTGTTCAAGAGGATCGACGCCGACCTGTGGTATGCGCGCGGGGGCATCTATGCCATCACGGTACCTCTGCTGGCGATCTCGGCGGCGCGCAATCCGGCCTGGTCGCTCGAGGTGTTCGTCTCCCGGCGCATGGTGTTCCATACCACCACCCTGCTGGCCGCCGGACTCTACATGCTGCTGATGGCGGTCGCCGGCTACTACATCAAGCTCTACGGTGGTGCCTGGGGGTCGGTGCTGCAGATCGTCTTCTTCTTCGCCGCCGTGCTGGTGCTGATGGCACTGCTGTTCTCCGGCAAGGTGCGTTCCCACGCCAAGGTCTTCTTCAACAAGCACTTCTTCAGCTACCGCTACGACTACCGCGAGGAGTGGCTGCGGCTGATCCGGCTGTTGTCCGGCCAGGACACGGGTGTTCCCCTGTTCGAGCGGGTGATCTGGGCCCTGGGAGAGATCATGGAGAGCACCGGCGGGCTGCTGTTCCTGTGCCCGGAGCAGCAGCCCTGCCAGCTGGTGGCGGCCCGCAACCAGCGCGAGCCGGAGATCCAGGGGCCACTGGAACTGGAGGGCATGATCCGCTTCCTGCAGGAGCGCCAGTGGGTGATCGACCTGGACGAGTATGCCACCGATCCGGAACTGTACGACGGGCTGGAACTGCCCCAGTGGCTGCTGGAGATCGAGCAGGCCTGGATCATCGTTCCCCTGATCCACGACGACCGGGTGCTCGGTTTCGTGCTGTTGACCCGGCCGCGGGTGCGGATCAACATCAACTGGGAGAACCTGGACCTGCTGAAGACGGCCGGCCGCCAGGCGGCCAGCTATATCGCATTCTACCAGGCAGCCCGCGCCCTGGCCGACGCCCAGCAGTTCGAGGGATTCAACCGGCTGTCGGCGTTCGTGGTGCATGATCTGAAAAACCTGATCGCCCAGCTGTCGCTGGTGGTGAAGAACGCCGAGCGTCACCGCTCCAATCCGGCCTTCATCGAGGATGCGGTGCGCACCATCGACAACGCGGTCGGCAAGATGAGCCGGCTGATGGCCCATCTGCGCAGCGGCATGCCGGACGACCGGCGCCAGCGGGTGGAACTCTCCCGGGTACTGCAGCGGGTGGTGGCGGAGAAGTCTGCCCGCCGACCGGTGCCCCGGCTGGAGCTGAAACGGGGCGATCTGTGGGTGTATGCCGATCCCGACCGCATGGAGGCCGTGATCGGCCACGTGGTGCAGAACGCCCAGGACGCCACGCCGGCGGATGGCGAGGTGGTGGTGGAGCTGGATAGCGAGGCCGGCCAGGGGGTGATCCAGGTGCGCGATACCGGCAGTGGCATGGATCAGGAGTTCATCCGCGAACGCCTGTTCCGCCCGTTCGATTCCACCAAGGGCTTGACCGGGATGGGCATCGGTGCCTATGAATGCCGCGAGTTCGTTCACTCCGTCGGTGGCCGGGTGACCGTGTTCAGCCGGCCGGGCGAGGGAACCCTGTTCAAGATCTCGCTGCCGCTCGCCGATAACGTACAGCAGACAGGGGAAATTTCATTGTCGGCGCCCGACCGGCCCGCCGACCAGCTGGAGTCGAAGACATCTTGAGTGGTGCGGAAAAGAAACTGCTGATCGTGGAGGACGACCCGGGGCTGCAGAGCCAGCTGCGCTGGAGCTTCGAGGACTACGAGGTGTCGGTGGCGGAGGACCGGGAATCGGCCATCGCCCAGTTGCGTCGTACCGAACCCGCGGTGGTGACCCTGGATCTGGGGCTGCCGCCCGATCCCGGAGGCGTGAGCGAGGGCTTTGCCACCCTGGAGACCATCCTGTCACTGGCACCGGGCACCAAGGTGATCGTGGTCACCGGCCACAACGACCGCAACAATGCAGTGCGCGCGATCGGCATGGGGGCCTACGACTTCTACGAGAAACCGATCGACCCCGATCTGCTGTCCTTGGTGGTGGAGCGGGCCACCCGGCTGTACAACCTGGAGCAGGAGAACCGGCGACTGGCGACCTCCATGTCGTCCTCGCCGCTGGAGGGAATCATCGCCGCCAGCCCACAGATGCTGCGGGTCTGCCGCACGGTGGAGAAACTGGCGCCGACCGATGTCTCCACCCTGATCCTGGGCGAGAGCGGCACCGGCAAGGAGGCGATCGTCAAGGCGCTGCACAGCCTCAGCGCCCGCGCCGAGCGGCGGCTGGTGGCGATCAACTGCGCCGCCATCCCCGAGAATCTGCTGGAGAGCGAGCTGTTCGGCTACGAAAAGGGGGCCTTCACCGGTGCCACCCGGACCACGCCGGGCAAGATCGAGACCGCCGAGGGCGGAGTGTTGTTCCTCGACGAGGTGGGCGATCTGCCGCTGGCGTTGCAGGCCAAGCTGCTGCGCTTCCTGCAGGAGCGGGTGATCGAACGGGTCGGCGGTCGCCGCGAGATCCCGGTGGACGTGCGCGTGGTCTGTGCCACCCACCGCGACCTGCGCCAGATGATCGCGGAGCAGACCTTTCGCGAGGATCTCTACTACCGCATCAACGAGGCCACCATCAACATCCCGCCGCTGCGCGAGCGGGACGGCGACGTGGTGCTGCTGGCGCGCTGGTTCCTGCAGCGCTTCGCCACCCAGCTGAAACGGCCGGTGAAGGGATTCTCCCAGCGTGCCCTGGAGGTGCTGGAGGCCTACGACTGGCCGGGCAATGTGCGGGAACTGGAGAACCGTATCAAGCGGGCCGTGATCATGGCGGACGGTCCCCAGGTCACGGAGCAGGACCTGGAACTGGAGACGCAGGAGACCGAACAGGAGCCGTTCAACCTGCGCGAGGTGCGGGAACAGGCCGAGTACCGGGCGGTGCTGCGGGCCCTCAGTTTCTCCGAGAACAACGTCTCCCATACCGCAGAGATGCTCGGGATCACCCGGCCCACCTTGTATAATCTGCTGAAAAAATACAATATCACCATCTGACTCCCGCCAGGATGCGTGAACCCGCGTCGTGCAACGCCGAACCCGTTCCTCCGGTTGGGGTCGTTACATCTGAATCGGGGAACCTCTGGCCAGATCCGGACGACTCAGGTGCGGAATGCCGGTTCACCACTCGTCAGAGGTTCCCTGAATCGCGCCTGGGGATCCCGGACCGCCAGTGACCCGGTATGTCACCCGCCGGGGCCTGAATCTCTCCTGCCCCCGCTCATCGATGGAATACAAGACAATGATCAGACGACAGATTACCGCCGCTTCGCTCGCGCTCGCCCTCTCCTTGCCGCTGTTCGCGGCCAGTACCGACGACTATCTGAAGGAGGCACAGGACTACCTGCGAAATGGCGATGTCAAGGCGGCCGTGATCCAGCTCAAGAACGCCCTGCAGGAGGATCCGGCCAACCTTGAGGCGCGGATCACCCTGGCGCAGGTCTACCTCAGGCTGGGGGATGGCGCCAGTGCCGAGAAGGAGTATCGCCGGGCGGCGCGGCTGAAGGCGCCAGCGGAGCGCTGGCAGGTGGGGCTCGGGGAGGCCCTGCTGCTGCAGCGGAAATACCAGGCCATCATCGACGAGATCAGGCCCGATCCCACCCTGTCGGGCAAGGTCCAGGCTGCGGTGATGGCCCTGCAGGGACAGGCCTACCTGGGACTCAGGCAACCGCAGCAGGCGCGCAAGGCCTTCGGCAAGGCGCTGGAGATCCAGCCGGACCAGATCGGCGCCCGCCTGGGGCTGATCCGCACCGACCTGGTGTTCGGCAATCTCGAGGCGGGCAGCAGGGCGCTGGATGAGTTTCTGCAGCAGAACCCGGACCACATCCAGGCCCTGCTGCTGCGCGCCGAGCTGGCCCGCCAGGGGAAGAGGCTGGATGCCGCCCTGACCGATTTCGACCATGTGCTGAAGCTGCAGCCGAACAATCTGCGCGCCCTGCTGGGACGGGCCGCCATCTACCTGGCGCAGAAGAAGTACCAGCCGCTGGAGAAGGATCTGGCCGAACTGGAGAGGCTGGCACCGGGCACGCCGATCGTGGAGTACCTGAAAGGGGCCGCCGCGTTTCAGCAGAAGCAGTTCGACCAGGCCGAGGAGCATCTGCAGAAGGTCCTGGGCGCGATCCCGAATCATGTCCAGAGCCAGCTCATGATGGGGGCCATCTTCTACTCCCGTGGCGAGCTCACCCTGGCCGACGAATACCTCTCCCAGGCCCGTGCGCGACTGCCGAATCATCTGCCCACAGTGAAACTGCTGGGCGCCACCCGGATGAAACTCGGCCAGCCGAAGCGGGCCATCGAGGTGCTGGAACCGGCGGTGGCGCGCAACGGCGACGATCCCCAGCTGCTGGCCCTGCTGGGCAACGCCTATCTGCGGGCGGGACGCTTCCAGGAGGGGTCCGACCTGCTGGCACGGGCGGTGGAACTGGCCCCCGGGATGGCCACCCTGCGCACCCAGCTGGCGCTCGGTCTGCTGGCCCAGGGCGACACCAGCAAGGCCATCGGTGAGCTGGAGTCCGCGGTCGAGCTGGACCAGGACCTGCTCCAGGCGGACGTGCTGCTGGTACTGTCCCATCTGCGCAATGGCGAGACCCAGGCGGCACTGAAGGCGAGCAGGGCGCTGGAACAGCGCATGCCCGACAACCCGGTCTCCTACAATCTGACCGGCCTGGCCTACCTGGCCGCCGGCGATACCGCCAGTGCCGAGGAGCGTTTCCACAAGGCGCTGCAGGTCGATCCCAGGTTTGTCACTGCCCATATCAACCTGGCGCGGGTGGCACTGAAGAAGGGGGATCAGGCGGCGGCGGAGAAGCAATACCGGGCCGCACTGGCGATTTCACCCGGAAATTCCAATGCCCTGATCGGGCTGGCCGCCCTGGCGGAGCGCCGCGGTGACAGGCGCGCCATGCTCGGCTGGCTGGAGAAGGCGCGGGAGGCCAATCCGGGCTCGGCCAAGCCGGGCCTGCTGCTGGTGGACGCCTACCGCAAGGGGGGCGAGAAGCTGAAGGCACTGCAGGTGGCCAACGAACTGGCCTCCCGTTTCCCCAATCAGCCGCAGGTATTGCGCGCCCTGGGACTGACCCAGCTGGAGGCGGGCGAAAGCAACAGTGCCACTCGCTCGATGCGGCAGCTTACAAACCTGCAGCCCAACGCGGCCAACTTCACCCTGCTGGCCAGGACCCAGCGGGCGGCAAAGGACGAAGAGGGGGCGGCGAAGAG
>DRKP01000060.1 GCA_011051715.1 Sedimenticola thiotaurini | reverse complement strand
TGCACCAGACGATCCAGCGGGTGGTGGAGCTGAAACGACGGGGCGACGACGCCGGCGCCGAACGGGAATATCGCCGAATCGCCCCCCTGTCGGACCAGATCATCTCCCTGATCGAGCAGATCGAGCAGCAGCTGTAGAAGATCCCCGGTCGGCCGAGGCTGGAGCCGGTCACCACCCCCCGCCGGTCTCCGGCCTCACCTCATCCCCGCCACCGGCGGCAGAGATCGATCAGCCCACCGGTCGAGGCGTCGTGGGGGCGCTGGCACTGCCGGTCCACCAGCTCCTCCAGGATCACCCCCGCCAGCTCCTTGCCCAACTCCACCCCCCACTGGTCGAAGGAGTTGATCTGCCAGATCACCCCCTGGACGAAGATCTTGTGCTCATACAGGGCGATCAGGGCCCCGAGGGTGGCCGGGGTCAGCCGTTCCATCAGAATGCTGTTGCTGGGCCGGTTGCCCGGAAACACCTTGTGCGGGAGCAGCGCCTCGATCCGGGCAGCGGCCAGGCCCTCCCCTTCCATCGCCAGGCGCGCCTCTTCCGGGGTGCGTCCCTTCATCAGCGCCTCGGTCTGGGCCAGGAAGTTGGAGAGCAGCTTCTGCTGCTGGTCACCCAACTCGTTGTGGCTGTTCACGGCGGCGATGAAGTCGCTGGTGATCAGCTGGGTGCCCTGGTGGATCAATTGGTAGAAGGCGTGCTGGCCGTCGGTGCCGGGGGCGCCCCAGACCACCGGCCCGGTGGTCCAGGAGACCGCCCCGCCGTCACGGGTGACGCGCTTGCCGTTGCTCTCCATGTCCGCCTGCTGCAGGTAGGCGGGCAGGTGCTGCAGGTACTGGTCGTAGGGCAGCACCGCGTGGGTGCGCACGCCGGCGAAGTTGTGGTACCAGATCCCCAGCAGTCCCAGCAGCACCGGCATATTGCGTGCCGGCGGTGCCTCGCGAAAATGGCGGTCCATGGCGTGGGCGCCGTCGAGCAGTTCGAGGAAGCGTTCCATCCCCACCGCCAGGGCGATCGGCAGGCCGATGGCCGACCACAGGGAATAGCGTCCTCCCACCCAGTCCCAGAACACGAACATGTTGGCCGGGTCGATGCCGAATGCGCGCACCGCCTCGGCGTTGGTGGAGACGGCGACGAAGTGGCGCGCCACCGCCGCCTCCTCGCGCAGCACCTCCAGGCACCAGGCACGGGCGGCATGGGCGTTGCTCAGGGTCTCCTGGGTAGTGAAGGTCTTGGAGGAGACGATGAACAGGGTGGTCTCCGGATCCAGCGGTTTCAGGGTCTCGGCCAGGTGGGTGGGATCGACGTTGGAGACGAAGTGCAGCCGCATGGAGTCGCTCTGGTAGTGTCCCAGCGCCCGCGTCACCATCAGCGGGCCCAGGTTGGAACCACCGATGCCGATATTCACCACGTCGCGGATGGGGCGACCGCTGAAGCCGGTCCAGGCACCGGTGCGGACCGCCGTGGTGAAGCGCTCCATCTGCGCCAGCACGGCGTTCACCTGCGGCATCACGTCCTTCCCGTCCACCAGGACCGGGGTGTTGGAGCGATTGCGCAGGGCGGTATGCAGCACCGCCCGCTGTTCGGTATTGTTGATCGCCTCGCCACGGAACATACGCTCCGTCCAGCCGGCCAGGTCGGCCCGCTCCGCCAGCGCCAGCAGCAACTCCAGGGTGTGGTCGGTGATCCGGTTCTTGGAGTAGTCCAGGAACAGGCCGGCCGCCTCCAGGGTGTAGCGCGGAAAGCGCTCCGGATCCTGCCCGAACAGGTCGCGCATGTGCCTCGGCGCCATCTCCTGCCAGTGCCGCTCCAGATCCCGCCACTGCTGCCACCGGTCCACTTCCTGCATGCCCGCCGCCCCTGTCGCGTTGCCCTGCCCGGCCCCTCGACCGGGCCGGGATTCACCAAATCAGAATATTATATTATTAACCCAGCAACCTAATATATCGTGTTCAGCCGTGCTGTGCGCGTTCGCGGCAAGGCGTCGAAACGCCTCTGCAGCACGCCTGCAGCCGGTTTCGACGGCCCGCGGCCTTGGCCACCGGTGGGGACGAACCGATATAATGTGTCGTTTCCACGCAGACGTCCGGTGTCGCGATGAACGGTCCCCAAGAACCGCCGATGAAGATCCTGTTCGCCAGCAGCGAGGCACAGCCGCTGATCAAGACCGGCGGGCTGGCCGACGTGGCCGGTGCCCTGCCCCTGGCGCTGGGTCATTTCGGACAGGATGTGCGCCTGGTGCTGCCGGCCTACCCGCAGGCGGTGGAGCGGGCGATCCCGCTGCAGCCGGTGGCCGAGCTGTACCTGCCCGGCTCGCCGGAGCCGGTGCGCCTGCTGGAGGGACGGCTGGGGGGCGAGATCCCCCTCTACCTGGTGGACGCACCGGAGCTGTTCGAACGCCCGGGCAACCCCTATGTCGGCGCCGACGGCCACGACTGGCCGGACAATCCGGAGCGCTTCGCCCTGTTCTGCCGTGCCGTCACCGCCATTGCCCTGAACCACGCCGGCCTCGACTGGCACCCCGACCTGGTCCACTGCAACGACTGGCAGACCGGGCTGGTGCCGGCCCTGCTGGCCGGCGAGGGCAGCCGCCCCGCCACCCTGTTCACCATCCACAACCTGGCCTATCAGGGGGTGTTCGACCGCGCCGTCTTCGACCGGCTGCACCTGAATCCGGCCCTCTGGTCCCCGCAGGGGCTGGAGTTCCACGGTCACTTCTCCTTCATCAAGGGGGGGCTCGCCTTCGCCGACTGGATCACCACGGTCAGCCCCACCTATGCCCGCGAGATCCTCACCCCCGCCTTCGGCTATGGCCTGGAGGGGCTGCTGCGCCACCGCGAGGAGCGGCTGGAGGGGGTGCTCAACGGCATCGACTACCGGCAGTGGGACCCCGCCTCCGATCCCGCCATCCCGCATCACTATGACGCCGACCGTTTCGCACTGAAGGCCGGCAACAAGCGGGCGCTGCAGCGGGAGATGGGGCTGCCGGAGGAGGACGATGTGCTGCTGTTCGGCCACATCGGCCGTCTGGTGGAGCAGAAGGGGGTGGACATGATCCTCGATGTCCTGCCCGGCCTGATGCGCCGCCCCGGCACTCAGCTGGTGCTGCTTGGATCCGGTTCGGCCGAGCTGGAGCGGGCCCTGCAGGAGGCGGGCCGTCGCTTTCCCGACCGGGTCGCCACCTACATCGGCTATGACGAACCACTGGCCCACCGGGTCGAGGCCGGCTGCGACTGTTTCCTGATGCCCTCCCGGTTCGAACCCTGCGGCCTGAACCAGCTCTACAGCCTGCGCTACGGCAGTGTTCCGCTGGTCCACCGCACCGGCGGTCTCGCCGACACCGTGGTCGACGCCACCCCGCGCAACCTGCTGGACGGGCGCGCCACCGGCTTCGTCTTCGACCAGCCCGACAGCGCCGCACTGTGGCGGGCGATGGAACGGGCGATGGAGTTCTGGGGACGGCCGGAGGGGGCCTGGGAGCGGCTGGCGGTGAACGGCATGCGCCAGGACTTCAGCTGGGACGCCAGCGCCCGCCGCTACCTGGAGATCTACCGCCGCGCCATCGACGATCCGGCGCCGAACCCCCTGGCCGGAACCGCCTGATCGCGCCTCCGGCGGATGTCGGGACCGTTTTCCTCAGGCCACCTGGGTGGCGATCTGGTCGCCGGTGCGCAGGACGCGGTTGTGCTCGTCCAGGTAGACCAGCCGCGGCCGGAAGCGGGCCGCCTCGGCGCTGTCCAGGACGCCGTAGGCACAGATGATCACCCGGTCTCCCGGGGATGCCCTGTGGGCGGCGGCTCCGTTGACGGAGACGATGCGGGAACCGCGCTCCCCCTCGATGGCATAGGTGGTGAAGCGCTCGCCATTGGCCAGGTTGTAGAGCTGGATCTGCTCGAACGGGAGAATCCCGGCCAGATCCATGAGATCCCTGTCGATGGCGCAGGAGCCCTCGTAGTCGAGTTCGGCGTGGGTGACGCAGGCGCGGTGGAGTTTCGATTTCAGCAGGGTCAGTTGCATGGTCATGGCAGTTCCGCCGGATGGCCCTCGTTGGAGGATATTCTAACCGACATCAGTCGACCTGGGGGAAGCGCACCGGCGGCGGCCGCACACCCCGTCCCAGGGTCTCGTCGACGATCTTCGATGCCGCCTCGCGGCCCAGCTCGAAGGCCCGCTCCTGGGGCAGCTCCTCTGCCGGCACCTCCGCCGCCTCCTCCGACTTCATGTAGATGGTCTGGGTGGGAAAGGCGAACTCCACCCCGAGCCGCTGCGCCAGCCGCAGGATGTCCAGCAGCAGCCGGTGGCGTTCGCGCAGTTCGGTGTTCCAGTCCGGCGTGGCCCAGAACACGTACAGCAGCACGTCCAGGGAGGAGGCGGCGAACTCGTTCAGGTAGACCTGGTAGTAGTCCTTGCGCATGTAGGGGTGGCGGCGCACCAGCTCGCGGATCCCCTCGCAGAAGGCCTCGATCCGGTCCGGCGGGGTGTCGTAGGTGAGCGAGAGCTTGCATGAGAGCCGACGGTAGCGCCGCGCCCCCATGTTGTCGACGCTGGCGGTGATGAAGCGGGAGTTGGGCACCGTCACCAGGGAGTTGTAGAAGGTGCGGATACGGGTGCTGCGGAAGCCGATCCGCTCCACCGTACCCTCCACGTCGCCGACGATGATCCAGTCGCCGACGGTGAAGGTGCGGTCCATCAGCACGGTGATGGAGCCGAACAGGTTCTGCACCAGGTCCTTGCCAGCCAGGGCGAAAGCCAGGCCGCCGAGGCCGAGACCGGCGAGCAGGCCGGTCACGTCCAGGTTGAGATTGTTGGCGATGAAGACGAAGCCGGCGACGGTGACGAAGATCTTCAGGGTCTTGGGTACCAGCGGCACCAGGGCATCGTCCAGCTTGCCCTCGCTCTCCTCCGCACGCCGCAGCATGCGCGCGGTGACCAGGTCCACCAGCCGGTAGGCCGCCCACACCCCGGAGAGACTGGCCAGGAACTTGACCGCCACCAGCAGTACCAGCAGGGCGCTCTCCGGCAGCCCCAGCATGTTCAGTCCCAGCCACCAGATCACCGCCATTGCCATCAGGCCCAGCGGACGCAGCACATTGTCGTCCACATTGCGGTATTCCGGGTGGCTGGTGCGCCGTTTCCAGCGGCGGATGGAGAGCCGCAACAGCAGCGCCAGCAGCCGGTCCACCAGCACACCGACGGCGATGGTCAGCAGCAGCCCGAGCCACTGCCACCCCTCCAGGGTCAGCACCTTCCCGCGCAGCCGCTCCGGCATCTGCTGGCGCAGGCGGAGATACCAGGGGAGAAAGTCGCTGCTGTCGCTGACGCCGGCGACCCGGCTGCGGCTGGAGAGCTCGTCCATGATCGCCGGCAGCGCCGCCACGGTGGCGGCGTCGAACAGCCAGCGCCCGTCCTTCATCCGGGCGATGGTGATGGCGCCACTGGCGTAGCGGTGAAACAGGTAGGGTGGGCCCTCTCTTCTGTCCGGCACCCGTTTCAGATCGACCCGCCGGGTACGGTCCATCACCTCCAGCAGCATCCACGCCAGGTCGCGCCCCCGCTCCCGGCGCACCAGGGTGCTCACGTCGGACAGATCGAGGGTGGCCACCGCATCGTCGATCCGTTCCGGTTTGCCGCGCTTGATGTCGTTCATGGCGTGCAGGAAGGTGGCCAGGGTGGCGCGCGGGCTGCGCAGGGTCTCGGGCACCTCCGGTGGGCGTTCCTGCTCCGATCCGGCCTGATCCCGTCCGGCCGGCACGGTCTGCGCCAGGGCCGCGGGCAGCAGCAGGACGAGCAGCAGCAGGAGATGGAATCGCAATGGCCGGCACATGCGGGATTACTCCAGGGTCAGCAGCAGGTTGTCGATCAGCCGGGCCCGTCCCAGCCAGGCAGCGGCCAGGATCACCAGCCGGCGCTCCCCGGCCTGTGCCGGCTCCAGATCGGCGGCGCGGCAGATCTCCAGGTAGTCGGGGCGCAGCCCGGCCCCGGCCAGTCGCGCCAGTCCGGCCCGTTCCAGTCCCCGGTAGTCACCGGCACCGCCGCGGATCTCCTCCGCCAGGTGACGCAGGGTGGCGTAGATGGCCGGTGCCCGGCTGCGCTCCTCCCGGCTCAGGTAGCCGTTGCGGGAGCTGAGGGCCAGACCGTCCGCCTCGCGCACCGTGTCCACCCCCTCGATCTTTACCGGCAGGCAGAGGTCCTCCACCAGGCGGCGGATCACCAGCAGCTGCTGATAGTCCTTGCGGCCGAACACCGCCACCTCGGGCTGTACCATGTTGAACAGCTTGCACACCACCGTGGCGACGCCGGTGAAGTGGCCGGGACGGAAGATCCCGCACAGACGTTCGGACAGCCCCGGCACCTGGACCCGGGTCTCCTGCGCCGGCTCCCGCTGGTAGACCTCCTCCACCGGCGGCGCGAACAGCAGGTCGGTATCCAGCGCCTCCAGCTTCTCCCGGTCCTGATCCAGGGTACGGGGATAGGCGTCGATGTCCTCGTTGGCCCCGAACTGCATCGGATTGACGAAGATCGAGACCACCACCCGGTCGGCCAGTTCCCGCGCCCGCTCCACCAGGCGCAGGTGGCCGGCATGCAGATTGCCCATGGTCGGGACCAGGGCGACGCTCTCCCCCGCCTCGCGCCACTGCCGGCGCCGCCGGCGCAGGGCCGCCACCGTCTCCACCTGGATCATCGGAAGCTCTCGGCCGCCGCCGGGAAACTGCCGTCCTTCACCGCATCCACATAGGCGCGGATGGCGCCCGCGACCGAGCAGGTGGCAGGGAGGAAGTCACGCACGAAACGGGGCCGCTCACCGGCGGTGATGCCGAGCATGTCGTACAGCACCAGTACCTGGCCGTCGCAGCCGGCACCGGCGCCGATGCCGATCACCGGGATCTTCAGGGCCTGGCTGATCTCCCCGGCCAGGGCCACTGGCACACACTCCAGCACCAGCATCTGGGCACCGGCGGTCTCCAGCGCCAGGGCATCCTCCAGCATGATGCGGGCCGCCTCCTGGTCCCGCCCCTGCACCCGGTAGCCCCCGAGCCGGTGTACCGACTGGGGCAGCAGGCCCAGGTGGGCGCAGACCGGAATACCGTTGGCGCAGAGCTGGCGTACCGTCTCCAGCTGGGTGGCTCCACCCTCCAGCTTCACCATCTGCGCCCCCCCGTCCTTCATCAGCCGGCCGGCGGTGCCGAGGGCCTGATCGGCGGAGCTGTAGCTCATGAACGGCATGTCCGCCACCAGCAGGGCACGGCGCCGTGCCCGGGCCACGCAGGCGGTGTGGTAGACCATCTCGTCCACCCCCACGGGGAGGGTGCTCTCGCGCCCCTGGATCACCATGCCGAGGGAATCACCCACCAGGATCACGTCGACGCCGGCATCCTCCAGCAGGCGGGTGAAGCTGGCATCGTAGCTGGTCAGTACGGCGATCTTCTCCCCCTGCTGCTTCATCTGCTGCAGGGAGACGGTGGTTACGTTCGACATGAGGCCTACCCGTTCAGGTCAATGGGACGACCGGGATCCCCGGGGAGACCCCTTCCCGCGCCGACAGGCGGTGGAGGAGACCCCGAAACCGGCTTTTGTGCGGCGCAATAATACCTGAAATCCATCAGGTTGTTCATAGCCGTGTCGGCTCCTTCCCGCCGTCGCTGCCACTCTCCCGCAATGGCACCACCGCCGGATCGGCACAGGCGTCTGCCAGGCCCCGGACCGGCCCCGCCCCCGGCACCATCAGATCGGGGGCCAGGTCGCGCAGCGGATAGAGCACGAACGCCCGCCGCGTCAGCCCCGGGTGGGGCACGGTCAGCTCCGGCGTGCGGATGACCCGGTCGCCATACAGCAGCAGATCCAGGTCCAGGGTGCGCGGTCCCCAGCGCCGCTCCCGCCGGCGCCCGTGCGCCGTCTCGATCTCCTGCAGGGCGGCGAGCAGCCGGTGCGGATCGAGGCCGGTCTCCAGCATGGCCACGGCGTTGACGTAGTCCGGCTGATCCGGGGGGCCCATCGGCGGGCTGTGGTATAGCGGGGAGCGGGCCACCAGCCGCGTCCCGGGAAGTCGGGCCAGCCCGACGAAAGCCCGCTCCAGCTGTTGCCGCGGCCGGTCCAGGTTGCTGCCCAGGCCGACCCACGCGGACACGGGACCGGGCGCCTTCCCCATCAGCCGTCGCTGGCGGCCGGCTTGCGCGGACGCCGGCGCCTCCTGCGGCGCGGACGACGGCGCACCACCGGCTCCGCCATCCTGCTCTGCTCCCCCGCCTCCGCCTGCTGGAAATCGGTCCACCAGCTGGCCAGCTCCCCGTCCGCCTCTCCCGCCTCGGCGCGGAGCAACAGGAAATCGTAGGCGGCACGGAAGCGGGGATGGCCCAGCAGCCGCTGGGGACGACGCCCGTTGCGCTGCTCGAAGCGATGCTGCAATCCCCAGATCTCGCGCATGGGCAGGCTGTACCGGCGCGGAATGGAGACCCGCTGCAGCTGTTCGCCGATCACCTCGGAGCCGGCCTGCTGCATCGCCGGCACCGGCGCCTCGCCCTGGGCGATCAGCTCGTTCGCCCGCAACCGCACCGGTTCCCACAACAGTACCGCGAACAGGAACGCCGGGGTCACCGGCTTGCCCTCGCGGATGCGCAGATCGGTGTTGTGCAGACCGCGCACGACGAAGGTGATGGGAAATTCGTGGTCCTGGCGCGCCAGGGTCTCCTCGGTCTGTGGAAACAGCTCGCCGAACAGGCCGTAGTGACGCAGTTTCTCGAACGCCTGTACCCCGGTGCCACCCATGAACAGCTTCAGCACCTCGTCGAACAGGCGCGCCGCCGGTACGCTGCGCAGCAGGGCGGCAGAGCCGAACAGGGGTGCCTCGCAGGCGGGGTCGATGCGAAAACCGAGTTTGGCGGCGAAGCGGACCGCCCGCAGCATGCGCACCGGGTCCTCCCGGTAGCGGGTCTCCGGATCGCCGAGCAGCCGCAGCACGCCGTTGCGCAGATCCTCCATGCCGCCGTGATAGTCGATCAGGGAGAAATCCTCGATATTGTAATAGAGGGCATTGACCGTGAAATCCCGGCGCTGGGCATCCTCTTCGAGGGTGCCCCAGACGTTGTCCCGCACCAGCATGCCGTTCTCGGCGCTGCGGTCACCGCTGCGATCGGCGCCGCGAAAGGTGGCCACCTCGATGATCTCGCGTCCGAAGTGGACATGGGCCAGGCGGAAACGCCGGCCGATCAGGCGGCAGTTGCGGAAGACCTGCTTCACCTCCTCCGGACTGGCGTCGGTGGCCACATCGAAATCCTTCGGTTCCCGGCCCAGCAGCAGATCGCGTACGCCTCCGCCCACCAGGTGTGCCTGGTAACCGGCGTTCTTCAGCCGGTACAGGACCTTGAGCGCATTCTCGCTGATATCCGCGCGGGAGATGGTATGTTCCGGGCGGGGAATCACCACAGGGCCGCCACCACCGCCACCGCTGTCGTCGCCATCGCGGGCGATATTCTTGACTCGCTTCTTCAGGCGCTTGATCCAGCTTGGCATAGAAAAAAATCCGCTTTGACTCTTGAGGCCGCCCCGGGCATCGGTATAATACACGTCCTCGCAGCAAGACGCTCCCTTCGTCTAGTGGTCTAGGACGCTGGCCTCTCACGCCGGTAACAGGGGTTCGAACCCCCTAGGGAGTACCAATCCAACGGGTTTCCGATGGCCGATTCGGAAACCCTTTTTCTTGTCCGCGCCGCGGCCGGGACCCCGTGCAGGGGGGACGGGCCGCCGACAAAGGAGATGCGCAGTGGAGATTGCCTGCCTCGATTTGGAGGGGGTCCTGGTCCCGGAGATCTGGATCAATTTCGCCCAGCGGACCGGCATCGACGAGTTGAAGGCCACCACCCGCGACATCCCCGACTACGACGTGCTGATGCGCCAGCGACTGCGCATCCTGGAGCAGCACGGGCTCGGCCTGCCCGATATTCAGCGGGTGATCGATGCCATGGGGCCGTTACCGGGGGCGCGCGAGTTCCTGGACTGGCTGCGCGAGCGTTTCCAGGTGGTGATCCTGTCCGACACCTTCTACGAGTTCGCCGCCCCGCTGATGCGCCAGCTCGGTCATCCCACCCTGCTCTGCCACCGCCTCAGTGTCGACGACTCCGGCCGGGTGGTCGACTACCACATTCGCCAGCAGGACCCCAAGCGGCAGTCGGTGAAGGCGTTCCACGGCCTCAACTACCGGGTGATCGCCGCCGGTGACTCGTACAACGACACCGGCATGCTCGACGAGGCCGACAGCGGCATCCTGTTCCGGCCACCACAGAACGTGATCGACGAGTTCCCCCAGTACCCGGTGGCGCGCGACTACGACGAGTTCCGCGCTGCGTTCCGGCAGGCGAGCGAGCGCGATATTCCTGCCTGACCCGGCCCCACCGCTCTCCGCCAGCCGGCACGCGGTTGCCGGGCAGGTTAAGGCTCCATCCCCTGTTTCATCGGCAGATCCGGATTGCGTGACCATTCGGCCATGGATCCGTCGTAGACCTTCACCTGGTCGAAACCGAGACGCCGCAGGGTGAGATAGGCGCGGGCGGCGCGATGGCCGGTCCGGCAATAGGTGATCACCGGCCGTCCCTTCTCCGCACCGGCGGCAGCGAGACTGGCCCGCAGTTCGTCCGCCGGTCGCGCCACGAATCCGGCATCGAAATCGACCGCCTGGTCCCAGGGCCAGAAGCGGGCGCCGGGAACGTGACCACTGCGCGCAACCCGGGGCTTGCCGCGATACTCCTGCTCGGTACGGACATCCAGCAGCAGCGGCTTGCCCGTCTCCATCGCGTTTCGTACCTGAGCCAGTGCCGCATCGTTGTCCCGACCGCCTTCCGGAAGCGCATAACGCACCCGCGGGCGCTGTACCTGCCGGTTGTCGACCGGACGCCGGTCCAGGATCCAGCGGACCAGCCCCCCGTCCAGCACCGACACCTGCTTGTGGCCGATCCGCTCCAGCTCCCAGAACAGACGGGCGGCATTGAGCCCGCCCATGTCGTCGTAGATCACCACGTGGTCCTCCGGCGTGATGCCGAGGATGCCGAGGATGGCGGCAAGGCGCCCGTCGTCGATCCGCACGCTGACACCATCACGCCGTTTCTGCACCAGGGCCTGGTAGGGCAGTCGCACCGCCCCCGGAAGATGGAATCGCTGGTACTGGGCGTCGCCGACGCTCATGTCGACGATCACCAGGCCGGGCTGGCCCAGCCTCGGTTCCAGCCAGTCGCCGGACACCATCACCGGCGCCGCCTGCAGCCAAGGTGTCAGCAGCAGCAGCGTGAGCAGTATCCCCGCCCGTCGCATCCGGTTGCTATTCATCGTCCGCCCCCCTGTGTCTGTCCATAATGGTTGCAATTTCAACTCTGACCCCGCCCTGCCGTCGGAGTTCGATCCGTGGTGGCGTCACCACCACGGTGGCAGCCACCGGGCGTGGATCGGCTATTATTATGTTTTTAAATGACTTAAGCTAGGACTTAAGCTAGGAGAATCCGGACCGGATCCGAATCCGTCCCTGCTGCAGCGGCCGCAGGCCCGGAGAGCCGGACCCGGCCCGCAGTGGACCGACGGGGATTCCCGATCAGCGGGGGGCAGCGATCCTGACAATCGACCTGAACAGCAGATGCCAGACGGCGGCCACCGCTCCCGCGGCGGAGCGCAGGGGGTAGATTCGATGTCGACTGTACTGATCATCGACGACCAGTCGATCAGCCGGATGATCCTGGAGGAGCTGATCCGCTCCATCGACCGGGAGATCCAGGTGGAGAGCTTCGCCAGCCCGGTCAAGGCCCTGGAGTGGGCGAAGGGCAACAGCCACGACCTGGTGATCACCGACTTCAAGATGCCGCACATGGACGGCATCGAGTTCACCCACTGGTTCCGCCAGATCCCCTCCTGCGTCGACATTCCCCTGGTGATCATCACCTGCGTCGACGAGAAGAGTGTCCGCTACCGTGCCCTCGAGGCGGGCGCCACCGATTTCCTCTCCAAGCCGATCGATCACTACGAATGCCGCGCCCGCTGCCGCAACCTGCTGCAGTTGCGTCGCCAGCAGCAGATCATCAAGGACCGGGCCCGCTGGCTGGAACAGGAGGTGTTCAACAAGACCCACGAGCTGGAGCAGCGGGAGAAGGAGACCCTGCTGCGCCTGGCCAAGGCCGGCGAATACCGGGACGAGGATACCGGCAACCATGTGGTGCGAATGGCGGAATACGCCTTCCTGGTGGCCCAGGAGATCGGCCTCGAACACGAGCTGTGCGAGATCATCCGCCATGCCGCTCCGATGCACGACATCGGCAAGATCGGGGTACCCGACCACATCCTGCTGAAGCGGGGCCGTCTCGACAGCGACGAATGGGCGCGGATGCAGACCCACACCCGCATCGGCTACGAGATTTTGCGGGACAGTCCCTCCTTTTTCCTGAAATCCGGGGCTATCATCGCCCTGGGACATCATGAGCGTTTCGACGGAAGTGGCTATCCCCAGGGTCTGAAGGGGGCTGAGATTCCGATCGAGGCACGCGTGGCGGCGGTGGCCGACGTCTTCGATGCACTGCAGTCGGAGCGTCCCTACAAGAAGGCATGGGGCATCGACCGCACCCTGGAGTACATGCGTCAGCAGCGGGGCCGGCATTTCGACCCGGACTGCATCGACGCCTTCTTCAGCCGCCTCGACCGGATCCTGTCGATCCGGGAGCGCTTCTCCGACGATGGCACCACCGTCAGCCTCTAGGGTCTGCCAGCACGATGCGTATATCCATCGACGGGAGCCACTGTTCTGCAGGACAATGCGCACGGAGTGCCCTGTGCCTGCCGTACGCAAGCAAACGCGCAACGCGGTCACGAGGGGAAACGGCCCCATCCCATCGTGTTGACGAACCCTAGGGGGCCCGGGAAATGGATGCGATGGACAGCACAGGGGATCCCCATACACGTCACGCTGCCGGCCGGCACCTGTTGCAGAGACATCCTGCAATCGCGCTGACGTTCGGCGTATTGCTGGGCCTCTCCGGCCCGTGGCTCGGTCTCTTCGGCGTCCTGCTGGTCACCCTGGTCCTGCTTCTGCTGATGGTGTTTCACCGCCTGATCCGGCAACACCACCTCACCGGGGAGATGGACGACCCGACGACCACCCCCTTCCCCGTTGCGGCGGCCCTGCCGGACGGCCCTGCTTCCGCGCCGGAACCGGAAACCACCACCGGAGAGCACCTCGCGGCGGGGGAGAGGGAGGCGGCGGATGCCGCGGTCCTGCTGCTGGCCGACGACGTCGCCGCCCTCGACGACCTGCACCAGTGGCTCGCCTCCTGGAACATCCCCTTCCAGACCGCCAGCCGTGTCGGCGAGGCCCTCCATCTGCTGCTGCAGGGCGAACGCGACGGCACCCCGTACCGGGCCGCCATCGTCAACGAGGGACGCCTGGGGATCGGCAGTGACCAGTTCGCGGCCCTGGTCCGGTCGGAGCCGGAACTGCGCCACCTCCCCCTGATCCACATCGCCAGCACCGGCGCACTGCAGCGCAGCCAGCTGGAGGCGGCCGGCTACTCCTGCCTTCTCGGCAGGCCGCTGGACAAGACCCTGCTCTACAATGCCCTGCACGAACCGCTGCGTCCGTACCCGGACAGCGACACCCGGGTGGTGCGCCTGATAGACCGGTACACCAGCCCGGTCTCGCGTCAGCCGCTGCACATCCTGCTGGCGGACAGCGACGGCAGCGACCGTCACCGCATCCGCAACCTGCTCAAACGCATGGGGCACGAGGTGTTCGTGGCCGATGACGGCATCCACGTGCTCGATGCCCTGGACGGCCACCGCTTCGACCTGGCCATCGTCTCGCTCGACCTGAACCGGGCCAGCGGCCTGGAGACGTTCAAACTGCACCGTTTCAGCCGGGTGGGCAACCGCAGGGTTCCCTTCATCATCCTGCTGGAGCAGGCGGACAGCGCGCTGCTGCGGCGCTGCGAAACGGCCGGCGTCGATGGCATGCTGATCAAACCGCTGGACGGCCACAAGCTCTCCACCACCATCGAACGGATCATGGAGCTGCCGCTGGGCAGTCACACCGGCGACGCCGGTCGTGGCGACGGTGGCCCTCCGAAGGCCCGCGGCATCCGCGAGATCCAGGGGGTTCTGCTCGACATTCAGCGACTGACCGAACTGGACCGGCTGGGAGGCAGCAGCGATTTCCTGGAGAAGCTGGTCAGCGGCTTCCGGATCGAGGGGCGGCGTCTGGTCCTGCAGCTGGAGGAGGCGGCCCGGCGCTGCGACCACCACCACTTCCGCGACCTCAGTCAGGCCCTCTCCGACCTGGCCGGGAACGTGGGCGCATTCGAGCTGCACCGGGCCAGTATCGCCGCCGGTCGCATCGACCCGCATGACTTTCCCTCGGTCGCCGGCGGGCGGACCGCGGACATCCGCTCCATCCACGAGAACACGGAACGGGCGCTGCGGGCGTTCCTTTCCGAGTATACTGGCTCGGGCCACAGGGGGACCCTGGACTGACGGCGCAGCCGTCATCCGGGTCGCCGGCCATTCGTACCCATCCACGCCGGAGAGATATGCACCGATCATGTCCATCAGAGAACAGCTGCAGCAAGCCGGGATCCTGCCCTATGGCAGTGACGAACTCCGTCTCTACGAACAACGCCTGACCCGCTATTTCACCCGAGAGTACCAGCGCCTGGCCGCGGCCGGAACGGAGTCGGACATCCAGGCGATCCCCACCGATCAGGGCCCGATGTGGGACGAGACCGACGAGTTGATGGAGCAGCATTTCGATGCCGACAGCACCCTGTTCCGCGCCTTCCTGGATCCGGAATTCATGGCCTATACCACCGCCTACTACGGCGAGACCCCGGAGCAGATCCGTGCGTCGTCCGCCACCCTGGAACAGGCGGAGCGGGCCAAGTTCGATCTCATCTGCCAGCGTGCCGGCATCCGGGGCGACGAAAAGGTGTTCAACATCGGTTGCGGGTTCGGCCCGCTGGAGACCTACCTGCTGGGACGCTACCCGCAGATGGAGATCACCAGCATCACCCCCAGCAGGGTACAGACCGGCTACATCCGCGAGTGCATGGAGCAGCCGGGGCACCCCCTGCACGGCCGCAACCTGACGCTGATCGAGGGGGACTTCAGTGCCGTTCCCCTCGCCGACCTGGGCGAACAGCGCTATGACATCGTCATGGCCGTCGGCGCCTTCGAACACGTCAACAACCTGCGGGCCGCGTTCCAGCGCATCCATGCACTGCTCAAGCCCGGCGGCCGGCTGTTCCTGCACCTGATCGTCTCCCGGCCGGTGTTTCCCCAGTACCACGACTCCAGCAGGACCCTGATCGGAAAGTTCTTTCCCGGAGGCCACATCTGGCCGATCCGGGTGATCGAGGAGCAGGACGAGTTCTTCGACCTGAAGGGGAGCTGGTATCTGAACGGCTTCAACTACTGGCGCACCCTGGAGGAGTGGCACCGCCGCTTCTGGGACAACATCGAACGACTCTATGGTGACACCCTGTCGGAAGCGGAGATCCGGCACTGGAACGACTATTTCATCCAGTGCAAGGTGGTGCTGTTCGCGCCCGGGGACGGCGAGGTCTACGGCAACGGCCACTTCCTGTTCGAGCGCAGGGAGCCGACCCGCTGAAACCGGTCAGACCGCCCGCACCACCAGCACCGCGTTGAGGCCACCGAAGGCGAAGGAGTTGGAGATGGCGACCGGGATCTCCATCGCCCGCGCCCGATTGGGAAGATAGTCGAGATCGCAGTCCGGATCCGGCCGGGTGAAATTGGCCGTCCCCGGCGCCAGTCCGGCGGCGATGGCCCGCACCGTCGCCACCAGCTCCAGCCCGCCGGCCGCCCCCAGGGCATGGCCATGCATGGATTTGGTCGAAGAGACCGCCAGGGCGTCCGCATGGCGGCCGAACACCTGGCGCAGCGCCCGGCTCTCGGCCACGTCGTTGGCGCGGGTGCCGGTGCCGTGGGCGTTCACGTAGGCCACCTGATCGGGAGAGACCCGCGCATCCGCCAGCGCCGCGGTCATCGCCCGGACCGCCCCGTCGACACTCGGATCGGTGATGTGGCCCGCATCCGCCGACATGCCGAACCCCGCCAGCTCCGCATGGATGCGGGCACCGCGCCGAAGCGCCCGCTCCTCCGATTCCAGCACCACCATGCCGGCACCCTCCCCCAGTACCAGTCCGCTGCGATCGGCGGAGAAGGGACGGCAGGTGTCGCCCGACATCACCCGCATCGCCTCCCAGGCCTTCAGCAGGCCGTGGGTGAAGGGGGCATCGGCGCCACCGGCGATGGCCACATCCACCAGGCCGGCGCGTATCATCATCGCCGCCTGGGCGACCGCATGGTTGGAGGAGGCGCAGGCGCTGGAGACGGTGAACACCGGTCCCTGGATCCCCAGCTGCATGCTGACCTGGCTGCTGGCGGCGCTTGGCATCCCCCGGGGAATGGTCAGGGGGTGGGCCCGCTTGCGCCCCTCCCGGTAGAGCCTGGCATAGGTCTGTTCATCCGTCTCCTTGCCGCCGCAGCCGGTCCCGACGATGGCTGCGGCCGTGCCGAGATCGTCCCTGGAGAGGCCGGCATCGGCCACCGCCTGGCGCGCCGCGACGATGGCGAACTGGGAGTGCCGGTCCAGCAGCGGCAGCAGGTCGGCTGGAAAATGCTGCGCCGGGGTAAAGTTCGGGACCTGTCCGCCGATCCTTGTATTCGACGCACCGCCGGGGACCTCCTCGAGCGCCCTGAGACCGGACCGGCCACCGGCCAGGGCGGTCCAGAACGTTTCCACGTCGGGGCCAAGGGCGGAGACCGCACCCAGACCGGTGACGACGACCCTGGGCACGATCCGCTTCAGGCCTTCGCCGCCACCAGCGCGCCGATGCCGTCGACGATGTCCTGCACCGTCTTCAGATTCTCCAGGGCGTCGTTCGGCACTTCCACGTCGAACTGCTCCTCGATCTCGTAGACGATGGTGATGGCATCCAGCGACGAAATACCCAGCTGCTCCAGCGTCGATTCGCGTTCGATCGATGCACCATCGATATGTTTTTGAGTTGCAATGGCTTTTACGATAGCGTTATATACTTTCTCATCCATGTTTCGGTTCTTATCTCTCTCGGCTGAGACAGGGTGACGGTACGGGGTTGCTGCTGGTCTGCTGAATCGGATGGATCATAACACCTTCATCGACAGGACGAGGACTCTTTCTACCACACTCTTCTCCGTGGTACGCCGTCTTCGTTCACGAAAAGAGAACCAGCAGGAGTTCGAGCAGGCGGTCATCCGCATCGCCATCATCTCGATCATCCTGGCCTATCTCACCTGGCTCGATGTCACCACCCCGGTGGCCTCCCCCCAGCTCATCGGCGGCCTGGTTCTGTTCGGCGTCCATCTCACCCTGGGCATCGCCATCCTGATATCGATCCTCTGGTCGCCGCGGAAGTCGCCGGCGCGGATCGTGTTCGGGATCTTTCTCGATATCGGTTCCTTCAGCATCGCCATGATCACCACCGGCGAGGCGGGAGCGCCCTGGTGGGCAGGGTGCCTGTGGATCACCTTCGGAAACGGTTTCCGCCACGGCGAGAGATATCTCTACCTGTCGGCCCTTCTCTCCATCGTCGGCTTCAGTGTGGCGCTTTCGGTCAGCGACTACTGGAGCACCCACCGGACCATCGGCATCGGGCTGCTCGGTGCCCTCGTGGTGCTGCCGGGCTATGTCGCCATCCTGATCAGGCGTGTCCAGGCGGAGCGCCTGCGGGCAGAGATCGCCAACCAGGCCAAGAGCGAATTCCTGGCCCGCATGAGTCATGAGATACGCACGCCCCTGAACGGCATCATCGGTACCACCGAACTGCTCTCGGACTGCACGCTGGGGAACGAGGAGCAGGGATACGTCGAGACCATCGCCACCTCCGGCAGGACCCTGCTGCGGCTGATCGACGACATCCTCGACATCTCCAAGATCGAGGCCGGCCGCATGTCGCTGGAGCGGATCGATTTCGATCTGCATGGCCTGATCGGCTCGACCGTGCGCATGTTCGACCCGGTGGCGAAGAAGAAGGGGATCAGGCTGATCTCCAGCATCGGCCTGGAGATCCCCTACCGGCTGGTGGGGGATCCCCACCGGCTGCGCCAGATCCTGATCAACCTCATCGGCAACGCCATCAAGTTCACCGAGCGCGGGGCAGTGGAGCTGCGCTGCCGCACCATCCGCACCGGTTCCGGCCGCTCGCTGATCCGCTTCGAGGTGATCGATACCGGCATCGGCATGACCACCGAGGAGCAGGAGCACATCTTCGATACCTTCACCCAGGCGGATGAGAGCACCACCCGCCGCTTCGGCGGTACCGGTCTCGGCACCTCCATCGCCAGGAACCTGGTGGAGTTGATGGGTGGCCGCATCGGCCTCGAGAGTACCCCGGGCATCGGTACCAGGTTCTGGTTCGACATCGAATTCCAGCACCAGAAGGATCTGGTCGACGACCGCGAACTGGAACAGGTCCAGCAGTGCTCGGTGCTGCGTATCGCCCCGCCGGCGACGGGGGAGACGGAGATCACCCACGCCCTGCGCGGCTGGGGTGTCGGCTACAGCGACGCCGGCAGCGCCCGGGAGGCGCTGCGCATGCTGCTGGGGGACGGCCAGCGGCCGACCAGCTACGAGGTCGTCATCCTGGACGGTGTCGAGCCGAGTGGCGACATGCTGCGCTTCCTCCTGTCACTGGAGCAGGAGCTGTCCCTGCCCAACATCATCGTCCTGCTGGCGCGGCAGCCGCGGGAGAGCGGCCTCCAGTCGGGCCTGAGCCAGATAGCCAATCCGGTCTACGTCATACCCAGCCCGTTCGACAAGGCCCTGCTGTTCAACGCCCTGCACGCCAGCAAACCCGGCAGTGGCGATGTACCGGGCGTGATCAATCTGTCGCGCCATTTCACCCGCCGCCGGCAGGCGCTGCGGCAATTGCGCATCCTGGTCGCCGAGGACAACTCCATCAACCGGATGGTGATCGGCCGCGTGCTGGAGCGCGCCGGCCACGATTTTCTCCTGGTGGAGAACGGCCGCCAGGTGCTGGACGCGCTGGAGCAGGAGGCCTTCGACCTGGTGATCGTGGACATGCACATGCCGGAGATCGGTGGTATCGAGGTCTACCAGATCCACCGTTTCGCCCATGCCGGCGACCCGGATCCGGTCCCCTTCATCATGCTGACCGCCAATGCCACACCCGAGGCCCGCAGGAGCTGTCACGAGGCGGGTATCGAGCATTTCCTGACCAAGCCCATCTCTTCCGCCAGGCTGCTGGAGGCGATTTCCATGGCGGTCGGCGACGACAGCACCGCCGCCGCGCCACCGCCTCCCCAGGGGGCGGCGCTGAGGGAGGATGGGCAGGAGGACGGCATGGCCGTCCTCGACCCGGAGACGCTGGCGGAGCTGAAACAGCTGTCCGGGGACGACTCCTTCGTCGAGAACCTGTTCCGGAACATGGAACGGGACAGCCGGCAATTGCTCCAGGGCATGACCGAGGCACTGGCAGCGGGTGATGTCCATCACTTCGGCGAACTGGCCCATGCCCTCAAGGGCAGCGCCCTCAATCTGGGCCTGACCCAGCTGGGCACCCTCGCGCGGATGGCCGAGAACCTGCCGCCGGAGCGGTTCCAGGAGGAGGGGCGCTCCTGCCTGCAGGGCCTGGAGCAGGCCCTGGAGCGGGCCCGGCCCCTGTTTGCCGAGGCCATCGGCATCGACCGGGAGCGGGGGAACCCGGCCTGATGCCGGCCGGCCCGGCGCAGGCGCGACCGGGCCTCCGACCCCTCCCCTACAGGGCGACCGCCCGCTCCCCCTGTTCCGGCCGATCCGCACCCCAGCGCTTCTCCTGGGCGTGCACCAGATACTCCATCAGCCGCAGGTTCTTGTCCGACAGCTCCAGCGCCGTGTCCACCCAGAGGGTCACCACGTCCATCAGCTCCTTGTAGGAGATGGGGTGGAACTGATCCACCACCCTGTCGAAGGCGAGGAAACCGGCGGTACGGCTGCGCTGGTGCTGGATATAGTCGTAGACCGCCTCCCGACCCCGACCGTCCTCGGCCAGCACGTCCACCACACCCATGTCGTAGAGCTCCTCGGCGCTGTAGATGCGACCGCTGGTGATCACCCGCTTGGCCAGCGCCGGGGCGATGCGCCGCGCCAGGAAACTGTAGGCGCCCATGCCGGGAAACAGGCCGAAGACCGTCTCCGGAAAACCGAAACGGGCACCGCGCTCGGCGATCATCACATTGGCGGACAGCGCCGCCTCGAAACCGCCGCCCAGGGTCTCCCCCTGCACCAGGGCGATGGTGGTGAACGGCAGGCCGTAGCTGGTGGCGCTCTGGTAGAGGATATCGATACACGCCTTGGCGTAGTCGAACAACTGCATCCGGTCGCGGGTCCGGATCAATTCGATGAAATGGGCCAGGTCCCCGCCCAGGTTGAACACACCCGGCTGGGACGATGCCAGCACCTGGTAGATGAGCCGGTTGTCCAGCCCCTGCTCATGGGCGCTGGTGGCGCGCTGCTGGATCAGCCGCTGGGCCGCTGCCACATCCTTCAGCAGCGCCCTGCTCATGCATGGCCGCCCGGGGTACTTGAGATCCGCCCAGACCACCTGGTGCTCCGGCTCGAACACCAGATCCACATGTCGAAAACTCTTCGTGACCGCCTCTTTGTTTGTTGTAATCATGTTTTTTCCTCCTGCACCAAGACACCCGAAACCCGCGCTGCGCGCACATCGTGGGGCTGCCAACCCACCGGTTTCACCAAGTCCCACTCCAAGTATGTATCCGGCCGGGGTCCCTGCCCGGTCCCGTTCCACAGTTTTCGCGTGCCCAGTCGCCATTATCCGGCCGGTAACGCCACTGCTTCACCATCCTGTGATCCCGCTCCCCGTTTCATCCCCTGCCGGTGACGACCGGATCGCCACCGGAAGCGGGTATAATCCCGGCTCCGACCACTGCCATCCCTGCAGGAGCCGTCCTTGTCCCCACCTTCGTCCCCCATCACCGGCGTCGTCCTGGCCGGCGGACAGGCCCGCCGCATGGGCAGGCGGGACAAGGGCCTGATCGATCTGGCCGGCAGGCCGATGATCGACTACGTGATCGAGGCGCTGCGTCCGCAGGTGGACGAGCTGCTGATCAACGCCAACCGCAACCTCCCGCTCTACCGGCGTTACGGCTACCGGGTCGTTCCCGACCGGGTCACCGGCTACCCTGGCCCCCTTGCCGGCCTCGCCGCCGGCCTCGCCGAGGCACGTCACGAACTGGTGCTGACGGTCCCCTGCGATGGCCCCTGGCTGCCTCCCGACCTCGCCGTGCGCCTGCAACGGCACCTCGACGCCGAAGGGGCCGACATCTGCGTCGCCCACGACGGTGAGCGTCTGCAACCGGTCCATGGCCTGTTCCGGCGGCGACTGGGCGCCGACCTGACGGCGTTCCTGGCCGCCGATGGACGCAGGATCCGCCAGTGGCTGGAACGGCACCCCTGGGTCGCGGTGGACTTCTCCGACCAGCCCGACGCCTTCGTCAATCTGAACACCCCGGAGGAGCGCGACCGCATCGAGCGCGAGATCCGCCGTCGCGCCGGCCGCTGAGTCATCGCGGCCGCACCCGGCTGGTGGCCACCGCCCGCGACGGATCCTCCGGCCAGTAGTGTTTCGGGTAGCGCCCCTTCAACTCCTTTCTCACCTCTGCGTAGGTGGTATCCCAGAATCCCGCCAGGTCCTGCGTCACCTGCACCGCCCGCTGCGCCGGCGACAGCAGGTGCAGCAGCACCGGCACGCGGCCATCGCACACCGTCGGCGTCTGCCGCAGGCCGAACATCTCCTGCAACCGGACCCGCAGCACCGGCGCCTCGCCGGGGCGGTAGTCCAGCCGCCTGCAGGCACCACTCGGCACCCGAAGGCAGACGGGCGCCAGCCGTTCCACGGCGCGTTGCCCGTTCCAGTCCAGGAATCCCTTCAGAATCTGCTCCAGATCCAGCCGCTGCAGATGCCGCCGCCGGGTCACTCCGTCCAGCCAGGGCGCCAGCCATCGGTCCAGGGTGGTCAGCAACCCCTCGTCGGTCAGGTCGGGCCAGCCGGAATCCGGTTGCCAGTGGCGCAGGGACAACACCCGCGCCCGCCATTCCATTGCAGTACGGCTCCAAGGCAACACGGCCAGTCCCATCCGACGAACCCCCTCGAGCATGGCTGCGCGCACCTTCTCCGGGTCGGCATCAGCATCCTCCCGGCTGGACAGA
This sequence comes from Sedimenticola thiotaurini, assembly GCA_011051715.1. Taxonomy (GTDB): domain Bacteria; phylum Pseudomonadota; class Gammaproteobacteria; order Chromatiales; family Chromatiaceae; genus HyVt-443. The sequence goes on along the minus strand of DRKP01000060.1, from coordinate 14,074 downwards.
ACGAGCGCCCCCAGCCGGTGCTCCTGTCGGGAAACCACGGATTCGGAACTGGAATCCCACTCTACCCCAGAATGGATTCTAATTCTTCTGCTTTTTATTCGCCAGATCTGATCCAGTTCAATGGCCGCCGCCCGGAACACCCGCCCTTCCCGCTGTCCTGCGTCCAGTTCCGCCACCACCAGCCAGGGATGGGTGCCAAGGGGATCGCCCCGGGCCAGCCGTACCGCCCGTCCGCTGGTAAGGAGGTAGCGGTCGCGGGAGGTGTCGCTACGCCGTGCGATGCGATCCGGGTAGGCCACCGCCAGCAGTTCGCCGATGGGGCCGGTATCCCCGTCCCACGCCCCGTCTCCTCCCAGCGCGCGCGCCACCCGGTCGATGCGGCGGCAGGCGGCCGCTTCGACCCCTTCCGTCCGCCCCGCCCCACCCCCACCATGGCGCCAGCGCTGCAGCAGTTGCAGGCGCCAGGCGAGGTCTGCCATGTACCCCCCCTCGCGCCGGCGCAACAGGTCCCGCTCCCCCAGCAGTGCCGCCAGGTCGGCCCCCAGGGCGAGCCGCCCGCGCTCCTCCGCCGCCACCAGCATGCGTCCCAGCCGTGGGTGGACCGGCAGGGAGAGGATGCGCCGGCCCAGGGTGGTGATCCGGCCATGGTCGTCCAGGGCCTCCAGCTCGCGCAGCAGGTCGGCCGCCTGCCGCAGGGCGCCGGCGGGCGGGGGATCGAGCCAGGCGAGGGTGGCGGGATCGGTGACCCCCCACTGGGCCAGCTCCAGCAGCAGCGGCGCCAGATCGCTCTGCCGGATCTCCGGCGTGGTGTGGGGATCCAGGCGGGCATGGCGTGCCTCGGTCCAGAGACGGTAGCAGTGGCCCGGCCCCAGCCGGCCGGCCCGACCGGCACGCTGGTCGGCGGAGGCGCGAGACACCGGCAGCGTCTCCAGCCGGGTCAGCCCGCGGTTGGGGTCGAACCTGGGCACCCGCGACCAGCCGCTGTCGACCACGCAACGGATCCCCTCGATGGTGAGGCTGGTCTCGGCGATGGAGGTGGCCAGCACCACCCGGCGACCGCCCGCCGGATCCGGGGTCAGGGCCAGTTCCTGGGCGCCGGGGTCCAGGTCGCTATAGAGGGGACAGATCCGCACCTTCCCCGCCAGCCGCTGTTGCAGCTGTTCGGCGGCCCGGCGGATCTCCCCCACCCCCGGCAGAAACACCAGCAGATCCCCCTCCTGTTCCGCCAGTGCCCTCTGCACCCCGGCCACGGTGGCTGGCACGATGCCGCTTCGCGCAGAGGTGGCGGCTGGTTCCCGCGCCAGGTAGTGCAGCTCGACCGCATGGGAGCGGCCCTCACCCCGCACCACGGGGGCGCCCCCCAGCAGCCGGCTCACCGCATCACAGTCCAGGGTCGCCGACATCACCAGCAGGCGCAGATCGTCACGCAGCCCCTCCATCACATCCAGCGCCAGGGCCAGGCCCAGGTCGGCGTGCAGACTGCGCTCGTGGAACTCGTCGAAGATCAGCAGCCCCACCCCCTGCAGTTCCGGATCGCGCTGCAGCCGCCGGGTCAGGATGCCCTCGGTCACCACCTCGATGCGGGTGGCAGCGGATACCCGCCGTTGCAGCCGGATGCTGTACCCAACCCGCTCCCCGACCCCCTCGCCGAGCAGGGAGGCCATCCTCGCGGCCGCCGTCCTGGCCGCCAGCCGGCGCGGCTCGAGCATCAGGATGCGCGAACCCCGCAGCCAGGGTTCGTCCAGCAGCGCCAGGGGAACGACGGTGGTCTTGCCCGATCCGGGCGGTGCTGACAGCACCACCCGGCGGCTGCCGGCGAGGTGTCGCCGCAGCCCGGGCAGGGTCTGATGGATGGGAAGGTCCGGCAGCGGGGGGGATGCCACCTTCAGTTCCGGGGTCGCACGCTGCGGATCTCCGCCTGCGGATGATGGCGCAGGATGATGTCGCGGATCTCTGCGGCCCGGGCCCGTGGCACGTCCACCAGCAGCAGCACCCGCCCCGCCTCGATCTCCTGCTGGAACTCGTGCAGCCGGTGGTTGTGTTCGTGCCCCTTCATCATGGCGCTGGCCAGGGCACCGAAGCCGGCGCCGGCCGCCGCGCTCGCCAGCACGGCACCCCCGCCAATGGCCAGGCCTGCGGGTGGAAAACTGAGTGCCGCCAGCCCGGCCAGCAGGCCGGCGGCACCACCGAGACCAACGCCGATCTCCAGCCCGTGGGCCAGTTCGGTGGTCTGCCAGGCGTTGGCCTGGGGCAGGTCGTCGAGGGGCATGGCGGCCGAGGCCACCACATGCATGTGCGTGTCCGCGATCCCCTGCCCGCGCAACTCCTCCACCAGCCGGCGGCAGCTGTCGGGATCCGGCAGCAGGGTGTAGAGTCTGCGCATCGGCGGCTCCTCCGGTTGCCCCCCTGGGAACGATTATCCCGACCGGGAACGCGCTTCGCAACAGGGGACGGGAGGAGAGCAGCCGCGACGACAGGCCCCGAACGAGGAAACTGCACTGTGGCCAGGAAACCGCCTGCGACCCGAGCCGCCCTGCTGCTGCGGCGGCAGGGTGTCGCATTCAGGGATCACCTCTACCGCTACCGCCCCGGCGGCGGCACCCGCCAGTTCGCGGACGAGTTCGGGGTCGACGAACACCGGGTGATCAAGACCCTGATCATGGAGGACGAGACCGGTCGGCCGCTGATCGTGCTGATGCATGGCGACCGGGAGGTCTCCACCCGTGCCCTCGCCCGCCATATCGGCTGCAAGTCGGTCGGCCCCTGCGCCCCCGCCAGCGCCGAGCGCCATTCAGGTTATCGGGTGGGTGGCACATCGCCCTTCGCCACCCGCCGGGCGATGCCGGTCTACTGCGAGCGCAGCATCCTGGCCCTGCCACTGATCTACATCAACGGTGGCAGCCGTGGCTACATCGTGTCGATGGATCCGGCCGATCTGGAGCGGGTGCTGCAGCCGGTGCCGGTGGCGGTGCAACGGTGATCCAGGCGCGGCGACCAAAGCGTGACCGGAATGCGGGCAGGCCCGCCGGCATGGTGGCCGCTCAGCCGTCCCTGCCGCGCCGGCCGGCCCAGAGCACCGCGCCCAGGGCACCGAAAAAGGCGGCGATGATGGCGTTGGCGCGGGTCATGCCCAGGCTCAGGGCCAGGTAGCCGGCCGCCCCGCCCCCAAGCGCGCTGAATGCCATGCCACGCATGAAGCGACAGACCGCGCACTTGGGATAGGGCGAGGCCACCGCTCAGACCGCCGGCAGGCTGTCCTGGTCGCGGGAGCAGGCGATCGGGACATCGAAGGTCTGATCCGCCGGAAACTCCTGGGCCACCAGCCAGATCTGGCTGATCTCCCCACTCAGTTCCGGCAGCACGCCGATCGCCTGCCGGGTACGCTCCTGATCGAAGAAGGCGAAGGGCTCGTCCAGGAACAGGAACTGCCGCCCCTCGACGGTGCTGTTGACCAGCTCCTGGGCCAGCGCCAGGCGCACCGCCAGCATGATCTGCCGCTGGGTACCGCTGGAGATCTCCTCCAGGTCGAGGAAGTCGCGTTTCTCGCTGGAGAAGACGCGTACCGTCAGATCGTCGTCGATCTGCAGGTGTTCGTAGCGCCCTTCGGTGAACAGGGGAAGGGTGCGTCCCACCAGGTCCCGCAGTTCCCGGTTGAAGCGCTGGGAGAGATGGCGGATGGCGCCAGCGAGCAGTTCCCGGGCCAGCTCCCGCTGTTGCAGCCGGTGCTGCTGATCGGCCGTTCTCTGCTCCAGGCCTTCCAGCTCCTGCTGCAGGTGACCGGCCTTGCGCACCCGCTCCTGCTCGCTGCGCAGCTGCTCGTCGAGCCGGCCTAGGCGGGTCTGCAGCCGTTGCAGGCGGTCCCGGGTCCAGGCCAGCAGCTGGCCGCTGCCGTCGCGCACCTCCGGCGGTGTCGCCTGCAGGGCCCGGATGCGGCCGAGCAGGGTCTCGACCGTCGCCGCCTCGGGGGGCGTCGGCGGGGCGGCCTCGCCACCCTCTGCCGGTGTCTCCTGCTCCGCTTCGCCCTCCGCTGCAGGCGCCGCCGTCTCCGGCTCCCCGTCCGGCTTCGGCGCGACCGACTGATACAGTTCCTCCAGCTGCCCGGCCAGCCCGGCGGCCTTCTCCTGCAGCCGGCGGATCCTCCCCTTCAGGGCACCGATGCGGAACCAGGCGAGCAGAAACAGCAGGGCGAAGCCGATCCCGGCATACAGCAGCCAGGGCAGATACTGCCCCCCCCACGCCGGCAGCTGGGCACCCAGCCAGCCGTTCAGACGGCCGGCCAGGGGGTGTTCCGGGTAGCGCGTGAGCAGGCCCCAGGCGGCCAGCAGCACCGCCGCCAGCAGCAGAGACAGCAGCCGCAGCAGACCGGCCCGCCCTCTGGCACGCCTGGCCGCCCGCACCCGGGGCCAGGCGTCCTGATAGTCGCTGGAGGCCTGCTCCAGATCGGCAACGCGGTGATTCAGCATCGACTCCGCTGCCGCCTGCCGGTCACGCTCCTGCTGCAGTGCGGGCAGCCGCTCCGGGTCCAGCGCCAGCCCGGCCACTTCCTGTTCCACCGCCGCGCGGCGCTCCGCCAGTTCCGTCAGCGACCGCTGGATCTGCCCGATCTCCTCGCGGTACTCCCCGTCCACGTACTCCAGGGTGGAGATGCCGGCCATCGCCTTGACCGCGTAGCTGTGGGGATGGGGGGTGGTGATTTCGCGCTGGGCCAGATAGAAGGATTCGATGAACTCCTCGTAGCCATAGCCGAGCAGGTTGTAGAGCTCGTTGTCGACCGCCTCGGTGCCCCGGGCCAGCGGCTCCTCCTCTCCCACCCGGTTGAGGCGCGCCCCCTGGTTGCCGTCCCGGTCCAGGAACCGGGCCACCTCGTAGTGCCCGCCGTCGCCACTGCGGAAGCGGACGCTGGCGGAGCAGTGCCCCTCGCCCCAGCGGATCAGCTTCTCCAGATCCCCCGGTTCGAGCGAATAGGTGCGCCCGAACAGGGCGAAACAGATGGTCTCGCCGATGGAGCTCTTGCCCGACTCATTGGGACCGTCGATGGCGATCAGGCCCTTCTCCGGCAGGTCGTGCAGTTCCAGGGTGGCGTATTTGAGGATGTTGCGCGCGGTGACGTCGGTGATGATCATGCGTAGCCCTCTTCTTCCAGCGCGCGCAGCCGCCGCAGGGTCATCTCCATCGCCTCGCGATAGGCCGCCTCGTCGAACGGTTCGTCGGCGTTGCGCCGGCGCTCGAACTCGGCCTCGCAATAGCTGGCGAAGTCCCGCGAGGGTCCCTCCAGCTCGGATCCCTGAAGTGGCCTGTCACTGCTCGCTGCCGTCATCTCCTTTCTCCCTGTCGCTTGCCCGCCGGGCCCGGTGGCGCGGACAACAGTAGCAAAATTCGCCGTTGCCGGCACATCACCGGCGCCGCGTCACTTCTGCACCCGGAACCAGGCCGCCGGTTCCGCCAGATCCAGGTCGCGCAGTGCCAGGGTGACCTTCTGCTCCAGCACCGCGCCGGGCAGGCGGAGACGGGTCTCCATGGCCAGGTCGGGGATCAGCAGGGTCGCCTTCTGATCCCGCAGCTCGACCACCGTGGCGCTCCCCCTCCAGTGTGGATTCTGCCGCAGGTGGATCAGCTTCCAGTGCAGGTTGGAGAGCCGCTCCGCCCGCCGCACCGTAGCGCTGGCCTGGTTGCTGGCGGTGATGCGCGCGGACACCTCCGCCACGCTCAGCGGAGTGCCGCCGGTGACCACGGCCCGCAGCTGCTGGTGGGCAACCAGGTCCAGATAGCGGCGCAGGGGGCTGGTGCTGCGCACATAGGCGGCGAGGCCGAGGCCGGCATGGGGCGCTTCCAGGGTGTCGGCGCGCGACGGCCGCAGCTGGCGCCGGTAGGCGTACATGGCCGCCAGCCCCTGGGGACGCGCCGGCTGCTCCGGTGCCGGCTGGGAGACGAAGGGCATCGGGATCTGCCGCTCCAGCGCATGACGCGCCACCGCCTCTCCCGCCATCAGCATCAGCTCGGTGACCAGCTCGCGGCTGTCGCGGCGTTCGATCGGCCGGATCCGGACCCGGCCCTCCCCGTCCACCCGCACGCTCACCTCCGGCAGCTCGATACCGGCCGCCCCGGCACTCATCCGGCGCCGGCGGTTGCGGTCCGCCAGTCGGCGCAGGTGGTCGAACGGGGGGCGGTCCAGCTGCCGGTCCGCCTCTTCGTAGGTGAGCCGCGTCACCTGCACCCAGCTCGGGACCACCTCCAGCTCCGTCACCTCGCCCTCCCCCCCCAGCCGCAGCCCGAAGGAGAGTGCCGGCGAACGCCGCTGCAGGCCGAGTCCCAGCTGCCGGGTGAGATGCGGCGGCAGCATATGCACGATCCGGTCCGGCAGATAGAGGTTGGCGGCCCGCTCCCGCGCCTCCAGGTCCAGCGCCGAATCGGGCGTCGCCAGGGCGGCCACGTCCGCCACGTGCACCCAGACGCGGTCACCGTCGAGGCTGATGGCGTCGTCCGGATCCTCGCTGCCCTGGTCGTCGATGGCGAAGGTCTGCAGTCCGGTCAGGTCACGGCGGGGCTCTTCCGGCAGCGTCGCCGGCGGCAGCTCCGGGTTGTCCAGCGACAGGCCCAGGCGCTGTGGGTGTGGGTTGAAGGCGGGTTCCCAGTAACCGGCCTCCAGCAGCAGGCGGTGGGCCTCCTGCGGCGTGTCCGGGCGTTCCAGGGCCTGCAGGATGCGGCTGTGGGCGGCCTGCTCCAGCGCCCGCCGCTCCACCTCGCGCAGCCGCTCCCGGTCCTGCCCGTCGATGCGCTTCTGCTCCAGCCGGTGCAGAAAACCGGCCCATGCCTGCTCCTCCGCCGCCTTCGCCTCACGGCGGGCCAGTTCCTCCTCGACCTGCTGCGGCGACCGTGCCAGGATGCGGTCCGGCGTACCCTCGAAGTAGAGCCCGTCGACGACCCGCTGCCAGGCGGACCAGGCGGTGACCGGGGTGTATTCGCCGAAGATCAGTTCGGCCAGCTCCTCCAGGTCGGTGGCTTCACCGGCCACCAGCTCCCAGGCCTCGGTGACATCCGCCTCCAGCGGTCGCAGTTCGGCCAGGCTGGTCAGGGGGCCCGGGTGCAGCAGGGTGATGTCCCGGGTTCGGACCCGCTTGCCCCGTCCACCGTCCAGATCGATATCGATCTTGTCGCTGATGCCGGTGACCAGCGCCGGACGGATCTTGTACAGCACCAGGCTGCCGGGTGAAATCATGTGCGACGCCATAGGGAAAATGCTCATGGGGACGGAAAGGGGGACGGCTGCCCATTCTACCCCATCGCGTCGCCACCGGGGGTCCCCCCCGGGCCCGGCGCCCTCTCCTCCCGCCCCGATTGCGTTGCGGTTGCCGTCCATTCCCGCAATCGACTGACAGTGGGGAACAATTCTCCTATCATTGGCGCTCATACGTGCAAATTCCGTGGAGACAGACAGCCACCATGAACGACCAATGGAAGCAATTCCTCGAGTCCCGTTCCGCCCGCATCGACGACAGCGGCGTCCGCTTCCCCACGGCGGCGGCCGCCCCGGCCTGCGCCCTGACGGACCTCTCACACCTGGGCCTGATCCGCGTCAGCGGCGAGGACGCCGACGGCTTTCTCCAGGGTCAGCTCACCAACGACATCCGCGAGGTGACCGGGGGCCACTGGCAGCTGTCCGGCTACTGCACACCAAAGGGGCGGCTGCTGGCCTCGTTCCTGGTGTTCCGCCGCGATGGCGATCTCTATCTGCAGACCACCGCCGGGCTGGTGGCGGCGCTGATCGACCGGCTGCGCATGTTTGTGCTGCTGTCGAAGGTGACCATCGAGGACGCCAGTGACCGGCTGGTGCGGATCGGGCTGGCCGGAGACTGCGCGCCGGAGCTGCTGGCGGGCCGTTTCCGGCAACCACCGGGCGCCAGCGGCGGCGCGGTGACCGAAAACGGCATCACTCTGCTCAGGTTGGGCGGCGAGCTGCCGAGATATGAGCTGATCGGCGACGCCCGGACGGTGGCCGGAGTGTGGCAGCAGCTGGCGGAGAAGGCCGAACCGGCAAACGCCGACTACTGGTCGCTGCTGGAGATCCGCGCCGGAGTCCCCTCGGTACAACAGGAGACGGTGGAGGCATTCGTGCCGCAAATGGTCAACATGGAGCTGATCGACGGCATCAGCTTCACCAAGGGTTGCTATACCGGCCAGGAAGTGGTGGCGCGGATGAGGTATCTGGGCAAGCTGAAGCGGCGCATGTACCTGGCCCATGTCGACACCGATACGTGCCCCCGGCCCGGCGATGCGATCCACTCCCCCCACAGCGCCTCCGGCCAGGGCGCCGGCAGGGTGGTGGACGCGCGTCCGGCCCCGGAGGGCGGCTGCGACCTGCTGGTGGTGCTGGAGATCGCCAGCCGCGAGGCCGGTGACCTGCGTCTGGGCGACGCCGATGGAGCGGAACTGCGGTTCCCCGAACAACCCTACCCTCTGGAGCAGGAACAGACATCACCATGATTACCCAGGAAGCATTCGCCAGTGAGCTGGAACAGGCGATCCAGCAGAACCACATCACCCTCCCCACCCTGCCCGAGGTGGCCCTGCGGGTTCGTGACGCGGTCGAACGGGACGATGCCACCGCCGCCAAGATCGCGGAGATGGTGACCACCGACGCAGCCCTGTCGGCGCGCCTGCTGCAGGTCGCCAACAGCCCCCTGTACCGGGGGCGGGTGCCGATCGAGAGCGTGCAGATGGCTGTGACCCGGCTCGGCAACAAGCTGGTACGCAGCCTGGTGGTCAGCCTGGCGATGAAACAGATCTTCCAGGCCACCTCCGACACCCTCGACCGCCGCCTGCGGGCGCTGTGGGAGGAGAGTGTCCAGATCGCGGCGATCAGCCGGGTGCTGGTGCAGACCCTGCCCCATCTGGACCGGGAGCAGGCGATGCTGGCGGGGCTGATCCACAACATCGGCAGCCTGCCCATCCTCACCATGGCCGAGTCCTACCCCGAGCTGCTGAGCAACCCGCAGCAGCTGGACAGTTACGTCAAGGCGCTCAACCCCCGCATCGGCGGCATGATCCTGCGCACCTGGGGCTTCTCGGACAACCTGGTCAAGGTGGCGGAGCACTACCGCGACTACGACTACGACAGCGGCGACAGGGCCGACTACGTGGACGTGGTCCAGGTGGCCCGGCTGCAGACCCTGGGCGACGACGGCATCGGGGACTGGAGCACCATCCCCGCCTTCCGCAAGCTCGGTCTCGAACCCGAGGTGGAGGTGATCGAGATCGAGGGAGTGGCTGAAGACGTGGACGAGATGAAAGCAATATTCCTGTAACACCAACCACATCGGGAGAGTCGATGAGCAGCAACCGCAAGAAAGAGATCGAGAACCTGCGCAGCAGGCTGGCCGAGCTGGAGGCCCTGGACAAGCTGGAACAGAAGCGCAAGGAGGTGCTGGAGAAGGCACACGCCCAGCTGACCGAGACCCTGGCGACGGCAGAGGCCACGCTGGACGACTTCGTCCGTCATCTGCACCGGGACTTCAAACGCATCTTCGGCCGCATCGAACGGGAGAAGGCGAAGAGCGCGCCGGCGAAGAAGAAGACCGGGGTGAAGAAGAAGGCCACCGCGAAGAAGAAGCGGGCCCGGCGCAAGACGGCGAAGGTGACGGTGAAGATCCCCGCCGGTCGCTACGGCAACATCCCGGATGCCCCGGACCAGGTCTTCGAGGTGAAGGAGAAGGGGGCGCGGCCGAAGGTGCTGAAGGCCTACGCCGAGAAGGTCGGTCTGGAGAAGCTGATGCGGGAGAACCGGCTGCCCGACGAGGAGTAGACGGCCTTCCTCCTCCCGCTCACTCCGGCCGCATGTGTGGAAACAGCAGCACGTCCCGGATCGACGGCGAGTCGGTGAACAGCATCACCAGCCGGTCGATGCCGATCCCCTCCCCGGCGGTGGGCGGCATGCCGTGCTCGAGGGCGCGGATGTAGTCGGCGTCGAAGTGCATCGCCTCCTCGTCGCCGGCCTCCTTCTCCTGTACCTGCCTGCGAAACCGCTCGGCCTGGTCCTCGGCGTCGTTCAGCTCGGAGAAGCCATTGGCGATCTCGCGGCCACCGACGAAGAACTCGAAGCGGTCGGTGACGAAGGGGTCCTGGTCGTTGCGCCGCGCCAGTGGTGAGACCTCGGTCGGGTAGGCGGTGATGAAGGTGGGCTGGCGCAGCCGCTCCTCCACCGTCTTCTCGAAGATCTCGATCTGCACCTTGCCCAGTCCATAACTCTCCTTCAGCGGGATCTCCAGCCGCCCGGCCACGGCACGGGCACGCTCCAGGTCCCCCAGGTCCTGCTCGCTCAGATCCGGATTGAAGTGCAGGATCGACTCCTTCACCGTCATCCGCGTGAACGGCCGGGAGAAATCGTAGGTCTCTCCCTGGTAGTCGATCGAAGTGCCGCCCAGCACCTGCTGCGCCAGGGTGCGCAGCATCTCCTCGGTCAGGTCCATCAGGTCGTGGTAGTCGGCATAGGCCTGGTAGAACTCCACCATGGTGAACTCGGGATTGTGACGGGTGGAGAGACCCTCGTTGCGGAAGTTGCGGTTGATCTCGTACACCTTCTCGAAGCCGCCCACCACCAGCCGCTTCAGGTACAGCTCCGGGGCGATGCGCAGGAACAGCTGCATGTCGAGGGCGTTGTGGTGGGTGATGAAGGGTCGGGCGGTGGCGCCACCCGGGATCACCTGCATCATCGGCGTCTCCACCTCGAGAAAACCCTGGGCGTTGAGAAAATCGCGCATCGCCTGGATCAGCCGGGTGCGGATGCGGAAGGTCTCGCGCGAGGCCTCGTTCATGATCAGATCCAGGTAGCGCTGGCGATAGCGCTGCTCCTGGTCGGTGAGACCGTGGAACTTCTCCGGCAGCGGACGCAGCGACTTGGTCAGCAGGCGGATGTCGTCGACCCGGATCGACAGCTCGCCGGTCCTGGTCTTGAACAGCACCCCCTCGGCGCCGATGATGTCACCGATATCGAACTCCTTCTTGAACTGCTCGTTGTAGACCCCCTCGGGCAGGGCATCCCGTTGCACGAACAGCTGGATGCGGCCGGACATGTCCTGCAGGTGGGCGAAGCTGGCCTTGCCCATGATACGCCGGCTCATCAGCCGGCCGGCCACCTTTACCCGCAGGCCCAGCTGCTCCAGCTCCTCGGCGCTCTTCTCCCCGTACTCGGCGTGCAACTCGCCGGCAACCACGTTGCGGCGGAAATCGTTGGGAAAGGCGATGCCGCGCTCGCGGATCCGCTGCAGTTTCTCACGCCGCTGGGCGATGAGCCTGTTCTCGTCCTGCACCTGGTCTGTCATGGTTCAACTCGATGGATGGTGAAAAGTGGTTGCACGCGGACATCGGCACGGTCCGGTCACAGCCCGGACTTGAGGCTCGCCTCGATGAACGGATCCAGCTCGCCGTCCAGCACCGCCTGGGTGTTGCCGGTCTCGACCCCGGTGCGCAGATCCTTGATGCGTGACTGGTCGAGCACGTAGGAGCGGATCTGGCTGCCCCAGCCGATGTCCGACTTGGACTCCTCCAGCGCCTGCTGCTCGGCGCTGCGCTTCTGCATCTCCAGCTCGTACAGCTTCGCCTTCAGCTGTTTCATCGCCTGGTCCTTGTTCTTGTGCTGGGAGCGGTCGTTCTGGCACTGCACCACCACACCGGTGGGCAGGTGGGTGATACGCACCGCCGACTCGGTGCGGTTGACGTGCTGACCGCCGGCGCCGCTGGCGCGGTAGACGTCGATGCGCAGGTCGGCCGGGTTGATCTCGATGTCGATCGAGTCGTCGATCTCCGGCGACACGAATACCGCGGCGAACGAGGTGTGGCGCCGGTTGCCCGAGTCGAACGGCGACTTGCGCACCAGGCGGTGGACTCCGATCTCGGTGCGCAGCCAGCCGAAGGCGTGGTCGCCGATGACGTGCACCGTGGCCGACTTGATGCCTGCCACCTCGCCCGGCGACACCTCGATCAGCTCGGTCCTGAAGCCGTGTTTCTCCGCCCAGCGCAGATACATGCGCAGCAGCATCTCGGCCCAGTCCTGGGCCTCGGTGCCGCCGGAGCCGGCCTGGATGTCGAGGTAGGCGTTGCAGTGATCCATCTCGCCGGAGAACATGCGCCGGAACTCCAGGGCCGCCACCTGGCGCTCGTACTGGTCCAGATCCGCGGCGACGGCATCGATGGAGTCGTCGTCCCCCTCCTCCACCGCCATCTCCAGCAGCGTCGCGGCGTCGTCGACGCCCTGGGTCAGCTGGTCCAGGCCGTTGACCACCGCCTCCAGGGAGGCCCGTTCCCGTCCCAGCGCCTGGGCCCTCTCCGGGTCGTTCCAGATGTCCGGATCCTCCAGCTCGCGCTGGACCTCGGTCAGGCGCTCGGCCTTGCCCGGATAGTCAAAGATACCCCCTGAGGGACTGGATGCGCCCCTTCAAGTCACTGATCCTGCTGGTGATCGGATTGAGATCCTGCATGCTGCACCTCGTGCGGAATGGAGCGCGCATAGTACACCACATCCGCACCACCCGAAAACTGACGACTGCTTCGCAGAAGCCACGTGCGGCAGCGCCCGTTCGTGTTGCCGCGACGCGGTGATTTTCGTAGTCTGTCCTACAGTTTGCATGCGCACACCCGCGCCGCGGTGATCGGGCCGGTTCCAGCCGCAGCCGGTCGAGGACAGGAGCAGCACAGAGCCATGGATATCGAACTGGATCTCAACAAGTTCAGGACCCTGATCCCGATCAGCTCCCTGTACGAGGACAGCCTGCTCTATCTGGCCCGCAACACCCGGGTGGAGCAGCTGCAGCGGGGTGACCGGCTGTTCGAGATCGGCGACGAGGATCCCTACTCCATCTTTCTGCTGGCCGGCGGCGTTCGCGAGACCTCCTCGCGGATGCACGACGCCGAGATCTTCGCCGGCAGCGAGGAGGCGTTGTATGCCCTGGCCAATTTCAAGCCGCGCCAGTTCCAGGCCGAGGTGATCACTCCCACCGCCACCATCGCCCGGGTCGACTCCAACCTGCTGGAGAAGCTGCTCGCCTGGGGCCAGTTCGCCCCCGACCTGCCCCCCACCCTGGGCGAGCGGCCGACCGTGGGGCCGAACGCGGAGGACAGCGAATGGATGATGTCGATGCTGCAGACCACCGCCTTCCTGCGCCTGCCCTCGGGCAACATCCACGCCCTGTTCTCGCGCCTGCAGGAGGTACCGGTGAAGGCCGGCGACCTGATCGTGGAGATGGGGGCGCCGGGGGACTACTACTACATGATCAAGAAGGGACGCTGCAAGGTGTTCCGCCCGGTCGGCAGCCATGGCGAGAACCTGCTGGCGGAACTGGGCCCCTGTGCCAGCTTCGGCGAGGAGGCCCTGGTCTCCGACGCGCCCCGCAACGCCTCGGTGAAGATGCTCACCGACGGCATCCTGATGCGGCTGTCGAAGAAGGATTTCACCGAGCTGCTGGAGGAGCCGCTGCTGAACTGGGTGGAGGGGCAGGAGGCGGCCGACCTGCTGGCCGACGGGGCGGTGCGGGTGGACGTCCGTCTGGAGAGCGAGTTCCGCAAGTCGGCCCTGCCCGGCGCCATCAACATCCCCCTGCACCGGTTCCGCAGCAGGGCGCCGTCCCTGGACCGGACGAAGAAATACATCCTCTACTGCGACACCGGCCAGCGCAGCTCCGCCGCCGCCTTCCTGCTCGGCCAGCTCGGCTTCGATGTCTACGTGCTGAAGGGCGGCTACTCCCACAGCCACGACGAGGCCTGACACCCGTCCCGGGATGGGGGTGCTGGGGTGGTTCGCGGCGGGGGCGCCGCTCCTGCAGGGAGGCGTTTCCGTTTGGCCGGGACAACCCGTAGGAGATTCTATGTCTCTACGCAAGCGGATTTTGTAATTCTTGACTGATAATTGCTTCCGTTACGGAGAATGGCAAAAGCCACTCGGGCGAGCTTTCTGGCGAGGATGACTAGCGTCTGGACAGGGGCCAACCCCCGTTCGAGGTGGCGCTGGTAGACGTCTCTCCAGGCAGGTGTCCGGCAGGCCTGCATGGCGGCCAGATACAACAGGCGCCGCAGCTCGGCATGGCCT
>DRKP01000059.1 GCA_011051715.1 Sedimenticola thiotaurini | reverse complement strand
TTGAAATCAAATGACAGGCCGTGCTGTGCGCGCCCGCGGACTGCGTTGTCGAAACTGGCTGTAGAAGTGCTACAGCGGCGTTTCGACGCCTTGCCGCGAACGCGCACAGCACGGCTGAACACGATATATTAGGTTGCCGGGTTAATACCATCCCCGCCCCATGAGCTACTACTGGATCAAGCAGCTGCACGTGGCCACCGTGGTGTTCACCATCAGCTTCTTCGTGATCCGCCTGCACTGGATGCTGCACTCGCCCCGGCGGCTGCAGCGGCGCTGGGTGCGCAGTCTCTCCATGTGGAACGACATCCTGCTGCTCACCGCCGGCATCCTGATGGTGCTGCTGAGCGGGCAGTCACCCTTCACCACCCCCTGGCTCGGCACCAAGCTGGGCCTGCTGCTGCTCTACATCGTGCTCGGCAGCCTGGCGCTCAAGTATGGCCGCTCCCGCCGCCAGCGTACCCTGTTCGGGGTGCTCGCCCTGTGCACCGTGTTCTACATCGTCGCGGTGGCGCTCACCCGCCATCCCCTCCCCTGGAGCGTGCTCTGAAGGCCATCCACCACGATCAGGATGCGGGGGTTCCCGGGTGGCGACCACAGGACCGCCTTCGGCGGCCGGAACTGGCAGCGGTCTGTCGGTAATGGTTAAATCGGGACACGGGATCGGTGCCTGGAGTCACGCTGGCAAACGGGGCACACAGCCCGGGAGGTAGCCATGAAAAAACACGGAACGAAGAGACTGGGGCATGCCCTGGCACTGCTCCTCGGTTGCGGTACCCTCCAGGCCGGGGAGTTCGATGCCCTGGAGAAGCAGCTGGACGTGAATCCACTGGAAAACTGTCAGGAGGCGGTCCAGCTCTACCAGGACGGGGACCTGAAAGGTGCCATCGACCTGGTCTCCCTGTGCAAGGACGAGATGGAGCAGATCAAGCGCAACCTGGCGGCGACCTCGTTCCGTGACGAGGTGATGGGATTCACCGGTGGTGAACTCAGCCAGGGTGGCGCCATGGGCTTCTCCCAGATCGAGCGGACCTATACCAGGGGGGACAGCAGTATCCAGGTCACCCTCTCCAGCGGCGGTGGTGCAGCCGTGATGCAGATGGCGATGGGCTTCGCCGGGCGCAAGGTGCGGGTCGGCAGGAACACCGGCACCCTGGTGGAGGAAGGGGACGAGATCACCCTGTTCGTGAACCACGATGCCGGCAGCTTCACCTTCGTCACCAGCAGCCTGGGGGCGAAGGAGCTGAAGCGGTTCGCGCGGGAGTTCCTGAAGGACTTCCGTTCCTGAGCAGGGCCGGGCCGGAGCGGGGGAACCGGGCCGGTGCCACCACGCCCCGGTGTTACTCCCGCTCCTCGATCCAGGCCTGCTGGATCGCCTCCAGGATGCGCTCGCCGGAGTGGTTCGGGTCGTCGTCGAAGTCAGGCAACGCCAGCACCCACTCCCGCAGCTCCACGAAGTTGACCCGCAGCGGGTCCACGTCTGGATGGGCCTCGTCCAGCTCGATGGCGATGTCCAGGCTGTCGGTCCACTTGAGACTCATTCTGACAATCCTCTGGTAATACCATGTATTTCATGGAAAACTATTCAGGAACCGCATTCCGTCAGAGCGGGCCGGCCGCCGATCGGTCAGGCGGCGGATTCCCCCGACGATCCGCGTCCGTTCGCGGCACCCCCTTCGACTGCACCCCGGTGCCAGCCGGAAAGGGGGCCACGCCCCCGGGGGAATCCCCGGCTCAGTGGCTCTCGGACACCATGTTGATGGTGTACTTGGGGATCTCCACCACCAGGTCCTCGTCCGCCACCTGCGCCTGGCAGCTGAGGCGCGACTCCGGCTCCAGCCCCCAGGCCTTGTCCAGCATGTCCTCCTCGGTCTCGTCCGCCTCGGGCAGGGAGTCGTAGCCCTCGCGCACGATCACGTGGCAGGTGGTGCAGGCGCAGGACTTCTCGCAGGCGTGCTCGATCTCGATGCCGTTGGCCAGGGCCGCATCGCAGATGGTGGTGCCCGGCTCGGCCTCGATCACGGCCCCCTCGGGGCAGATCTCTTCATGGGGTAGGAATATTATCTGTGGCATGGCTGTGGTCCTGCTGGTTGTATCCTCGTTGGCGCCTGTTTCCATCGTCCCGGCCGGGCTCCATTGCAGTGACGGCGCAGCGGCGGGCCGATTCGCCCGCGCCGGGGCGGCACTGCCGCGGGGATCGGTGCCTGTCGGTCGCGGTCATTCGAAATCCTCGACGCTGCGGCCGGACATGGCCTCGCGCACGCTGGCGTTCATGCGCCGCTCGACGTAGAACTCGCACGCCTTCTCCAGCGCCTCGATCTCCCGCTTGATCCGGTCGGCGTCGTCGCCGCCGGCGACCGCCTGCAACCGGGCCAGGGCCTGCTCCACCTGCTGCCGCTCGGCGGCATCCAGCAGCCGGTCACCATCCTCCGCCAGGGCGCCCTGCAGGGCCTCGATCACCCGCTGCGCCTCCACCTGCTGCTCGCGCAGGCGCCGTGCCACCATGTCGTCGGCGGCGTGGTCGATGGAGTCGCGCAGCATGCCCTCGATCTCGCTGTCGCTGAGGCCGTAGGAGGGCTTCACCTCAATGCTGGCCTTCACCCCGGTGCTCTCCTCCCGCGCCTCCACGTTGAGCAGGCCGTCGGCGTCCACTGAGAAGGTGACCTGGATGCGTGCGGCCCCGGCCACCATCGGCGGGATGCCGCGCAGTTCGAACCTGGCCAGGGAGCGGCAGTCGGAGACCAGCTCGCGCTCGCCCTGCAGCACGTGGATCGCCATCGCCGTCTGGCCGTCCTTGAAGGTGGTGAACTCCTGCGCCCGCGCCACCGGGATGGTGGTGTTGCGGGGGATGATCTTCTCCACCAGGCCACCCATGGTCTCGATGCCGAGGGAGAGCGGATTGACGTCCAGCAGCAGCATCTCCTCGTCCGGCTTGTTGCCGACCAGGATGTCGGCCTGGATGGCGGCACCGATGGCCACCACCCGGTCCGGGTCGATTTCCACCAGTGGCTCGGTGCGGAAGAACCCGCCCACCAGCTCGCGCACCAGCGGCACCCGGGTGGAGCCGCCCACCATCACCACGTCCCGGATCTCCTCCGGGCCCAGACCGGCATCGCGCAGGGCGCGGCGGCAGGGACCCAGGGTCTTGCGGATCAGGGGTTCCACCAAGCGGTCGAACTGCTCCCGGGTCAGGGTCCCCTGCCAGTGGGTGCCATCCTCCAGCTCCAGGCGGATCCCGGTGGAGGCTGCCTCGGTGAGGGCCTCCTTGGCGGCGCAGGCCTCGCGCATCAGCCGCCGCAGCATGGCGTGGTCGGCGTCGTCCCGGATGCCGGCCTGCTGCATCATCCACTCCGCCACCACGCGGTCGAAGTCGTCACCGCCGAGGGCCGAGTCGCCGCCGGTGGCGAGCACCTCGAACACCCCCTTGTTGAGCCGCAGGATGGAGATGTCGAAGGTGCCGCCGCCGAGGTCGTAGATGGCGTGCACCCCCTCGGACTCGGAATCGAGGCCGTAGGCGACGGCCGCCGCCGTCGGCTCGTTGAGCAGCCGCAGCACCCGCAGCCCGGCCAGGCGCGCCGCATCCTTGGTGGCCTGGCGCTGGGCATCGTCGAAGTAGGCGGGGACGGTGATCACCACCCCCTCCAGCTCGCCGCCGAGGCTCTCCCCGGCGCGCCGGGCGAGGGCCTTGAGGATCTCCGCCGACACCTCCACCGGGCTGACCGCACCGGCCACCGTCTGGATCCGGGGCACCGAACTCCCGCTGTCGACGAAGCGGTAGGGGAGCCGGCTGCCGAGGGACTTGATCTCATCCACGCTGCGGCCGATCAGCCGCTTCACCGAGACGATGGTGTTGAGCGGATCGGTGGCGGCCGCCGCCCTCGCCTCGTATCCCACCTGCACCCCGTCCCCGGTGTAGCGCACCACCGACGGCAGCAGGTGACGCCCCTCGCTGTCGGGCAGGGTCACCGCCCTGCCGCTGCGGACGCTTGCCACCAGGGAGTTGGTGGTTCCGAGGTCGATGCCGGCCGCCAGCCGGTGCTGGTGGGGGGCGGTGGACTGCCCCGGTTCCGAAAGCTGTAGCAGAGCCATGTCAGGCGCCGTTCCTATTATTGAAGTGATTCATCAAGTTCCGCCTCCAACGCGTCGGCGTCATGGCGAAATTTCTGTAAAAACTGCATCTTCCGCAGGATCTCCCTGGCATCCTCGAGCTGCTCCGGCGTGGCACTCTCGAACTGCAGCGCCATCTGCCCCACCAGGCTGGTGATACGCTGGTTGATGTCACTCACCAGGGCGTTGATGGCGGCGTAGGGGTCGGGCTGGTGCCGTGCCGCCTCCAGCTGTTCGCGCAGCTCCAGCTGCTCCATCAGGAAGTCGGTGTCGCGGGTGGTCTCCTTCTCCACGTCGCTGTCGATGCCATGCAGGGAGAGCAGGTAGTGGGCGCGCCGGATCGGGTCCTTGAGCGTCTGGTAGGCCTCGTTGATACGGGTCGCCCCCTGCATCGACAGGCGCCGCTCGTGATCGGGTGCATTGGCGTAACGGTCCGGGTGCACCACCCGCTGCAGTTCGCGGAAGCGTTCCGCCAGCTTGTCCACATCGATGATATAGCCGACGGGAAGGCCGAACAGCTCGAAATAGTTTTTTGAGAAATCCAGCATGTCGACTTCGATTCGCTGTGTTCCATAACGTAGACAGGCCGGCCTGACGGCCGACCTGCACGGGTTTCCGCCGCAGCGGTTCCGGGGGCTCAGCGCCTCCGGACCCGGTACCGGCACTCAGACGGTGAAGCTCTCACCGCAACCGCAGGCGTCCTTGACATTGGGGTTGTTGAACTTGAAGCCCTCGTTCAACCCCTCCCTGGTGTAGTCCAGCTCGGTGCCGTCCAGGTAGAGCAGACTCTTCGGGTCGACCAGCACCTTGACGCCATGATCCTCGAACACCTGATCATCCTGCTCCGCCTCGTCGGCGAACTCCAGCACATAGGCCATGCCGGAGCAACCCGAGGTACGGACACCCAGGCGGATGCCGATGCCGGCCCCCCGGTTGTCGAGAAACTTGCGGATATGCTCTGCCGCCGCTTCGGTCAGGGTGATGCCCATGGTCTGCTGCTCCTGTCCCCGTGGGGGACTTGTTTGACTCAGTTCTGCTTGTTCTGCTTGGCAGCGTAATCCTCCACCGCCGCCTTGATGGCGTCCTCGGCCAGCACCGAACAGTGCACCTTCACCGGTGGCAGGGCCAGCTCCTCGGCGATATCGGTGTTCTTGATCTGCTGCGCCTCGTCCAGGGTCTTGCCCTTCACCCACTCGGTGAGCAGGCTGCTGGAGGCAATGGCCGAGCCGCAGCCGTAGGTCTTGAACTTGGCGTCCTCGATCACGCCCTCCTCGTTGACCTTGATCTGCAGCCGCATCACGTCGCCGCAGGCCGGCGCACCGACCATGCCGGTCCCCACGTCATCTGCATTGGTATCCAGGGTACCGACGTTGCGGGGGTTCTCGTAGTGGTCCAGTACCTTGTCGCTGTATGCCATGATCTCTTCTCCGGATTCTCTGCACCTGCCGTCGGCAGGTGGTGCTCATTCGTGATTTCTGGGGATCGCCTCTGCCGGCCCCGTCAATGGGCCGACCACTGCACGCTCTTCAGGTCGATGCCCTCCTTGAACATGTCCCACAGCGGGGACAGCTCGCGCAGCCGGGTCACCTGCTCGCGCACCAGCGCGATCACGTAGTCGATCTCCTCTTCGGTGGTGAAGCGACCGATGGTGAAGCGGATCGAGCTGTGGGCCAGCTCGTCCTCGCGGCCGATGGCGCGCAGCACGTAGCTGGGCTCGAGGCTGGCGGAGGTACAGGCGGAGCCGGAGGAGACGGCGATGTCCTTCAGTGCCATGATCAGGGACTCGCCCTCGACGTAGGCGAAGCTGACATTGAGGTTGCCGGCCACCCGCTGCTCCAGGTCGCCGTTGAGGTAGACCTCCTCCATCTCCCGCAGGCCCTCCCACAGGCGGTTGCGCAGGCCCAGGATGCGCTCGTTCTCCTGCCCCATCTCCTCGCCGGCGATGCGGAAGGCCTCGCCCATGCCGACGATCTGGTGGGTCGCCAGGGTGCCGGAACGCATGCCGCGCTCGTGTCCGCCGCCGTGCATCTGGGCCTCGATCCGGACCCGTGGCTTGCGCCGCACATAGAGGGCGCCCATGCCCTTGGGACCGTAGATCTTGTGTGCCGACAGGGACATCAGGTCGATCTTCTGGGCCTGCATGTCCAGCGGCACCTTGCCGGCGCTCTGGGCGGCGTCGACGTGGAACAGGATCTTGCGTGCCCGGGTCAGCTCGCCGATGGCGCCGATGTCCTGGATCACGCCGATCTCGTTGTTCACGTGCATGATGGAGACCAGGATGGTGTCGTCCCGCAGGGCCGCCTCCAGTTTCTCCAGGTCGATCAGTCCGTTGGGCTCCGGATCCAGGTAGGTGACCTCGAAGCCCTCGCGCTCGAGCTGGCGGCAGGTGTCCAGCACCGCCTTGTGCTCGGTCTTGGAAGTGACGATGTGCCGGCCCTTCCGGCGCAGGAAGTGGGCTGCGCCCTTGATCGCCAGGTTGTCCGATTCGGTCGCGCCGGAGGTCCAGACGATCTCCTTGGGGTCGGCGTTGATCAGTTCCGCTACCTGGCCCCGCGCCTTCTCCACCGCCTTGTCGGCCTCCCAGCCAAAGCTGTGGGAACGGGAGGCGGGATTGCCGAAGATGCCATCCGGCGTCAGGTAGCCGCACATCTTCTCCGCGACCCGCGGATCGACCGGCGTGGTGGCCGAGTAATCCATGTAGATTGGTAACTTCATCGATCGCTCCAGAAGCTCATGTAAATTCTGTTTATACTCTGTTATCTATTGATCGTCAGGCGGTTTTTGCCGTAGATACCTGTACGCTCATGCCCTGTTGGCCATCCTGCCTCCGGGCCACCTGCCGGGCGCCGCGCTGGGTCATCAGGTCGTGCAGGCTGATCTGGTTGAGGTAGTCGTAGATACGGTCGCTCAGGTCGTGCCACAGATCGTGGGTGAGGCAGCGCTCGTTGTCCTGGCAGTTGTGGGCGCCGCCGCAGCGGGTGGTATCCACCCGCTCGTCCACCGCCGAGATCACCTCCGCCACGTGGATCTCCTCCACTCCCCGGGCCAGCACGTAACCACCGCCGGGACCGCGCACGCTTTTCACCAGCGACTGCTTGCGCAGGCGGGAGAAGAGCTGCTCCAGGTAGGAGAGGGAGATCCCCTGCCGGCGGGCGATCTCGGCCAGGGTGATGGGGCCTTCACCGGCATGGAACGCCAGATCCAGCATGGCGGTCACCGCGTAACGACCCTTGGTTGTCAGTCTCACGTCTGCTGCTCCACGACTCTATCGATGCCGGCCAATGTATAATACCTGAGTATTTTATTCAAGTATTACTGTCGACATCCTTCCCCGCCCCCGGTTCCGTCTCCGCCCCCTCGTCCTCGTCGGGGTGGATGCGCAGCAGTTCGTCGGCGGTGGAGGCGATCTCGCAGCTCTCCATCTCCGGCAGTTCGATCTGCGGGTGCTCCCGGGCCACCCTGCGCAGGGTCTCGCACATGCTCTGCATGCGCTGGTCCAGCACGTGCATGTGATCCAGCATGCAGTTGATGGCGTGGGCCACCGGGTCCGGGGCGTCGGCGGTGGCGCCATAGGCATCGAAGCCCATCTTGCGGGCGATCTTCACCCGGTGCCGGTCGTCCCGCACGGTGGCCTTCTCGATCAGCCGGCCGGGCACGCCAACCACGGTGGTGTTCTCCGGTACCGATTTCACCACCACCGCATTGGAGCCGATGCGCGCACCCCGGCCGATCTCGATCGGGCCCAGTACCTTGGCACCGGCCCCCACCACCACGTCGTCCGCCAGCGTCGGGTGGCGCTTGCCCTTCTGCCAGCTGGTGCCACCCAGGGTGACGCCGTGATAGAGGGTGCAGTCGTCACCAATCACCGCCGTCTCGCCGATCACCACGCCCATGCCGTGGTCGATGAAGAAGCGGCGCCCGATCACCGCCCCCGGGTGGATCTCGATACCGGTGAGCCAGCGTGCCAGCATGGAGACGAAGCGGGCCAGCCAGCGCAGGCCGGAGTTCCACAGCCAGTGGGCCAGCCGGTGGAGCAGGATGGCGTGCAGCCCGGGATAGGTGGTGATGACCTCGAAGGCGTTGCGCGCCGCCGGATCGCGGTCGAACACGCAGCTGACATCCTCTCTGAGACGCGAGAACATGGAACGCCGACACCTCTGTTCGGACGCCCTGGGTCGGGCGCGGGCCAAAAGACACAGTATTCTACTCGATTATTAACCGGGACCGCCAGAGACCGCGCGGTGGAGGGTTGCGGGCGCCCCCTTCCCGCCGGTTCGGCAGCGGTCGGCCGGGGCGGCGGACCCGGTTTGCGGCTACGCCCCGCCTCCCCGCTTCCCGGCCGCGCTGAGCAGCCCGCGCAGGATGTTGACCTCGTCCTGGTCCGGGCGGGCCCGCAGGAACAGGCGGCGCAGGCGCCGCTGCAGGGTGGTGGACTGCTCCGGGTTGGCGAATCCGAGCTGCTCCATGGTCTGCTGCAGGTGCCCGAACAGCCCCTCCATGGCCGCTGCGTCGGCCACCTCGCGTGGTTCCCCGCCGGCTGCGGGCCCTGCCTGCTCCAGCGACGCCATGCGCAGCTCGTAGCAGAGCACCTGCACCGCCTGGGCCAGATTGAGGGAGGAGTAGTCCGGATTGGCCGGGATGTGGACCAGGTAGTGGCAGCGGTCCAGCTCGGCATTGGAGAGCCCGGAACTCTCGCGGCCGAACAGCAGCGCCACCTCGCCCTGTGCCGCCTCCGGGATCAGCCGGTGTCCGCACTGACGCGGATCCAGCTGGGGCCATCGCAGGCTGCGCAGGCGGGCGCTGGCCCCCACCACCAGCCGGCAGCCGGCCAGGGCCTGGTCCAGATCGTCGCACACCCGTGCCGCGGCCAGGAGATCGTCGGCCCCCGACGCCCGCGCGGTCGCCTCGGCGTGGGGGAACAGCTTGGGCCGCACCAGCCACAGTTGCTGCAGCCCCATGTTCTTCATCGCCCGCGCACTGGCGCCGATGTTGCCCGGGTGGGTGGTCCCGATGAGGACGATGCGAACATTGTGCAGCATGGGGGGCGTATCCTGACCGCGGCCTGGGAAGGCGCGGATTATGCGCCGGCGCACCGGCCACGGGCAAGTGGCCACACGGCGGGGAGCGGGCGCACGGCCGTAGCGGGGGGACGGGAACGGCTGCCTCCGGGGAGCGGATCCCGGGCACCGGGACGGCACTCCCGCGGGCGGTCGCCCGCCTTTCCAAACCCGGGGGATGCGTTTACACTGCCGCCCTCTCCCGCCATCCAGCCACGGGCCGTATTGCCATGCATCCGACTGTAAACATCGCCATCCGCGCCGCCCGCCAGGCGGGCAACATCCTGCTGCGCTACTTCGAGCACGTCGACTCGCTGAAGGTCTCCAGCAAGGGGATGAACGACTTCGTGTCGGAGGTGGACCGGGCCGCCGAGCAGGCGATCATCGAGACCCTGCGCAAGACCTATCCGGACCACGCCATCCTGGCGGAAGAGAGCGGCAGCCACCGGGGCAGCGAGTTCCAGTGGATCATCGACCCCCTCGACGGCACCACCAACTACCTGCACGGCTTCCCCCACTACTCCATCTCCATCGCCCTGAAACACCGGGGGGTGCTGGAGCACGGCCTGGTCTACGATCCGATGCGGGAGGAGATGTTCACCGCCAGCCGCGGCCGGGGGGCGCTGCTCAACGACCGCCGCATCCGCGTCACCAGCCGCAAGGGGCTGGAAGGGGCCCTGCTCGGGACCGGTTTTCCCTATCGCGACCACTCCCACCTGGACGCCTACCTGGGCATGTTCCGGGCCCTGATCAAGGATACGGCCGGCATCCGCCGCCCCGGATCCGCAGCGCTCGATTTCGCCTACGTGGCGGCGGGACGGCTGGATGGCTTCTGGGAACTGGGACTGGCGGAATGGGACTTCGCCGCCGGTGCCCTGCTGGTGCAGGAGGCAGGCGGTGTGGTCAGCGACATCGGCGGTGGCGACCGCCAGTTCGAGACCGGCAACGTGGTGGCCGGCGGCATCAGGGTCCACGCCGCCCTGTTGCGCCAGATCGCCCCCCACCTGGACGACCGGCTGCGCGCCTGAGCCGGCGCCAGCGGTCGCCGGCAGGGGCCCCTTCCCGTTTTGTTGAACCAGGTCTCGGGCGGGGGCTCCCGCCCACCTGCGGACAACGCCTTCCCGCCCTGGATAACCGGCTGATTTTCAATGGGTTGGATTAAATATTCAAAGCAATCCCGGGATTTGGCTTCTGCTCAAGAAATCCCCCGGGGAACCGCTAATCCGTCTGAATGCAGCGTGCCGTGAGGCGACCGGAAACCAGTGAGGTGAGCACTCCATGACGGACAGAAACGAGACCCCGACCCGAGTCAGCGATCGTGCGCTGGAGATGGTGATGCGCGACGTCCTCGACGGCATGCTGGAGTTCTCACTCGAGTCCGCCTACGCCAACGGCCTGGAGTTCCAGATCATCCAGATCGGCGGAACGCAACGGCAGGCGGGCCGGGACGCGGCCGACGGCAGCGGGCCGGAGAGCGACGCGCCCGCCGCCGACATCCTTCCGTTCCCGCCCCTGCGCAGGGCCGCCTGCTGACCCGCTTCAGGGCTGGCTGCCGTCCCCCATCTCCGCCCCCTCCTTCTTCACCGGCATCAGGTCCGCCTTGCTGATACCCAGCATCAGCACCGCGCTGCTGGCGACATAGATGGAGGAGTAGGTACCGACCACCACGCCGATGATCAGCGCCAGGGCGAAGCCGTGGATGATCTCGCCACCGAACAGGAACAGGGCCAGCAGCACCAGCAGGGTGGTGAGAGAGGTGACCAGGGTGCGGGACAGGGTCTGGTTGAGGGAGGCGTTGATGATCTGCACCGGCGTCCCCTTACGCATCTTGCGGAAGTTCTCGCGGATGCGGTCGAACACCACGATGGTGTCGTTCAGCGAGTAGCCGATCACTGCCAGGATCGCCGCCAGCACCGGCAGGTCGAACGGGATCTGGAACAGGGAGAAGATGCCGACGGTGATCAGCACGTCGTGGATCAGGGCGATCACCGAGCCGAGGGCAAAGCGGTATTCGAAGCGCAGGGAGACGTAGATCAGGATGCCGATCAGGGCATAGAGCATGGCCAGGCCGCCATCCTCGGTCAGCTCGTCGCCCACCTGGGGACCGACGAACTCCACCCGGCGCAGTTCGGCACGGCCCGCCTCCACCCGGCTCATGGCATCGAAGGCGCGGTTGCTGAGCTGGGCGCTGTCCTTTCCCTCCTGCGGTGCCAGCCGCACCAGCACGTCCCTGGGGGTACCAAAGTGCTGCACCGTGGCGTCACCGAAGCCGGCGCTGCCGAGGGCCTCGCGCACCTTCTCCAGTTCCACCGGCTTCTCGTAACCCACCTCCACCAGGGTGCCGCCGGTGAAGTCGATACCCAGGTTGAGGCCGCGGACGATCACCGACAGGATGGCGACCACCACGGCAGTAATGGAGAGGATCATGGCCAGCCGGCGCTTGCCCATGAAGTCGAAGTCGGTTTTGCGCTTGATGCTCAGCATGATCGGGTCTGTCTCGTAACCTGTGGGTGGTTCAGATCGCCAGCTTCTTCACCCGCCGGCCACCGTAGATCAGGTTGATCACGGCGCGGGTGCCGACGATGGCGGTGAACATGGAGGTGAGGATGCCGATGAACAGGGTGACGGCGAACCCCTTGATCGGGCCGGTGCCGAAGGCGAACAGAACCACCGCCGCGATCAGGGTGGTGATGTTGGCGTCGACGATGGTGGAGAGTGCCTTGTCGTAGCCGGCGAAGATGCTCGCCTGGGGCGTGCTGCCGTTGCGGATCTCCTCGCGGATGCGCTCGAAGATGAGCACGTTGGCATCCACCGCCATGCCGACGGTGAGGACGATACCGGCGATGCCCGGCAGGGTCAGGGTCGCCTGCAGCATCGACAGCACCGCCACGATCAGCACCAGGTTCATGACCAGGGCCAGGTCCGCCACCAGGCCGAAGGCGCGATAGTAGAGCGCCATGAACAGCACCACCAGCAGCATGCCGATCACCACCGACACGAAGCCCTGGTCGATGTTGTCCTGACCCAGGCTGGGACCGATGGTACGCTCCTCGACGATGTCGATGGGAGCGGCGAGGGCGCCGGCGCGCAGCAGCAGGGCCAGGTCGTGGGCCTCCGCCGGGCTGTCCAGGCCGGTGGTCTGGAAGCGGCGGCCGAACGGCTCCAGGATGTTGGCGACGCTGATCACCTCTTCCACCGGGACCTTGCGGGTCACCTTCCTGCCGTCGACCATCCTGGTCTCGCTGCGGGTCTCGATGAACACCACCGCCATCGGCTTGCCCACGTTCTCGGTGGTCATGTTGCGCATCCGCCGCGCGCCCTGCCCGTCCAGGCTGACGAACACCGCCGGCTGGCCGGAGCGCTGGTCGAAGCCGGAGGAGGCGTCGGTGATCTGGTTACCGGTGACGATCACCCGCTTCTTCAGCAGGAGGGGTTCCCCGTCGCGGGTGCGGTAGAGCTTGGATCCGGGTGGCACCTTGCCGGCCAGGGCGTCCTCGACGCTGTGCTCGGTGTCCACCAGGCGGTACTCCAGGGTGGCAGTGGCGCCGAGGATCTCCTTCAGCTTGGCCGGATCCTGGGCCCCCGGCAGCTGCACCACGATACGGCTCTCGCCCTGCTGCTGGATCACCGGCTCGGAGACGCCGAGGGCGTTGACCCGGTTGCGCAGGGTGGTGATGTTCTGATCCAGGGCGAACTTGCGCACCGTCTTCTGCTCCACCCGGCTCATCCTGACCTCGACCAGATAGTCGCCGCCCTCGTCCCGGCTCTCCAGCAGCAGGTCGCGGAACTCGTTGCCCAGGGCGTCGTAGGCCCGGTCCCGCACCGCCGGATCCTTGAATGCGATCTCCACCCGGTCCGCCTTCTGGCTCACCCGGCTGTAGCGCAGCTTCTGCTTGCGCAGAAAGGTGCGGATGTCGCCGGCATAGCGGTCAAGCGCCTGGCGCACCGCAGCCTCCATGTCGACGTCGATCAGCACGTGGATGCCGCCGCGCAGGTCCAGTCCCAGGTACATGGGCTTGGCGCCGATGGCGCGCAGCCAGGCGGGGACATCGGTGGAGAGGGTCAGGGCGACGGTGTAGTCGCCCCCCAGGGTCTCTTCCAGCACGTCCTTGGCACGCAACTGGGTGTCGGAGTCACGGAACCGCAGCAACAGCCGGTTGGACGCCCGGTCCAGGGACTTCACCTCGATGCCGGCCTGCTTCAGCGCCTCCAGCACCCGGTTCTCCACCGCCCGGTCGACGGTGGCGCGGCGGGTGCCGCTGATCTCCATGGCGGGGTCCTGATCGAACAGATTGGGCAGCGCATAGAGGATGCCGATCAGCATCACCAGGACCACCAGCAGATTCTTCCAGAGGGGATATCGGTTCATTGTGTTCTTGTTCGTGGACTCAGCGGGAACCCGGCCGGGTACCTGGACCGGTACGCGGCCACGCGGGGCGGACCGCCGCGGGGATCACAGCTCTTTCAGGGTACCCTTGGGCATCACCGCAACGATGGACTGGCGGCGCAGGGTGATGACGGTGCCCTCGGCGACCTCCAGCTTGACGAAGTTGTCACCGATGTCGACGATCTTCCCCATCATGCCGCCCTCGGTCTGCACCTCGTCCCCCTTGGCCAGGGCCTCCACCAGCTTCTTGTGCTCCTTCTGGCGCTTCATCTGCGGCCGGATCATCAGGAAGTAGAGCAGCACGATCAGGCCGATGGGCAGAATCAGCCCCTCCAGTCCCGGCTGCCCCGCAGCGCCACCACCAGAGGCCGCCTGGGCCATCGCATCGGAAATAAAGAAACTCATGGTTCGTTCACCTGACAATTCGGTCGTTGGGTCGGATCGCCGCAGCCGCCGGCGCGGCGCGCACTCAAGCGGCGCATTATGACACAGTTGCTGGGCATCCGAAATCGGCGGAACAGCAGCCCCCCTCACCCCTCACTCCCCTTCCCGCATCTCCCTGAACCCGGCCACGAAGTCCTCGAAGCGGCCCTCCTCGATCGCACCGCGGATGTCGCGCATCAGCGACTGGTAGTAATAGAGATTGTGGAGGGTGTTCAGCCGCGCCCCCAGGATCTCGTTGCAGCGCGACAGGTGGCGCAGGTAGGCACGGCTGTAGTTGCGGCAAGTGTAGCAGTCGCAGAGGGGGTCGACCGGGCCTGTGTCCCTCTCGTGCACCGCGTTACGGATCCGCACCACGCCCCGGTGGGTGAACAGGTGGCCGTTGCGGGCATTGCGGGTGGGCATCACGCAGTCGAACATGTCGATGCCGCGGGCCACCGCCGCCACGATGTCCTCCGGCGTGCCGACCCCCATCAGGTAGCGCGGCCGGTCGGCCGGCAGGCGGGTGGAGAGGTGATCGAGGATGCGCCAGCGGTCGGCCGGCGGCTCCCCCACCGACAGCCCACCGACGGCGTAACCGTCGAAGCCGATCTCCATCAGGCCCTCCAGGGAGCGTTCGCGCAGGTCGTCGTAGACGCCGCCCTGGACGATGCCGAACAGGGCCGCCGGGTTGTCACCGTGGGCCTCGCGGCTGCGCCGGGCCCAGCGCAGGGAGAGTTCCATGGAGTCGGCCGCCTCCCGTTCGGTGGCCGGATAGGGGGTGCACTCATCGAAGATCATGACGATGTCCGAGCCCAGCTCCCGCTGCACCCGCATCGACTCCTCCGGTCCCATGAAGATGGGGCTTCCGTCCACCGGCGAACGGAAGTGGACCCCCTGTTCGGTGATCCTGCGCATGGCGCCCAGGCTGAACACCTGGAAGCCCCCCGAATCGGTCAGGATCGGCCGCTGCCAGTGCATGAAATCGTGCAGATCCCCATGGGCCCGGATCACCCCGGTACCGGGGCGCAGCATCAGGTGGAAGGTGTTGCCGAGAACGATCTCGGCCCCGAGTGACTCCAGTTCCTCCGGCGTCATCGCCTTGACCGTGCCATAGGTGCCGACGGGCATGAAGGCGGGGGTCTCGATGGTGCCGCGGGGAAACTCCAGGCGTCCGCGCCTGGCGGGGCCATCGCTGGCGAGCAGCCGGTAGTCCATCAGCGCCCTCCCCGTTCCGGTGATCCGGGTGTTGACAAATAATCCAGAATATTAGAAACTACCCATGTGCTGAGCAATCGGCACATACTCCTCCATCCTCCTTTGGTGGATTTTCAGCGCGACAGTCCCCCTGTCGCGCTTTTTTTTGCCTCCTCACGGGCGCCTGGTCAGGAACATGGCGTCCCCGTAACTGAAGAAGCGGTAACCTTCGGCCACCGCATGCCGATAGGCCGCCATCACCTGTTCATAACCGGCAAACGCCGCCACCAGCATCAGCAGGGTCGACTCCGGCAGATGGAAATTGGTGATCAGGGCATCGACGCTGCGAAAGCGGTATCCCGGGGTGATGAACAGCCGGGTGTCGCCCTGGAACGGCCGCGGCACACCGGAGGCGGAGGCGGCCTCCAGGCTGCGCACGCTGGTGGTGCCGACCGCCACCACCCGGCCACCGGCGGCGCGGGTGGCGGCCACCCGGTCACAGGTCTCCGCTCCCACCTCCACGTACTCCGCGTGCATGCGGTGTTCCTCCAGCCGCTCCACCCGCACCGGCTGGAAGGTCCCGGCCCCCACGTGCAGGGTGACGCGGGCACTGGCCACGCCCTGCTGGCGCAGCCGCTCCAGCATCTGCCTGTCGAAATGCAGCCCGGCGGTGGGCGCCGCCACGGCGCCCGGACGCTCGGCATAGACGGTCTGGTATCGCTCCAGGTCACGGCCGTCGTCGGGTCGTTCAATATAGGGAGGCAGCGGCACGTGGCCGGAGCGCTCCAGCAGCGCCATCAGCGGCTGCTCCGGCGAGCGGATCCGGAACAGTTCACCGTCGCGACCGTCGACCTCCAGCCGGCCGCCCCCTTCCAGCTCGATCCGTGTCCCCGGTTTCGGCGACTTGCTGGCACGGATGTGGGCCAGCCCGCAATGGCTCCCCAGCAACCGCTCCAGCAGCAGTTCCACCCGCCCGCCGGTCTCCTTGCGGCCATGGAGACGGGCCGGTATCACCCGGGTGTCGTTGAACACCAGCAGGTCGCCCGGTCGGAGCAGTGCCGGCAGATCGGAGAAGTGGCGGTCCTGCAGCGTGCCGCTGCCCCCGTCCAGGCACAGCAGACGGCTGTCACCGCGCCTGGGCAACGGCACCTGGGCGATCAGCTCCCGGGGCAGATGGTAATGGAAGTCGGATCGGCGCATGGGGGCGGGATGGTAGCACACCGGACTGCGAATGCCTTTGTACGCCCGGTCGGAACCGCTATAATGCCGCCTTCGCGCCGGAGTGGCGAAATTGGTAAACGCAGTGGATTCAAAATCCACCGGCTTCGCGGCCTTGCCGGTTCGAGTCCGGCCTCCGGTACCATCCCCGTTCCCCCCCCTGGCAGGCAGAAAAAACCCCGCACGGCGGCGGGGGCAATCGCTACAGGAGGTCGATGATTCCGGTGTTCCCCCCGGACCGGGGTGAGCGGGGTCGCTGGTCGCCTGTTACTCGGCGGCCTCCCCCAGCCGCGGGTCCACCGCGCCCTCGAAACGGCGCAGCTCGATGAGACTGCTGAGCAGGCCCTGGTAGACCCGGATCATGAATTCGTCGTGGTGATCCTTCGGTGGCGAACGGCGGGAGATCTCCTGCCGGTAGTGGCGTTCCCTGCTGTCGTCCATGTGCCTGATCGAATCCATTTCCGAGCCGTCGCCAAATCTGTCTGGGGACGA
The DNA here is from genome assembly GCA_011051715.1 of Sedimenticola thiotaurini. Taxonomy (GTDB): domain Bacteria; phylum Pseudomonadota; class Gammaproteobacteria; order Chromatiales; family Chromatiaceae; genus HyVt-443. The sequence continues at coordinate 40,070 of DRKP01000059.1, read as the reverse complement.
GACTAATACAATCCCTGCGGAGATTGGGTTTATTGTGCTGTAGGAGGTTTCCTACAGCGCTCAGGCCGAATCGAACTCCTGTCGTCAGAAGCCTGTTTTGCCGTTGGTTTCCCCCTTCTTCCCTGGCCTGCCGGTGGCCGCATGCGTGCTCTGGCGTGAGAGGGCCAGTCGCTGGCCGCAGACCCGCGCACGGGTCAGGTCCCGGAACACCTCTCCCGGCATCCCCTCCGGCAGGTCCACCAGGCTGTGGTCCTCACGGATGTCGATGTGGCCGATGTAGCGGGCGTCCAGGCCGGCCTCGTTGGCGATGGCACCGACGATGTTGCCCGGCTTCACCTGGTGCCGCCGTCCCACCTCGATCCGGTAGCGCTCCATTCCCCCCGGCGGCGGTCCGGAGTCGCGGGGACGGGAGCCCTTCCCGTCCCGGCGGGCGCCCCGCCTGCGCTCCTTGCGGCCGGCGCCCGCCTGCGGCTCAACCGGATCCTTCTGCGGCGGCAGCAGCAGCGGCTGATCGCCGCTGGCCATGCGTGCCAGGGCCGCCGCGATCTCGATGGCCGGGACGTCGTGCTCCTGTTGATAACGCTCGACCAGGTCCCGCATCGGCTCCAGCCCACCCGCCGCCAGGGTATCGCTGATCCGCTGACCGAATGCGGCCACGCGCCGGTCGTTGACCATCTCCGTGGTCGGCAGGGTCAGGGGCTCGATGGGCTGGCGGGTGGCATGTTCGATCGCCTTCAGCATGCGTCGCTCCCGCGGCGCCACGAACAGGATCGCCTCGCCCTTGCGGCCGGCCCGGCCGGTGCGGCCGATGCGGTGGATGTAGGCCTCGGTGTCGTAGGGGATGTCGTAGTTGATCACGTGGCTGATGCGCTCCACGTCCAGCCCGCGGGCGGCCACGTCGGTGGCCACCAGGATGTCCAGAGCCCCCTTCTTCAGCCGCCCCACCGTCTGCTCGCGCTGTTTCTGCGGCATGTCGCCGTTCAGCGCCGCTGCAGAGTAGCCCCGCGCCTCGAGGCGCTCGGCCAGCTCCACCGTCGCCACCCGGGTGCGCACGAACAGGATCATGGCGTCGAACGGCTCCACCTCCAGGATCCGGGTCAGGGCATCCAGCTTGTGCAGCCCGCTCACCAGCCACCAGCGCTGGCGGATGGTGTCGGCGGTGGCGGTGCGGGCACGTATGGCGATCTCACGTGGGTCGCGCAGGTGGCGCGCGGCGACGCGCTGGACCGCCTTCGGCATGGTGGCGGAGAACAGGGCCACCTGGCGCCGGGGCGGGGTCTGTTCCAGGATCCACTCGACGTCGTCGATGAAACCCATGCGCAGCATCTCGTCGGCCTCGTCCAGCACCAGTGTCGCCAGTCCCGACAGGTCGAGGGTCCCGCGCCGCATGTGGTCCATGATCCGGCCGGGGGTCCCGACCACCACCTGCACGCCGCGTTTGAGCTGCCGGATCTGGCCGCCGAAGTCCTGGCCGCCGTAGACCGGCAGCACCCGGAATTCCGTCATCCGGGCGGCATAGTGGCGAAACGCCTCGGCCACCTGGATCGCCAGCTCGCGCGTGGGCGTCAGCACCAGCACCTGGACCCCGGCCCGCCCCGGCACGAGCCGCGTCAGCAGCGGCAGCGCGAAGGCGGCGGTCTTGCCGGTACCGGTGGGGGCGTGGCCGAGCAGATCGGCCCCCTCCAGCAGGGGCGGAATGGCCTGGGCCTGGATCGGCGTCGGGGTTTCATAGCCGACCTGGTCGAGAACGGCCAGCAACGGCGCAGGCAGGCCCAGCTCGCGGAAACGCGAGGCGGCGGGAACGGCATCGGACATGGGAGGTTTCCTGGTGCGGGTGACAGAACCGGCCGCGAACGCGGCCGGGCGGTGCAGTATAGCGGTTGGCCCGCCGATTGCAACGCCCGTTCACCCGCCCCAGTACCGGGGTGCAGGAGACGGCTGGACCGGGGATACCCCCGGCCGGCTACTTCTTCTTCAGCTCCTTGAGGATGGCCACACCCTTCTTGCGCTGGGCGTAGATGATATCGAGATTCTTGCGGATCTGGCGCCGCTTCTTCGGGTCCTTCTCCTTCTCCAGCCTGGCCTGCAGGGCCCGCTCCTTCTTCTTCAGCTTCTTCAGCAGCTCCCTGATGCACTTGGCCTCTTTGCGCTGCTTGCGGCTGCCGGCCTCGAGATATTTCCGGACCTTCTTGATCAGTTTCGGGGTCTTCATCGTTCCTCGCCTCTTTCGCCCGCCATCACCTCGTCCACCTCGTCCGAATCCAGGGTGATGCTGCGTTCCGCCTCTCTCTGCTCCAGATCACCGGTGGCGAACAGCACCTCACCCATCTGCACCAGGTTGCGGGTGACATCATAGGCATAGGTGTAGTCGTTCATCAACGAGGTGGCCATCTGCGGGGTGATCCTGCCGTCGCGGATCAGGGATTCCAGCACACCGTTGGCGGTGGAGTCGTTCTCCTCCATCTCCAGCTTCAGGCTGTCCAGCTCGAGCACGGCGGTGGGATCGTCGGGATTGTTGCGGGCCTCGGTCAGCCGCCGCAGCACCGACGCCAGCTGCAGCCGGATCTTGTTGTATTCGTCGCGGATGTAGGGGTTGTCGGAGGCCAGGTACTGCACCAGGTTCTTGTGCATGTGCTTGGTGTCCTTGATCGCCTCGACGATATCCCGGCCCGCCGCCCGCAGCCGGAACAGCTCGTCCGCCTGCTCCGGCGTCATCCGGGTCTGGGCACGGCTGATGAAGTCGACGATGTCGCTGTACAGTCCCTTCACGTTGCGGTTGTAGAGCTCGTCGATGTCGATCGGCATGACCCGGCTGTTTTCCCGCACCACCTCCTCCAGGTCACGGTCCGAGAGGATGTCGTGGCGGTGCAGGCTGAGCCCGTGGGCGATGATCTCGAAGGCGTTGTCGAACAGGTGCAGGGTCTCCTTGCGCACCGCCTCGATCGCCGTGTCGGGCAGCTCGATGGCGGACTCGCTGAGATACTTGGGCGCGGCCACCGAGACCGCCCGCTCCGGCATCACCCGTTCCAGAAAGTTCACCAGCTGGTGGATCGCCGGCATCATCACCAGGATGCCGATGGTGTTGAAGACGGTGTGGAACACCGCCAGCTTCAGGGTCCAGTCGTCGGCGGCGATGCCGATCCCGCTGGCAATGATGTCAACCCCGTCCTTGATCTGGTGGATGAAGGCGATGGCGATCACCGCCGTGACCACGTTGAAGATGAGGTGCGCACCGGCCAGCCGCTTGCCCTGGATATTGGAGCTGAGAGATCCCAGGATGGCGGTGATGGTGGTGCCGATATTGGCTCCGATGGCGAGGGCCAGGCCGTTCTCGTAGGTGATCTGCTGGGCCGCCAGGGCGGTGATGATGATCACCAGGGTGGCGTGGCTCGACTGCATGATCACGGTGGCGGCGACACCGAGCAGGGTGAAGATCAATATTCCCTTGTAGCCGCTCACCGCGTACTCGGTGAGGTCGATGGTGTCGCGGAAGGCCTCGAAGCCGTCCTTCATGTAGTGGATGCCGAGGAACAGGAAGCCGAGACCGGCCAGGATGTAGCCTATCCCCTTCAGGCTGCGCGACTTCTGGAACACCAGGATGATGCCGAATACCAGCATCGGCATGGCGTAGGCCGAGATCTTCACCTTCATGCCGAAGCCGGCGATCAGCCAGGCACCGGTGGTGGTGCCCAGGTTGGCGCCGAAGATGATGCCGATGCCCGCCGCCAGGGTGATCAGCCCGGCGCTGAGGAAGGAGATGGTGATCACCGACACCAGCGAGCTCGACTGCATCAGCGTGGTGGTGACGATACCGAAACTCAGGCTCTTCCACAGCTTGTCGGTGGTCCTGCGCAACAGCCGCTCCAGCAGGCCACCGGTGAACGCCTTGAACCCCTCCTCCAGCGACAGCATGCCGAACAGGAAGATGGCCACGCCGGCGGAGATCTCCTTGAAGTTCGGACTGATCCAGAAACCGTAGGTGAGTACCGCGAGAATGGTGGGGAGAAATATTTTCCTCAGCATAGGAGATCGATCCTGTCAGGTTTGATCAAGGGTTTCCGCCGGTCCGTTCCGGCATTCGCCTGGCTCTCCGCGCAGGCTCACAGCCGGCACCGGGGTGGTTTTTCGGCTGCCTGCGTCCCCCCGCCGGCTCGGCCCGCAAACTGTAGCAAGAGTTTCGTCTGGCGCAACGTTTTTTTGAGTGATTCCAGAGTTTAGGTGACCGGGATCAAGGTAGCATCGAGGCAAATTGAAGATAGTAATTATGAAGTGCTTTCCGCTCTACGGAGCGAAAGAAAAAAGGGGAGTCTGTCATTCTTGCGTCACCCCGGGAAAGGGTGACGCCGATGCCCGTGACGTGGGTCTTCCGGTCGGGAGAAGAGCGGTGCTTTGCCACCGGCCACCGAACCCGGACGCCCCCGGCAGGGAAGACCCGACTTTACAGAGATTCAGTCATTCCACTCGTGGAGGAAATCGATGCGAACCACCAATCCGATTGCGTCCCTGCTGGGGCGTTCGCCGTTCAAGCCACTGCAGGCGCACATGCGTATCGTCGGCGAATGCGTGGCCGAGGTCCCGGCCCTGTTCCAGGCCCTGGTGGCCGGTGACCAGGAGGCGCTGAACCGGCAGAAGGAGCTGATCTTCGCCAAGGAACAGGAGGCGGACGAACTGGAGAACGAGTTGCGCGCCCACCTGCCCAAGAGCCTGTTCATGCCGGTCGACCGGCGCGACCTGCTGGAACTGCTCGACATGCAGGACTACATCGCCGACACCGCCCAGGACATCGCCGGTCTGATGGTGGAGCGGGACATGTCGGTTCCCAAGGTGATGGAGGAGCCGCTGCTGGCCCTGGTCCAGCGCTGCGTCGACACCTGCGACCAGGCCGCCACCATCATCGAGGAACTGGACGAGCTGATCGAGAGCGGCTTCCGCGGCCGCGAGGCGTCCAAGGTGGACGAGATGGTCGCGCGCCTGAGCGAGATCGAGGACGAGACCGACGAGATGGGCATGAACCTGGCCCGCACCCTGTTCTCCCAGGAGGACGAGATGAAGCCGGTGTCGGTGATCTTCTGGTACCAGATGATCCAGTGGATCGGCGATCTCGCCGACTACGCGGAGAAGGTGGGGGACCGAATGCGCCTGCTGATCGCGCGCTGACCCGGCGGCCATAGCGGCACGCCTGAATTTCACAACGGTTTGACCGGGCCGGCAGAGGGCCGCCCCCGGCAACGGACAGATACAGATCAAGAAACGAATCAAGGAATCCAACATGGACATCATCACTGAATGGGGTTTCGTATTCATGGCCATGGCCATCGTCTTCGGCCTCTACATGACCTGGGGCATCGGCGCCAACGACGTGGCCAATGCCATGGGTACCTCGGTGGGATCCGGCGCCATCACCGTCAAACAGGCCATCGTCGTGGCGGCGATCTTCGAGTTCGCCGGCGCCTTCATCGCCGGCGGCTCGGTCACCAAGACCATCCGCAAGGGGATCATCGACGCCGACGCCATCGCCGGCTCGCCGGAGCTGCTGGTCTACGGCATGCTGGCGGCCCTGCTGGCGGCGGCGATCTGGCTGATGGTCGCCTCCGCGCGCGGCTGGCCGGTCTCCACCACCCACTCCATCGTCGGCGCCATCGTCGGCTTCGCAGTGGCGGGACTGGGCGTGGGTTCGGTGCACTGGGGCAAGATCGGCTCCATCGTCGCCAGCTGGATCGTCTCCCCGCTGGTCGGCGGCACCATCGCCCTGCTGCTGATGATGAGCATCCGCAAGTTCATCATCAACACCGAGCATCCGTTCCTGAACGCCCGCAAGTGGGGCCCCCTGTACGTCTTCCTGGTCGGCTGGATCGTCTCCCTGGTGACCCTGTTCAAGGGTCTCAAGCACCTCAAGCTGGAGCTGAGCACCACCGAGAGCTTCATCTGGGCGACCGTCATCGGAATCGTCGTCGCCGCCATCGGCAAGCTCATGATCGACCGGGTCAAGGTGGACCAGGAGGCGGACCGGGAGTACCACTACGCCAGCGTGGAGAAGGTGTTCACCCCGCTGATGATCTTCACCGCCGCCGCCATGGCCTTCGCCCACGGCTCCAACGACGTGGCCAACGGCATCGGTCCCCTGGCCGCCGTGGTCGCGGTGATCCAGAGCGGCGGCGAGGTGGGCCAGAAGGCGGGGATGCCGTTGTGGATCCTGGCCCTGGGCGGCTTCGGCATCGTCGTCGGTCTCGCCACCATGGGCTACAAGGTGATGCAGACCATCGGCACCAAGATCACCGAGCTGACCCCGACCCGCGGTTACTGCGCCACCCTGGCGGCCGCCACCACCGTGGTGCTCGCCTCCAAGACCGGGCTGCCGGTCTCCACCACCCAGATCGCGGTCGGCTGCGTCATGGGCGTGGGCCTGGCCCGCGGCGTCGGTGCCCTGGATCTGCGGGTGATCGGCAACATCGTGGTCTCCTGGATCGTCACCCTGCCGGCCGGCGCCATCCTGGCCGCCCTCTTCTTCTTCCTGTTCAAGGGCATCTTCAGCTGATCGGCGGCCAGTGCCCGGCTCCCCCGCAGCGGCGGGGGAAGCCGGGCGGTAGCGGTGTTATCATCCCCCCATGAACGACGACGGTGATGCCGGACCCTTCCAACTGCAGGCCGAACCCTGCCCGGAGCTGCAGACCATCAAGGGCGTGCTGTTTCCCGCCGATGTCAGCTTTCGCCAGCTGCTCATCACCGGCCCGCCGGGGGCCGGCAAGAGCACCCTGATCCGCCGCATCAACGGCTGGTCGGAGGAGGGCTATGTCGATCTCTCCCTGAACAAGTGGTGGACCGCCCAGGCCCTGGCCCTGCGCCCGCGGGAGATCCATCTCGGCTTTCCCTGCAAGGGCTACAAGGATGCCCTGGCGGTGTTCGACGAGGAGTGGACCAGATCCCTCACCCCGCCCGAACTGGACCTGAGCCGCATCCGCATCCCACCGGAGAAACGCTTCTTCTGGTCGGTCAACTGGCGCGCCCGCTACGCCTTCGAGTTCCTGATCCCGCCGCCCGGGGTGCTGTACCGCCAGCGGCTGGAGCGCAGCCGCCGCCACACCCACCCGGTGGACGAGAACATCAGCCCGGAGCAGGTGCAGAACCAGGTCACCATCTACCGCATGGCCGCGGACTGGCTGCACCGGCAGGGGATGAAGGTATATATTCGCGAAGGGACCGATGCCGCTCCCCTCTGCATCGTCGATTCGGAGACCTGAATGGCCAAATCCAGCAGCAAGGCGAAGAAGACCCTTCTGAAGATGCTGAAGAACAGCTTCTCCGGCCTGACCCAGTGCGAGGAGGTGGACCTCAAGGCCGCCTACCGCCTGCCCGACAAGAAGGTGCGGGTGCCGCTGCGCGACTACCCGTTCCAGCTCAATCTGCACCCCGACGGCAAGGCCCTGCACCTCTATCCCGAGCGCCGCCTGGCCAGCGAAAAGAGCGGCAGGAGGCGCGACTACATCCTGTTCGACCCCGAGGTCTATTACACCCGCATCAGCGGCTTCTACCGGCTGCAGGACGGCGACCGTATCACCCTCGGCAGCGCCGACCCCCAGCAGCGGCTGTTCCTCAACCTGCCGAAGGATCTGCCGGCACGCAAGCTCAGTATCAGCAACGACGACGGCGAGCTGGTGTTCAAGAGCCACGTCTCCAATCCCCGCTCCTGTATCGCCCCGCTGCTGAAGGACAAGAAGGTGAACCGGATCGTGCACTGGCGCCGCAAGAAGGTGCAGCGGCTGCGGCGCATCTACGGCGGTCCGCTGCGCCGGCTGGGGGAGAAGGAGGCCCTCGCTCTGATCCGGCAGGTCAACACCATCATGGAGAAGGAGGCACACCGGCCGCCGGACCGCAAGGGTCGCCCCGGCGGGCTGGTGACCATCCCGCGCAAGAAGCAGACCTTCATCCTCGGAGACCTGCACGCCAAGCCGGACAACCTGCTCACCATCCTCACCCAGAACGCCTTTCTGGAAGCGCTGGAGGAGGAACGGGCCTGTTTCGTGATCCTCGGTGATGCGGTCCACAACGAGGAGGAGGGACAGTACGACGAGATGGAGAACTCGCTGCTGATCATGGACCTGATCTTCCGCCTCAAGTGCCGCTTCCCGCGCCAGCTGTTCTACCTGCGCGGCAACCACGACTCCTTCTCTCCCGACATCGCCAAGGGGGGCATCCCGCAGGGGCTGCTGTGGGAGAAGACCCTGATCAAGGAGCGCGGCAAGGCCTACCGCAACGAGATGGAGCGCTTCTATGGCCTGCTGCCCTACGTCGCCTGCTCCGACAGCTTCATCGCCTGTCACGCGGCGCCGCCGGTAACGACGGTGACACGGGAACAGATCGTCAACATCCGCGACAACCCGAAGCTGGTGAAGGAGCTGACCAGCAACCGCATGATGCGCCCCGGACGCCCCACCGGCTATACCAAGGGCGACATCAAGCGCTTCCGCAAGGCGCTGGGGCTGCCGTCCCACACCCCCCTGATCGTGGGGCACACGCCGATGAGCAACGACGATACCCTGTGGGAACGGGTCGGCGACATCGACGACCACTACATCGTCTATGCCAGCGACCGCCACTGGGTCGGGGTGATGGCCCAGATCGGTGACCGCATGTACCCCCTGCTCTATCCGGCCGAACCGGTCGGCGCCCTGATCGACGCACTGACGGACTGAATACCCGTGGACCTGGCGTTCTGGCTGGAACTGGCCCTGTTCGTCCTGCTGCTGCTGCTGTCCGGCTTCTTCTCCAGTTCCGAGACCTCCCTGTTCTCGCTCAACAGCGTCCAGCTGCAGCAGATGCGCCAGGACGGCAACCCGCGCATCGGCCTGATCGAACGCATGCTGGCGGAGCCCCGGCGCCTGATCGTCACCATCCTGATCGGCAACGAGTTCGTCAACGTGGCCGCCTCGGTACTGTCGGCGGCGATGATCATCGAGCTGCTGGGAGCCGACAACAAGCTGGTCAACCTGCTGGTGATGGTGCCGATCCTGCTGGTGTTCGGCGAGATCACCCCCAAGACCCTGGCGATCCGCAACAACGTCGCCTTCGCCACCGCGGAGAGCGGCCCCATCGACCTGTTCGCCCGCGCCATCGCGCCGATCCGCTGGCTGGTGCGGACCGTCTCCGACTGGTTCACCACCCTGATCGTCGGCCGCGAGCGTTCCCGCGGCAACATCATCACCGAGGACATGGTGCGCACCCTGGCCCACGAGGCGGTCGGCGAAGGGGCGCTGGACCAGATGGAGGCCCAGTTCATCGACCAGATCTTCGACTTCGGCAACAAGACCCTGGAGGAGATCCAGACCCCGCGGGCCGACATCGACTTCATCCCCTTCGACATCCCGGTCGGCCGCATGCTGGAGATCCTGCGCCGCACCCGCCAGTCGCGCTACCCGGTCTACGGTGAACACCGGGACGACATCCTCGGCATCCTCCATGCCCGCGACCTGATCGCGGTGGACCTGGAGCTGCTGGACCAGGACCGGGAGCTGTTCCTGGGGCTGCTGCGCAAGCCCTACTTCGTACCGGAGACCAAGCCGGCGGTGGAGCTGTTCGACAACTTCCGCCACAGCCGGCGCTCCTTCGCCCTCACGGTGGACGAATACGGCGGCGTCACCGGTCTGGTGACCATGGAGGATCTGCTGGAGTGCATCTTCGGCGATATCCCCAGTCCCTCGGACGAGGTGGAGCAGTTTCCCATTGAGCAGCAGGACGACGGCAGCTGGCTGGTGGACGGTGCCATCCCGCTGGAGCGCTTCCGGCAGGAGTTCGACGCCCATCTCGCCTGCAACATCGACATCGAGACCCTGGGCGGATTCGTCCTGCACGCCTTCGGCGAGCTGCCGGCGGAGGGAGAGTGCGTCCGCGCCGGCGGGTTCGAGTTCAGTGCCCGGCAGGTGGCACGCAACCGCATTGCCCGGATCGGCATACGCCGGCTGCCGCAGCAGGAGGGGAGGTCCACCTGATGGACGTCTTCGGCACCCTGCTGATCATCGCCCTCTGCCTGCTGCTGGAGGGCTTCTTCTCCGGATCCGAGATCGGCGTGGTCAGCGCCGACCAGATCAAGCTGCGGCACAAGGCGGCGAAGGGCTCCAAGGGGGCCCGCCTGGCGCTGAAGATGCTGGAGAGGCCGGAGTGGCTGCTCTCCACCACCCTGGTCGGCACCAACATCTCGGTGGTCACCAACACCACCATGGTGACGGCACTGATGATCCACCTGTTCGGCGACTACGGCAGCTGGCTGGCGATCCTGCTGGCGGCGCCGCTGATCTGGATCTTCGGCGAGATCGTACCGAAGAGCGTGTTCCAGCAGCGTGCCGACAGCCTGACCCCGGTGGTGATCTTCGCCCTGCGCTTCTTCTCCTACCTGTTCTACCCCATCCTGCTGGTGTTCAGCCTGATCACCCGCCTGCTGGCCAGGCTGGCCGGGGGCGGGCAGCGCAACCCCTTCACCCTGCGCGAGGAGATCGTCACCATGCTGCAGATGCCGGCGGTAAGCCGCGGCGACATCCAGCCGGTGGAGCAGAGCATGATCCGGCGCATGTTCGACTTCTCCGAGACCCGGGTGCAGGAGGTGATGCGGCCGCTGATCGAGGTGGTGGCAGTGGAGAAGGGGATCAGCTGTGGCGAGGCGCGGGAGATCTCGGCGCGGGAGTCCCACGTCCGGCTGCCGGTGTACGACGAGCGCGTCGACCGCATCGTCGGCATCCTCCACACCCTGGACCTGCTGGACGTGGATCCGGAGCGGCCGATCACCGGGTTCGTCCGACCCGCCTACTACGTCCCCGCCTCCAAGGGGATCAAGGACCTGATGCTGGAGCTGCGCAAGGCCGGGACCGTGGTGGCGGTAGTGGTGGACGAGTTCGGCGGCGCCGAGGGCATCGTCACCATGGAGGACATCATGGAGGAGGTGGTGGAGGAGCTGGAGGACGAGTATGACCGGGATGCCCGGGAGGAGCAGTGGATCCGGCGACTGGGAGAGCGCGACTTCCTGGTCAGCGCCCGCATCGAACTGGACGAACTGTGCGAAAAGCTGGGCATCGAGCTGCCACGGGGCGACTATGCCACCCTCTCCGGACTGCTGCTGGCCAAGCTGCACCGGGTCCCCCCCGAGGGTAGCGAGATCCGGGAGAACGGCATCAGCCTGCGGGTCCACCGCAGCACGGCCCAGGCGGTGCAGGAGGTGCGGGTCCGCTGGTAGGGATGCTCAGTCGGCCGTCACCCGCAGCCGCCTCCGGCCCTTGTCCCCCTCCCCCTCCACCTGCCAGCTGATGCGCAGGGTGAGGCGATGGCGCTCCTCTTCCTGGGTCGCCCGCAGCTTCAGGTGCAGCAGGCCGGCCGGTTCCATCAGGATCTCGTCGTCGTCATCGCTGAAGCGGATCCTGCCCTTGTCGATTCCCTCCACCAGCGCCTCGAGGATGGCGCGCACGCTGCGCCGGTCCTGCAGGGACTCGTGACGAAAGCTCTTCTTGCCCTGTTTCATGATGATATCTCTCTCCTGTCCCGCGGCCGCGGCGCCGGCCGGCCGATCGCATCCAGCATGGCGGCGGGCCGGAACAGCCTCGCCCGGGGCCAGTCGGAACTGATCCCGAGCGCCCACCCCGCCGGATCGAACACGGTGACCGCGGCGCCGGTGCCGGACAACCCCTCGCGACGGCGCGTGTTGCGGTCCACCGTGGCATCGCACTCGAAGTGGAGCAGCCCCTTGTGCAGGGCCAGGCGCTGCCCCTGGCGGCGGCGGTTGTGGCCGTGCACCACCGCCCGGATGCCCCGCTCCCGCAACATGCCGGCCCCGTGCCGGGTCAACGGCATGTCCACCGCCCGGTACTTGGTCCGCACGGTGTTGGCGAGGGCACCGTAGTAGAACTCGAACGGCTCGTCGTACAACTGCTCGCGGAAGGTCCGGTTCAGACGCTTCACCCCATGGCGCCGGATCAGCCGGGCGATGCGGTCGTCCAGACCGCCATGGATGAACAGAAACGAACCCTTGCGGCTGGCCAGGCGCAGATCGCGGAAGAACCAGGAATACTTCCCCTTCGGCTGCAGGAACTGGCGCTGCCACCACAACGCCGCGCCATAGACCCGGCGCAGGCTGAGGCCGGCCCGGCGACAGTCGTCGTCGAAGCGCTCCATCTTGGTCCGCAGCCTCTTCATCTCCCGTTCTATGGCATCGTCCGGCATCACCCAGCGGGCGAAGCGGGGAAACTCCCGGAACCATCCCTCCGGGGGGTAGATCAGCCGGCGGCAGACCTGTTCCGGGGGGAGCCCGGCGAGCGCGCCCGGCTGGCGCAGGTAGTGCTGGTCGATCTCCCGCAGCAGCGGCATCACCTTCGGGCCCATGCGCACGAAGAAATGGTCGTTGCGCGGATCCGGCGGCAGGAACAGGGAACGGATGCCGAGCATCAGCCGCACGTCGTGGTTGCCGGCCAGGATCTGCACCCGCGCCCCGCGCTTCTGCAGCCGGCGGATGGTACGCAGCAGCTGCAGGCTGCTCGGTCCCTTGTCGAAGCAGTCGCCGCCAATCAGGAACAGGGCCTTGCGCCCGGCCCCGGTCAGCACCAGGTCGCGGCTGTCCGGACCGGTCTTGCGGACCCCGCCCGACGCCACCAGGGAATCGGCGAAGGCATCGGCGTCGGCATGCAGATCGGTGAAGAACAGCACCCGGCGTTTCGGCCAGCGCCACCCGTCCGGGTCGAGGATGGCCCTCAGCTCCCGCCCCAGCCTGGGATGACGGGTGAAGTCCCGCTGCACCCTGTGCGGGCTGCCCGGCAGCCACAGCTCGCAGCCCTCCGGCAGCCGTGCCCGGAGCCAGCGGCTCCCCCGGTAGCGGGGCAGGGGACAGTCGGCCATCAGTCCAGCCCGGTCCCGCCGGTGGCGCGCATCTTCCACGCCCCTTCCAGGTGCTGCCAGCGCCCCGCCCGGTCCACCTCCAGCAGCACCGGCCGGGCGTGGTACATGCTGAGACGGGGGAGGTCGTCGAACCGCAGCACGCCGAGATGGGCAGCGGCATGGCGGAAGGCGGCGCCGTGCCCGACGCACAGAAACAGGCTGTCCTGTGTCAGCGTCCGCGCCAGCACCGCCTGCACCCGCTGCAGGTGCCCGGCCACCCGCGCCCCCGCCTGCAGCAGCGACTCGGCACCCTGCAGCGGCAGCCGGTAGTAGCTGTCCGCCTTCCAGCCCGGCGGTGGAGCGTCGTAGCGGGGGTCCGCCGCCAGCACCTGCTCGATCTGCGCCAGGGTGAGATTGGCGGCCGCCCCCAGGCCCCGCTCCGCCAGCTCGTCGAAACAGTCGATGGTGGGATGCTCGTCGAACAGGTCGGCCAGCTCCCGGGCCAGGATGTCGGCGGTCTGCCAGGCGCGCAGCATCTGTGAGCTGTGCAGCGGCGTCACCAGGCGCCAGCCGTGACGCTCCACCGTCTCCCGCAGCCGGGTGGCCGCCTGCCGCGCCTGGGCCTCCCCCGCCGCGGTGAGGGGAAACGGCTGGTGCGCGCTGGGGGTGTCCGGCAACTGTTCGTAGTCGCCGTGGCGAATCAGGGCGATGGCGAGCCGGGCCATGTCAGTCCAGCGCCTCCGCCAGACCCAGGATGATGGGTGCCAGCGCCTTCTCCCGGAGCTGGCGTGCCGCCTCCTCCGGTGTCACCCAGCGGCGGCCCCGGTGGTGCTCCTCCCACTCCTCCTCCGGCAGTTCCCGGGTCACCTCCATGGGATAGACCTGCACGCTGCAGGTGGCGCCCCACTTGTGGTAGTCGTAGTGCCCGAGCGGGCGTTCGCCGACCACCCCCTCGACCCCAGCCTCCTCCCGCGCCTCCTTGGCGGCCGAGGCCTGGGGCGACAGGCCGGGCTCCTGGATGCCCTTCGGCACCACCCAGTGCTTGCGCTGGCTGGAACCGGTGATCAGGACCTCCAGCCGGCCATCGCGGCGGCGCCAGGGGATCACCGAGGACTGGTGATAGTAGTAGGCGGGCCGGGGCCGGCGCTCGGACCCACCCGGTCCCGGCCAGGGAAACCCCTTCGGCAGCTGCGCCGGCCGCACCAGCTCCAGCAGCCGCGCCCCGCCCTCCCCCACGGCCGACCAGGGGCCATCCAGGGAGAGCCGCGCCAGGGTCGCCGTGGGCAGCAGCTTGCCGTCCTCCGGCAGCGGCGGAAGCCCTGCCGCGAGATGACGCAGCAGCTCCTCCAGGCCGGGGTTGTGTCCCACCAGCATCACCCGGCGGTCGTCCCCGGACAGCCCCCGCACCACCGCCAGCAGCTGCTCCAGGCCGGCCTCGTAGATTCGCGGCTCCTGCCGAATCCCGGCCGCCGCCAGGCCCATGCTCTTGGCGCACTTCTCCGCCGTGGTGAGGGCCCGCTCCGCCGGCGAAGTGACGATCCGGTCCGGCACCAGCCCCTGTTCCAGCAGCCAGGTCCCCATGCGCTGGGCCGCCCGCTTGCCGCGGTCCTTGAGCGGGCGGTGGAAGTCGTCCACCCGCCGGCTCCAGTCGGACTTGCCGTGGCGCAGGATCAGCAGTTCGTGGTCCATGGTTCTCCTCCCGTCCGGTGCGGTGCCGGGGTCAAAGTATCCGTTCCAGGCAGTGGCGGGTGAGGGCATCGAAATCGACGCCACCGCGTGCCTCGTGGACGGTCACCCCCTCCAGGGCCGCCAGGTAGGCGGCCTCGTCGAAGCCCTGGTCGTCGCGCTGGAAATGGCCGTCGGCATACTGATAGAAGGGTCCCGGCGACTTCATGATCGCCCGCAGCAGGTCGCGCCGCTGCGCCAGCTCCACCCTCTCCACCCGCAGCGGCCCGGCGCTGCCGCGTTGCCAGTTGAGCACCAGGAACGACGCCAGCGGGGCGCTCGGGACGATCTTTCCCGGCCCGTAGAGTTCATCGATCATGACGTCGTACTTCTGTTCCAGTTCCCACAGCTGCTGTTCCGGAAGCCGCAGCAGGCGCTGCCGTTCCGGTTCCGGGATCATCGACTGCAGGATCGGATCGTGGACGATGGTGCCGGGGTTGACCCGCGGCAGCTTGGGGATGCCCAGGGCGCGGGGGGAGCCGTGGTCGTCGCAGATGAACAGGCGGTCGTTGGTGAGGAAGGCGATGCCGTCATGGGCCAGCAGATGCAGCATCAGGGTCGACTTGCCGCCACCGGAGAAGCCGGCGATCCCCAGGCAGCGGCCGTCGTGCACCAGCCCGGAGGCGTGGCAGATGATGCAGCCCCGCTGCTGCAGCAGGTTCATGTACTGGGCGTTGATGAAATTGATCACCTGGTTGTCGTACTCCAGGCAGGGACCGGCGGCGATACGCACCGACTCGCTCTGCAGGAACAGCATGCCGGTACGCACCTTGCGGATCAGCCGCCCTCCGGGCAGGTCGTACCAGGCGTCCTTGCGCCCCTGCTTGCCCGGCTCCCGCGCCCAGTCGCGAAACGCCACCCCGGGGTCCGGCGGATCCCGGTCGATGGCGATCACCTCGATCATCGTCTCCGCCGGTGGTCCGGTGACGTGGCCGAAGTAGTGCTCCAGGCGCTGCAGCAACGGCGCCGAGTTGGAGCGCACCCGGACGACAGCGCCCTCCAGGTGCAGGTGGAGCGCCTGCCGCTGCAGCGGCTCGTCACCCCGCAGCAGGTCGGCGGCGGTCGCCAGGTCCATTCCCATGATCCTTCCCCCCCCCCGCGGTCAGCCCAGCCGCTCCAGCGCATAGTCCACGTAGCGGGCGGCCGCATCCACCCCCGCCCCCTCCAGCGCGCCGCGGAAGCCGCCGAAGGCGGAGACCTCGAACACCACCGCTCCCTGCTCCGATTCGGCCACGTCGACGGTGGTGAAGTCCATCCCGAACGGGGCCTGGGCGCGGCGTGCCAGCTCCACCAGCTCCGGCGACGGATCACAGGCGGCGTAGCGGCCACCGCTGTGGATGGTTGTGTTCCAGGCATCCCCCTGGGAGACCCGGGCATAGCTGCCCAGGTAGTCGCCACCGAGGAACACCATCCCCATGTCCCGTCCAGGCAGCTCGATGCGCCGCTGGATGTACATCACCGGGTTGTCGGCCTGGAAGCGCCGGATCGCGTCGCGCGCCGCCGTCTCACCCTCATCGGTTCCGATCACGCACATGCCCCGGGCCTTGGTCGAGTAGAGCGGCTTGAACACGGCGCTGCCGAAGGCCCGTACCGCCGCCAGCGCCGCCTCCGGATCCTCGGTGACCCGGGTCTCCGGCATCGGGATGCCGGCGTTGCGCAGGGTGACGGTGCAGGCGAGCCGGTCGATCAGGCGCAGCATCCGTTCCGCCGGGCTGAACACCCGCACCCCGGCCGCCTCCGCCACCCGCAGCAGCTCCAGCCGGTCGAGGGTGGCGGGGCTGTAACTGGCACTGATCTTCTTCACCAGCAGACCGTCCAGGGTGCACAGGTCCAGGTCCCGCTGCAGCAGGCGCCGCCCCTGCAGGTCCAGGGTGACCTCCGCCATGTCGATCACCCGGCGGTAGCCGGTGCGGGCCTCTACCGCGTCGGCCAGGGTCTCGGTGGACCACTTGCCGGGGATCCCCACCACGCCGATGCGCACGTCGTCTCTGTCAGGCAATGAACAGCTCCTTGACCGGCAGGCGGAAACCGGCCGCCTTCGCCGGATCGGTATCCACCACCTGCTCGATCAGGTAGCGGCCGCGCAGAAACATGGCGCGGGCCAGGCTCTTGTCCAGGATGAAGCGGGTGGAGGTGATGAAGGACCGGGCCAGCCCCAGGGCCAGCCGGATCTCGAAGGTGTCGTCGCCGCGACGCCGGGCCGTCTTGCGGGCGAAGCGGTGGAAGGCACGGCTCAGGCGGAGGATGCGGCGCCGCCGGGCGAGATCCAGGATCTGCAGCCGGTAGACCGAGACCATGAAGACGGAGACGTCCTGGACATAGTCCATGTAGCGCGAGCGGTGCAGGTCGATGAAGTTGATGCGGCCGGTGCCGGGATCGAAGATGATGTTGTCCAGGTTGAAGTCGCCGTGGATATAGACCGAGAAGGGTGCCGGCAGTCCCTGCTCCAGTGTCTGTGCCCGATCGATCAGACCCTGCAGGGAGGGCAGTCTGAGCCGGCCGATGCGGCTGCCACCGAGCTGGAACTCGGGATGGATGGCGTAGACCTGGGCCAGCCGGCTGGTCAGCTGCTCCATGTAGCCGGCCGCCACCGGACGCCGGACGCGGGTCTCGCGCCAGATCGAGCGCAGGGTCCGCCGCAGTGCGGCGAGCGCCTGCTGCAGCAGCGCCTCCGACTCATGCAGCAGAATCTGTTCGAAGGTCAGGCCGGCCAGGTGCTCGATCAGCAGCGAGGCGGAGCGACCGTTCTTGCGGTAGTCGAGAATGCGCGGCGCCAGTCCGGGGAAGATCTGGTGCCAGTTCTCCACCCCCTGGCGCTCCTCCTTCAGCTTGCGTTTCACCCCGTCCTTGTAGATCGCCACGTAGCCGCTGCCGGCGGCGCCGATGCCGGCGATGGCGCTGCCGGAGCGGGTCTCGGCGATCGGCTCGAAGGAGAGATCCGCCTGCTTGCCGTCCCCGGGCCCCTGCAGCCGGCGGATCGACGCCTTCATGGAACGATAGCGGTCGATGCTCACCGGCTGGCCCAGATTGGCGGAGATGACCGATTCGCTGATGCTCAGCAGGGCCCCACCCATCTGCTCCAGGTAGTGGGCCAGGAACAGGCCCGCGACCGCACCCTCGACCCCGCGTCCGCGCCGCAGCCGCCGCATGTGCCGGCGCCGCAGACGGCCGCATTCCCGCTGCAGCCGGTGCTGGACGCGGCCGATGCGCAGCGCCAGCCGGATGTCGTTTCCCGCCACCGCCGCGTCGATCAGGCCGATTCCCCGCAGCACCCGCCGCAGCATGCGGCGCACACGCTTGCGACCGGGCAGGCGGCGACCGGGCAGGCCCTGCACCTGCTGGACGCAGTCACGGCAGTACCGGGTGATCCGCTCCAGGTCCGCCGCCACCGTCTCCATGGCGCGCAGCGACAGCAGATCCACCTCGCCCCCGCCGGCGGCCATCACCGTCTTCAGGCAGCCCTCCTGGATGCGCAGCTTCAGGTTGCGGGAGTAGCCGCTGCGCTCCAGCATGCGCTTGGCCGCAGCGCGGCCGCCATGGCGCAGGAAAGCGCGCAGGCCGGTCACCTGGCCCGCCGCCTCGGCGGTCAGAAAGCTGAGGTTGTCCCGAATGCCCTTCGGTGTACGCATGCTCAGTCGATGCACCCCAGATAGAATGCGCCGGGATCGGCGCCGTCATCCTGCAGCAAGCGGACGTAGCGGCGCGGCAACAGCCGCAACCCCTCCAGATTCGCGCGCGGGCGCCATACCACCTCCACCTGGTGCCGGTCCGGATGGGGACCGTTCGCGGGCCGGTAGTCGGCCGGAACGCTGCAGTGGAACAGGAACTCGACCTGGTGCCGCCACTGGTGCGGTGGCCGGCTGCGGCGCTTGAACCAGTCGCCCACCGCCGCCAGCCGCTGTACCCGGACCCGGCAGTCGATCTCCTCCAGGCATTCACGCTGCAGCGCCTGCTCCAGGGTCTCCCCCGGATCCTGGGCGCCACCGGGAAGGGAGTAGCGTTCGCTGCCGTCGTCGTCCTGCTTGCGCAGCAACAGCACGTCCGGCCCTTCGACGATGATGGCCCGTACCGAATTGCGGATCGACGACTCGTATTCGCGCATGCGCGGTTCCCTTTCCTCTCTCTTTCGATACCAGCATAAGATAAAAAAACGACCGCTTCCGTGACCCCGGGCAGTCACAGTGGAAAAGTGGGCGGCACGCCTGCCAGGGGGAAGGCGGTTTGCTACACTGGAACCTTCACCCGCCACCATCCGCCCCGATCATGGCCTCCGCACCCAGCCTCCGCATCAGCCGCCGCCTCAGCATGCCCGATCCGCTGCGCATCAGCCGCTACCGCAAGTCGCCGGAACTGGGCCCTTCCATCCTGTTCTTCAGCGGCGGCTCGGCCATCAACCGGCTGAGCCGCGCGCTCAAGGAGTACACCCACAACTCGACCCACTTCGTCACCCCGTTCGATTCCGGTGGCAGCTCGGCCAAACTGCGCCAGGCCTTCGACATGCCCTCCATCGGTGATCTGCGCAGCCGGCTGATGGCACTGGCCGACGAGTCGGTGACCGGGCAGCCCGACGTCTACCGCCTGTTCACCTACCGCTTCCCCGCCGACGGGGACCGGGACGGGCTGGCGCGCCGGCTGCGGCTGATGACCCGGGGCCGGGATCCCATGATCAAGGCCATCTCCAACCCGATGCGGCGCCTGATCCGCAACCAGCTGGGCTATTTCAGCGAGGCGATGCCGGCCGGTTTCGACCTGCGCGGCGCCAGCATCGGCAACCTGATCCTGGCCGGCGGCTATCTGAACAACCACCAGCACCTGGATCCGATCATCTTCCTCTTCTCCAAGCTGGTGAACGTGCTCGGCACGGTGCGGGCCACGGTCAACGACGACCTGCACCTGGCGGCGGATCTGGCCGACGGCAGCCGGGTGATCGGCCAGCACCGCCTCACCGGCAAGGAGGTGGCCGCCCTCACCTCGCCGATCGAGCGTCTCTACCTGTCGGCGCGGCTGGACCGCTATGTGCCGGCACAATCCACCATCCGCAAGAAGAACCGGAAACTGATCGAACGGGCGGACCTGATCTGCTTCCCTCCCGGCAGCTTCCATTCCAGCCTGCTCGCCAACCTGCTGCCCCGGGGCGTGGGCCGGGCGGTGGCGGCAAACCTGAACCCCAAGGTCTGGGTGCCCAATCTCGGGACGGATCCGGAGCAGCTGGGGCTGGACCTGGAGCAGGCCGCCGGACGGCTGCTGGCGCAGCTGCGCCGGGACGCCGGGCAGGACTGTCCGAC
This sequence comes from Sedimenticola thiotaurini, assembly GCA_011051715.1. Taxonomy (GTDB): domain Bacteria; phylum Pseudomonadota; class Gammaproteobacteria; order Chromatiales; family Chromatiaceae; genus HyVt-443. Next base: position 20,214 of record DRKP01000059.1, on the reverse strand, counting down.
CGGGCGGCTGCTCAACTTCGTGCTGCTGGATCGTGGCCGTGGCGACTACGCCGGGTCGACGGCACTGAAACGGCTGCGGGCGGAGGGCGTGCAGGTGATCGATACCGAACTGATCGACCGCGGCAACACCGCCGTCTACGATCCGCGGCGGCTGGCCGCCGCCCTGCTCTCCTTCACCTGACGGACCGCCCCTACAGCCGCTCCACCCGCACCTTCACCACCGAGCGGGCATCTGCCTCCAGCACCTCCATGCGGTAGCCCTCCTCCTCGATCGCGTCCCCCTCCTTCGGCAGCCGGCGCAGGCGGCTGATGATCAGGCCGCCGATGGTGTGGGCCTCGGTGACCGGGAACTGGACATGCAGGATGTCGTTGACCTCGGAGATCGGCGTCCGGCCGCTCATCAGGTGGGAGCTGTCGCTCTCGTGCTCGATGTAGACGCGGCGCTTGGGATGGTATTCGTCGAAGTCGTAGCCGACGTCGATCTCGCCCACCACCTCCTCGAACACGTCCTCCATGGTCAGGATGCCGATGGCGGAGCCGAACTCGTCCACCACGATGGCCATGTGGTCCTCGCGCGCCTGCAGCTGCGGCAGGGCGCGGTCGATGGTCTGTTTCGGCGACAGGTAGAGGGCCGGGCTGACGTAGTCGCTGAACGAGCGCTCCTCCAGCTGCGGATCCATCAGGTCCCAGGTGCTGAGGGTGAGGATACCCTTCACGTTGGTGATGTTGCCGCGGTACACCGGCAGCCGGTTGTAGCCGTGCTTCATCACGATGCGCACCGCCTCCTTCATGTTGCGGGTCTCGTTGAAGCCAACCACGTCGGCCAGCGGAATCATCGCCTCACCGACGGTGGTGTCGGCGAAACGGATGATGCGGCGGATGCGCTTCTTGTCGATGCGGGTCGGATCGGAGGTGGACTCGGACAGGTCCAGCAGCACCCGCAGCTCCTCCCGGGTGATGAACATGTTCTGCGGCACCGTGCCGCCACCGACGATGCGGGTGACCAGCCGTGCGACCCGGCTGAACACGAAGATCACCGGGTAGAACAGGTAGGAGAAGAAGCGCAGGGCGTAGATCAGCCTGCTGACGATGTCGTCCGCCTTCTGCTGGAACACGCTCTTCGGCACCACCTCGCCGAGGATCAGCAGCACCGGCGTCATCACGATCACCGACAGCAGGTCGCCGACGTCGCCGAACTGTTCGATGAACAGCAGCGCCCCCAGGGTGGAGACGGTGACGGTGGCGATGTTGGTGCCGACCAGGGTGGTGCCGAGGATCACGTCCGGCGAGCGGAACAGTTTCAGCACCAGGGCGGCACCGCGGTTGCCGAGCTTGGCCTGGTGGCGCAGCTTCAGCTTGTCGGAGTTGACCATGGCGATCTCCGAACCGGAGAAGAACCCCTTCAGCAGCAGGAAGAAGAGAATGACGAACAGCTCCACCACCCAGTCCATGCTCACGCCTCCCTCCGCCGTTCCCGGGGCTCCGCGTCGGCCGGTTCCCGCGCCTCCGCCTGTTCCGGTGGCGCCGCCGGTTCTGCGTCCTCTTCCGCCGCACAGGCGCTGCAGCCCGCCGTCTCCCCGCTCTCCCCTTCCTCCTCCACCGGGGCCTGGTTGGCCGCCAGCCGGCGTACCCGCACCTTGCTGATGCGCAGCCCCTTCACCTCGATGGCGGTGAACTCGTAGCCCTCGTGGACCACCGTGTCGCCCGCCTTCGGCAGCTTGTCGAACAGGCGGAAGGCGACGCCGCCGATGGTGCTCATCACGTTGTCCTCGATGTCGAAATTGGTGAGGTTGTAGAAATCGGTCAGGCGCATGTCGCCGGGGACGATATAGCTGTTCTCGTCGTCCTCCTTGTAGTACTCCTGGCCCGCCATCTTTCCGGAGATCTCGCCGAAGATGAAGGTGAGCACATCCTTCATGGTGACGATCCCGAGCACCTCGCCATACTCGCCCAGGATGATGGCGACGCGGGTGTTGTGGCGCTGGAAGTAGTCGAACATCTCGTCCACCTTCTTGGTCGGCGGTACGAAGTGGGCCGGCTTGAGGATGCTCTCCAGGCTCACCTGCTCCAGGTCGCCGCCGCTGCGCACCAGCTTGAGCACGTCCTCCGAGTGCAGGAAACCGATCACGTTGTCCCAGTGGCCGCGGTAGACCGGGATGCGCGGATGGCGGTACCTGCGAAAGGTGTCGATCAGCTCCGGCACCGGCATGTCGCCGTCCAGGAAACAGATGCGCGGACCCGGCGTCATGATGCGGGAGATGTCGGTCTCCGCCGCCTCCAGCACGTTGTCGATCAGCACCCGTTCGGTGGCGTCGATGATGCCGCTCTCCTCGCCCTCCTCCAGCAGGGTGCGCAGTTCGTCCGGCTGCAGGATGTTCTCCCGGTCCACCTGCTCGCCCACGATCAGGGTGGTGATGCGGTCGGACACCAGCCGCACCGCCTCGCGCAGGGGCGTGATCAGGGCGATCCAGCGCGGCAGGAAGCGGGCGGTGACGCGGGTGGAGAACTTGATCGGGAAACTGACCGCCACCGTCTTCGGCGTCACCTCGCCGAACAGCAGCAGCAGCGGCACCATGATGAGCACGTTGACCCAGCCCACCTCGTCCTCGCTGAAGAACATCAGCAGGATGCCGGCCATGTTGGCCGCCGAGGCGATGTTGACCAGTTCGTTGCCGCAGAGGATGGAGATGATCAGCCGGCGCGGCTCGTCGAGCATGGCATGGATGCTCTCGGACTCCTTGCTGCGGGAATGGCGCAACTTCTGCAGATCGATGCGGCTGAGCGAGAACAGGGCGGTCTCGGAGCCGGAGAAGACGGCGGACGACGCCAGCAGCAGGATCTGCAGCGCAATACGCAGCACCAGCTCCCAGTTGACCGAAGCCAGGTCGAGCGATGCGTAGAATGTGGTCAGTGTCTCCATCCCGCCGGACCGCTCCCGTTCCCCCAGGCACCCGCCGCTGCAGCGGGGCGGCATGCGACTGCCGATATGTGACCGATAACCGCCCGGCCACTCCACCCGCGGCCGCGCACCCCATTGATACTAGCACCGCTCCGGCGTCCGCAGGCGCGGCCCCCGTCGCTGGTTCCGGTTTTCCTGATATGCATCAATCCCCCACGGCGGGGTTGCTTTCGGCGACGGCTTGCGTACCCTTGGCCCATTCTTCCGGCAGCGGAGCCAGCATGGGCAACTCACTTCAGGAACAGCTGTTGAAGGCCGGCCTGGTCGACAGCGGCAAGAGCCGCAAGGTGCAGCAGGAGCAGCGCCGCAAGCAGCGGCGGGCGCGCAAGGGTCAGGCGACGGAGCCCGACCGGGTCCGGCTCGAGGCGGAGCGGCAACGGGCCCGGCAGATCGAACGCGACCGGGAGTTGAACCGGCAGCGGCAGGAGGCCGCCGCCCGCAAGGCCCTGGCGACCCAGATCCGGCAGCTGGTGGAGAGCAACCGGCTCGACGACTGGCGCGGCGGGATCGCCTACGCCTTTGTCGATGGAAAGCGGGTGAAGCAGATCCACGTGAGCGACGCCGTCCGGCGGCAGCTGGCCGACGGCCGGCTGGCCATCGTCCGGCTCGACGACCACTACGAACCGGTGGCCATGGCGGTGGCGGAGAAGATCGCCGCCCGTGACCCGGAGCGGGTGATCCGCCACCACGAACCGGAGTCGGAGCCGGACGGCGATGACCCCTACGCCGAGTTCAAGGTACCCGACGATCTGATGTGGTGACGGCCGCCCCGCCGCGCTGGAGCCGGCTTCCGGCAGACGCCGGGGGAATCCTCGACCTCGTGCTGCGGTCCGGACGACGGATCCTGCTGTTCGGCCCGCCGGGCAGCGGCAAGTCCACCCTGACGGCGACACTGGCCCGGGAGCTGGCCGGACGCGACCTGCCCTGTCACTGTATCGGCGCCGATCCCGGCAACCCCGCCTTCGGTATTCCCGGCACCGTCTCCCTCGCCCGCTGGAGCGGGACGGAGTGGGAGGTGCTGCAGCAGTCCCCCCTGTGCACCCTCGACGCCGGCCGCTTCCGCCTGCCGCTGGTGCTGGAGGTGGCCGGCCTCGCGCCGGAGCCCGGCGAGGGGGTGGTGCTGCTCGACAGTCCGGGCGTGGTGCGCGGCGTGGCCGGCAGGGAGCTGCTGCAGGGGCTGGTCCGGGCGGCCGCTGTCGAGGCCGTGATCGCCATCGACCGCGGTCCGCCGCCCCTGGCCGACGAGCTCGCTGCCCTGCCCTGCCCGGTGTTCCTGCTGCCAGCCGCCGCCGGCGCCCGCCGTCCGGGCCGTCCCCTGCGCGCGCGGGAGCGGACCGGACGCTGGGACCGCTACCTCGGGGCGGGCCAGCGCCTGCGACTGCCGCTGGACCGCCTCCGGCTGATTGGCACCCCGCCACCGGTGGACGTGGCGCCCGCCTGGCGCGGCCGTCAGGTCGCCCTGCTGCGGGACGGCCGCTGCCTGACCCTGGCCGAGGTGCGGCACCTGGAGGAGGGGGTGTTGACCCTGACGGCACCGGTCGGGCGGATCACGGCGGACACCCTGCTGGTGCGGGACGCGGCCCGCGGCAGCCACGGCCTGCTGCAGACGGCGCCGCCCTTCGCCCCCCTGCCCGACCACCGCCGCGGCATCCCGGCGGTGGCGGCACCACCGGCAGCGGAGGCACCGGTCGACGGCCGGGTCGGGGCGGTCGACTTCGAGCTGGTCAACGGCCTGTTCGGCGACCCCCTGCTGCACCTGCGCCTGCGCCATCTGGGCCGCAGCCTGCTGTTCGACCTGGGTGCCAGCGGCCGGCTCTCGGCCCGGCTGGCCCACCAGGTCAGCGACGTCTTCATCAGCCATGCCCACATGGATCACCTGGGTGGCTTCCAGTGGCTGCTGCGGTCACGACTGGGCCGCTTCCCGCCCTGCCGGCTCTACGGTCCGCCCGGACTCGCCGGTCATGTCGCCCACTTCATCGACAGCTTCCTGTGGGACCGCATCGGTGACAGCGGTCCGGCGTTCGAGGTGGCCGAACTCCACGGCGACGGGCTGGTGTGGACGGGACTCCAGGCCGGAATCCCGGGCCGCCGGGAACTGGGTCGGGTGGCGGTGACGGACGGGGTCCTGCTCAAGGAGCCGGGTTTCCGGGTACGTGCGGTGGAGCTGGATCATCACACCCCGGTGCTGGCGTTCGCCCTGGAGCTGGCGGCGACCATCCACGTGCGCCGGGACCGGCTGCGGGCCCGCCACCTCGAGCCCGGTCCCTGGCTCACCCGGCTCAAGCAGCTCCTGCTGGCGGGGGAACGGGACAGGCTGCTGGAACTCCCCGACGGCAGCCAGCGACGGGTGGGCGAACTGGGTGACGAGCTGACCATGGTGACGCCGGGCCGGAAACTGGTCTACGCCACCGACCTGATCGACAGCGCCGACAACCGGCGGCGGCTGCAGGCACTGGCGCACAACGCCCACACCCTGTTCTGCGAGGCGCCGTTCAGCGAGGCCGACGCCGGACATGCCCGGAAGAACGGCCACCTCACCACCGGCGCGACCGGCGCGATCGCGGTCGCCGCCGGCGTCTCCCAGCTGATCCCGTTCCACTTCTCCCGTCGCTACCAGGAGGATCCGCAGCGGCTGCTGGACGAGCTGCGCACCATCACCGGCGACGGCATGCTCGGCGCCCTGCCCGGGCTCGGTCCGGCCCCGTAGGCGGCCGGACGATCTCCTTGTCGCTGTGGTTCATTCAGCCTGTCGACGGCTTAGTGAACCACAGAGACACAGAGTACACAGAGATTCGAACAACGCTTCCTCCCCTGGAGTAGAATCCCCGTGATCCCGGTGACCCGGCGATCCGCCACTGCCTCTGCGCAGCCGGCGCATCGCCGGATTTCAGGGGTAGTCGGCTGCAAAGATTATCCGGGCGGATCCCCCTGCCTCATTCCGGGGCCGGTGGCCCTCCCCTTCACCGCGCCGGTGACCGGCGATGTCATCGACCGGCGCCGGTGGGGCGGTGGCGACGAGGCGTGAGGTGGCCGCGGTGGCCCCGAGGGTTCAGAAGAACAGGATGACGCTGCCGGCGATGGTCAGCATCACGTTGGCGAAGGCGTAGGCGCCGGTATAGCCGAGCGACGGCACCGGGCTGGCGGCGGCGGAGGTGACCACGCTGAGCGAGGCGCCGCTGGTCATGGAGCCGGTGATCCCGCCCAGCAGCAGTACCGGCGGGATCTTCAACACCCGCCGCCCGAACAGGTAGCCGGTCAATACCGGGATCACCGTCACCGCGATGCCGGCCAGAATCAGCACCGGCCCGGTCCGGGCCAGCGTCTCGAGGATGTCGGTACCGGCGCGCAGGCCGACGCCGGCCATGAACAGCAGCAGGCCGAACTCCATCAGGATCCAGCGGGCGCCCTCCGGCATGCGGCCGAAGACCGGGTAGACGCTGCGCAGGTAGCCGATGATCAGTCCCGAGGCGAGCAGCCCGCCGGCGGAGCCGAGGCCGATGGAGAGCTGTCCCACCGGGATGCTGACCAGGCCGATGAGGACCCCGACCGCGATGCCGAAGGCGAAGGTGACCATATCGGTCTCGGCCACGTCCCGTTCCACGTGTCCCAGCAGGTCGCCGAGCAGATCGATGGTCTCGGCGGGACCGACCACAGTCACGATGTCCCCCCTGGCCAGGCGCACGGCGACATCGAGCGGTACCGGGATGCGCATGCGCCGGATGCCGGTGACCAGCACCCCGTAGCGGTTGGCGATATCGAGCTCCTGCAGGGTCTGCCCGATCACCTCGGGATTGATCACCACGATCTGGGCGGTCTGGATCGACGACGAGAGCCCCTGCTCCGGCGCCAGCTCCTCGCCCAGGCGGGAGATGGTCTCGGTGAAAAAGCGGATCGGCGCCAGCAGGATCAGTTCGTCCCCCTCCCGGACCCGGTCGTCGGCGGCCGGCTCGATCAGCTGGCCATCCCGTCGCACCCGGACCACCGACCGCCGGTCCCAGTAGCGCCGCTCCAGTTCGGCGAAGGTGACCCCGATCGCCTCCGGGTTGGTGATGCGGTAGACGCGCAGGGCGAAGTCCCCGGGCGAGGGGGCTGCCGCCGCGTCCGCCTGCTCCAGCGCCTTCGCCTCCTTTTTCAGATCGATGCCGAGGAGCTGGGGCAGCAGCTTGATGATGGTGATCAATCCCGCCAGCCCGAAGATATAGGTGATGGCGTAGCCGGTGGCGACGTTGCCGATCATCCCGTCGGCATCGATCCCCTCCGGCGGCAGCACCTGGCCCGACCGGATCGCCTCCTGCGCCGCCGCCAGGGTCGGCGAGCTGGTCAGGCCACCGGCGAGCAGGCCCGCCGACATGCCGGGTTCCAGCCCCAGCAGCCAGGCCGCGACGACGGCGACCAGGAAGCCGCTCCCCGCGATCACCAGGGCGAGCAGGAAATACCTCAGGCCGTCGGTCCGGAGCACGTCGAAGAAACGGGGGCCCGCCTGGTAGCCGACGGAGAAGATGAACAGGGCGAATCCCACCGCCTGGGCGCCGGGAGAGATCTCGAAGCCGAAGCGGCCGAAAAACAGGGCGATGAACAGGACCCCGGCCACCGGCCCGAAGGAAAAGCTGCCCAGGCGGATATCCCCGATCAGGTAACCGCCGCCGATGACCAGGAACAGGGTCAGCACCGGCTGCTGGTGGAGCAGGGTCAGCAGGGAATCGAGGGTTTCGTTCATGGTCGTCTTGTGTCCTGTCGGATAGGCTCGGTCAATATTAACTCACCAGTCCGACAACCGGATATTTCCCCTTCTACCGCTGTCGCAACGGCAAAGGAGGGAGTCGACCTTCCCGGACTCAGGATGGCCGATACCCCGAAACCTCCTCCCGGAGGCCCGGGGAACGTCCATGAATTCCTCCGGCAACCATGCTATACATGAGTTTAAGAGGGGAGATGGAAGATTCGTTCCCGAACCGTTCACTCCGGTGGATCGATTCGACCCTGCCCGCTGCGAACGCTGCAATCCGGGGAATCGTGATGGCATTTCGAGCACTCTGTTCACGGATCGGCCTGGCCGGCGCCGTTTTCGTCTCCGCTGTGTCAGCGACCCACGCGGGAACCGTCACCGTCAATGGCTGGACCGAATTGAAGTGGGATACCTTCACTGTCCGCTACTCGTCTGAATACCCCTGGAGTGAATACCATACCGGCGCCTGGGCCTCGGCGAAGTACTGGTCGAACCCGGCCGGTGATCCACAGACCGCGCCACCACCCGGTGTCGACAATCCTGCCCTGACCGACAGCTGGGGTTCGGTGTCGGTGGATGCCCCGATCCCGGCACAGGCGGTCAGGGGCAGGGGCAGCGGCACGCCGGATCTCCTCAGAACGGAGGGACATGTCACCGTATCGGGCAGGAACGTCGCCGGTATTGCGGGCGGACGCGTGGTGCGGTCGGGTATCGTGACACTCCCTCCCCTGGAGGACGACGGCTTCTACACGATCTCCGTATCGTTGGATTACTCGATCCATCTCGATATGTCGACCACAGAGAAAAACGACTACGCCTTTGGCTTCAGCGAGTTCGATTTCTACATGATTCCCCTGGCAGCGGATTGGGAGGTGCCCGAGGACGACCCGCTGTGGTGGGTGCCGAAGCTGGTTGACGAATCCGATGACACCCGGGAGCCGGACTTGCCGCCGATACTCACCAAGAGTGAAGTAGTGAGTGAGAGCCTGGATGTCCCCGGCTCGTGGTCCAGGGACATCTCCGGGACCATCAGGCTCAACGGGACATATCAGGGTAACCAGCGTCTCGGTTTCGTCGCCGATGCGGCCACCCATGTGCGGGGGGAGACGCCCATCCCCGAGCCGCCGGTCCTGTGGCTGTTTCTGCTCGGGGCGGGAGTGGGGATGGCATTCCTGTTGCGTGGGAAACAGGGCCGACATCGACAGAACGGCAAACCGGGACGATGAGTAATGGAACGAACGTGCCGGGCAGGGGGGAATGCCCCCGTCAGGACTGCGCCGTCGACACCAGCGGGCATGCTCGGGGCAGGACGGCCCGCAGTGCCCCGGGCAGGCACTGGAAGTCGATCTCTTTCCAGTGGTACGGCTCACCATCGAGATTGATCGGCAGTTCCCGGTCGCCCTCGAGCCGGAAGGCGGCCAGCTGCAGATAGTAGACGAAGCGGTTGTCCGGGTTCCGGAGATCCTGCAACTCCGCCAGCACCCGGCCGAATTCGGCAGCGGGGAAATCGCGCACCAGGATCAGGTCCAGCAGGCCGTCGTCCAGTTCCGCGGCCGGGGTGATCGGCACCCTCCCGCCCGCCTGGCAGCCGTTGCCCACGGCCAGGACGATCACCGCGCCCTCCTCCGTACCCTCCGGCCCGACCAGCCGGTCGACACCTTCCCGGAGCGCCTCCCGCGCCAGCCGGGCGGCGTCACCCCCCTCCCAGGTCACCCGGACACCGATCGAGTGGCCGCGTTTGCGAAGAGCGCCGACGGCGGCCCGAACCGCGTCGTTGGCGGCACCCTTGCCGTTCAGGATGACTCTGGATGTGTTCGCCATGTTCAGCTCCCGGTATCAGCCGCCGCATCGCGGTGACCACCGCTTTCGGTATCCCGCCGGTCGCCCCTGCTCCGCGGTCGAACCCGCTGTTTTGAAACCCTGGGTTCGAACCCCACCCCCGTTCCTGAAGTGCAAAAGGCCCCTGCCGGGGCCTTTTGTTCAATGGCGGAGAGGGTGGGATTCGAACCCACGGATCCCGTGAGGGATCACTTGATTTCGAGTCAAGCCCGTTCGGCCAGCTCCGGCACCTCTCCGTGTTCTGGTGCGAGTCCGCGACAGACCTGCGGTCCACCGCGAAGGGTGGTATTCTGCATCACTTCAATTGCCAGTTCCACTGTTGGGGATGGTGACGGTTCCGGGAAGGGTCGAGGCCCGGCTCCGCATCCGCCAGGGTGACATCCGTATCGATGAGACCTCCGCTTTCCAGCGCCCGGTTCCTGTATACAATGGTGCTGCTCCTGCCCCTGCTGTTGCCGGGCTGCAGCATCCCGAAGCCGTTGATCGACCAGATCAGGGAGCGGGGGGAGCTGACCGTCGCCACCCGCGACAGCCTCGCCGCCTACTACGAGGGACTGAACGGTCCCGACGGCCTGGAATACGAACTGGCATCGCGCTTCGCCCATGAACTCGGAGTGAAGGTGCGCTTCCTGACCCCGGAACAGCCCGGTGACCTGCTGCCGATGGTGATACGCGGCGAGGCGGATTTCGCCGCCGCGGCCATCGCCGTCACCGATCGTCTGCGCCTGCGGGTGAAGTTCACTCCGCCCTATCAGGAGATCACCCAGCAGCTGGTCTACCGCAGCGGCAGCCCGCGGCCGAAAACGATCCGGGAGGCCGGCGAGGGCATCCTCGAGGTGGCGGCCGGCAGCAGCCAGGAGGAGATCCTGAAGCGGCTGCGGCAGGAGGAACCGGAGCTGGAATGGAACGCCAATCCCGAGCTGGACACTCAGGAGCTGCTGACCCTGGTGTGGGAACAGCTGATCGACTATACCATCGCCGACTCCAACGAGGTGATCCTGTTCCGCCGCTTCCATCCGGAGATCCGGGTGGCATTCGACGTCAGTGAGCCTATGCCGCTGGCCTGGGCCTTTCCCCATGCCGAGGACTCCAGTCTCTACGAGGCCGCCTCCCGCTTCATCCAGCGCCTCCGGAACGACGGTACCCTGGCCCAGCTGATCGAGCGCTACTACGGCCACGTGGAGCAGCTCAATTTCGTCGACACCCGCACCTTCCGCCGTCATATCAACAGCCGCCTGCCGGCGCTTGTACCCCACTTCCAGGAAGCGGCGGAGCAGACCGGAATCGACTGGCGTCTGCTGGCGGCGATCGGCTACCAGGAGTCCCACTGGGATCCCAAGGCCGTCTCCCCGACCGGGGTCCGCGGCATCATGATGCTGACCCGGGATACGGCGATCCAGATGGGCGTGAAGGATCGCAGCGACCCGCGCCAGAGCATCCTCGGCGGCGCCCGTTACCTGCGGCGGATGGAGAAGAAGATCCCGGCAAGGATCCAGGAGCCGGACCGGCTGTGGCTGGCCCTGGCCGGTTACAACATCGGCTTCGGTCACCTGGAGGACGCCCGCATCCTGACCCAGCGTGGCGGCGCGGATCCGGACAAGTGGTCCGACGTAAAGCGCTTTCTGCCACTGCTGGCCAAGGAGCGCTTCTTCAAGACGGTCAAACGCGGTTTCGCCCGGGGACGGGAGCCGGTCACCTACGTGGACAACATCCGCAGCTATTACGAGTTGCTGCAGTGGGATCAGCAGCAGCGGCTCGAGGCGGTACGGGAACCGGAACAGCTGCCGCTGCCGCGGGCCCCCGCCGCCCTATGAGGCACCCCTGCGCCGGCTCCTGAAGAAGGCCCGCAGCAGCTCACCGCAGGCCGTGGCCAGCACGCCGCCGTCCACCACCACCCGGTGGTTGAAGCGGGCATCCGACGGCAGCAGGTCGAACACCGACCCGGCCGCCCCCCCCTTCGGGTCGAAGGCGCCGAACACCACCCGCTCCACCCGCGCGTGGACGATGGCGCCGGCGCACATGGGACAGGGCTCCAGGGTGACATAGAGGGTGGATCCCGGCAGCCGGTAGTTCCGCTCCCGCCGCGCGGCATCGCGCAGGGCCATGATCTCGGCATGGGCGCTGGGATCGTGTTGGCCGATGGGGCAGTTCCAGCCCTCACCGATGACCTCCCCGTTGCGCACCAGCAGGGCACCCACCGGCACCTCCCCCGCCCCTTCGGCCCGGCGCGCCAGGCCGAGGGCCCGGGTCATCCACTCCTCATCAGTCAACGACTGTTCCCCTGCGACAGTGGCCGGGCGGCAGCGGGGGGCAACGGCGGCCGCCCGGAGAGAGCCGCCGTCCCGCGATGGACCGATCCCACGGCCTTGCCCTCACCGGTAGGCCGATTCGATCTGTTCCCGCAGCAGAATGCCATAGATACGCCAGAACCCGGGAGCGGTCATGCGCCGAACGTAGAGGGCCTCCCCCTCCCCTTTCTGCAGCGTCTCCAATGCCTCCTGCAGGGTCTCGTGCAGGTGGGCCGGGGCCAGCTGCAGCCGGTGGCCGGGTATCTTCATCAGGTCGATAGCGGCTTCGTCCTCCTCTTCGGCGATGTCGTCCTGCTCCTCCAGCCAGGCGGCGAGATCGACCGCGGCGAGGATCGCCCGGGGCTCCCGCTCCTCGGTGATCAATATCCAGCGGGGTTTTCCCTCCAGCAGCCGGCGTGCCTGGTCGCGGTCGATCTGCCGCGGTGACTGGACGAAGCTGCGATCCATGACACTGGCCACGCCGATGCGCCGCAGCGCCATCATCACCGGGCTCTGGCTGTAGTCCAGGCCCTTGGCCTTGAGCATGGTGATGAACAGCGACTCCTTGCGGAACAGTTCACTGGCGGTGATCCCCGCCACCACCACCACCAGCATGCCGGGCATGATGATACCCGGGTTGTCGGTCAGCTCGAGCAGGGCGGTGAGCGCCGCCAGGGGCGCCTGCAGGCTGCCGGCCATCAGTGCGCTCATGCCGAGCATGGCATAGACGCCGGGCTGGATGTGCAGCGCCGGAAACCACTGATCGAGAAGATGGCCAAACCCACCGCCCAGGGTGGCGCCGATGAAGAAGGCGGGGCCGATCATGCCACCGGGCACATTGAGCGCCGAACAGACCGAGGTGGCCAGCAGTTTCACCACGGCCATGAGGAGCAGGATACCGGAGGTATAGGCGCCCAGCAGGGTGAGGTTGATGGTGTCGTAGCCGATCCCCATCACCTGCGGCAGGCCGACCCCGAGCAGCGCCACGGCCACGCCGGCCACCCCCATCTGCAGTTCGATGGGCCAGTTGCGGGTACGGCTGGCAATGGTCTGGACCATCTGGATGAACGCGGCCGCCACGCCGCCGCTGATCAGGCCCAGCAGGAACACCAGCGGCATCTCCGCCAGGCTGCCCAGGTGCAGGGGGGGAACGGAAAAGACGGCGGCATCGCCGAGCACTGCGTTGGAGACCACCGTGGCGCTGACCGCCGCGATGATCACCGGAATGAAGCTGGCCAGCTGGTAGTCCATCATCACCACCTCCAGGGAGAAGACGACACCGGCCAGGGGGGTGTTGAAGGACGCCGCGATGCCGGCGGCGGTGCCGCATCCCACCAGGGTGCGGATGGCGTTGTTGGGCAGTTCCAGTTTCTGACCCAGCAGGCTGCCGGTACAGGCACCGAGAAAGATGTGCGCCCCCTCCCTGCCCACCGAATGGCCGCTCACCAGGGCGATGGCGACGCCGAAGAACTGCAGCAGGAAGCCATGAAAGGTGAGCCGCCCCTGGTGATAGGCCATGCGCTCCAGCACCCGCGCCACTCCGAGCACATAGAGCCCCCTGGCGAACCAGCGGAACATGAGCGCCAGCAGCAGGGCACCGGTGACGGGAAACAGCAGCCGTCCGGTATAGGAGAGGCCCTCGAAGTTGTCCGGCCCGGTACCGGGCAGGAGCCATTCCTGGACATGCTCCACCGAGAACCGGAACAGCACGATGATGGCGCCCGCCAGCAGGCCGGTGAGCAGGGCCAATACCGCCAGTTGCAACAGGGCATCCGGACGTGCCAGGTGCAGCCTGGTCGCCTCGAGGCGCTCGGAAAACCAGTGCAGGGGTTGTTGCAGCCGCTTCATGACAGGGTGGGTGCGATTCTCCGGATTCTGCCCGGGCCGGCGGGAACCTGGTGGCAGAGCCAGGGTCCCGGTGATCGACCGGGGCACCCATCTTACCGGAACAGGCGCTGAAAATTACCCGCCGACGCGTTCCGGAGGGCCGTTGCAGACGGGGACCGAAGCGCGCATCGACCAACAGCGGGGGCATCTGTGGCGGCACGGGTCGGCCGTAATCCGTGTCGCCCCGCCCCGCATCCGACCCTCACTCCCCCGGTTTGCAGCGTCACAGACCCCCGAGTACAATCAGGCATCTTCGAGCAGCCTCCACACTCAGACACCCCGCTGGGAGGGATCCCGATTCACCATGACCTGCATCCGAGATGGTATCCGTCATGCTGTAGTTGGCATCCTGTTGCTGGCACTGTCGGGCTGTGGCAGCGAGGCTCCGCCACCTCCCCCGACGGCTACAAAGCGGGTGGAGGTCCTGGTCCTGAAGGCACCGGCAACCGGTTCACAGCGAAGTTTCTCCGGCCAGGTCAGGGCCGCCAGGCGTGTCGACCTGTCGTTCAACGTACCGGGGAGGATCGTGGAGCTGTCGGCGGTGGAAGGGGCGCCGGTCGAGAAGGGCGCGCTGCTGGCCCGGTTGGACGACACGACCTACCAAAGCAGGCTGAAGGCTGCGCTGGCGGAATTCAACAAGGCCGAGGCCAACTACAAGCGTGCAGTAAAGCTGCTCAAGAGCGGCGACATCTCCCAGGCGGAATACGACCAGCTGAAGGCCTCTCGTGAAGTGGCTTCTGCGCGAGTGGCCACGGCCCGAAAACTGACGGAGGATACCCGCCTGACCGCGCCCTTCTCCGGATTGATCGCCAAACGTATCGTGGAGAACTTCACCGAGGTGAAGGCCAAGCAGCCTGTGGTGACCCTGGAACAGGTGGATGAGCTGGAGATCGTCGTCGATGTGCCGGAGCTGTACGTTGCCCGAAAGAAGGAGGGAGGCCCGGTGCAGCTGATGGCGCGCTTCGATGCCTTTCCGGGACGGGAGTTTCCCCTCACCGTGAAGGAGTATGCGACCCAGGCCGATCCCAAGACCGGTGCCTACCGCTACGTCACCGTGATGAAGCGACCGGACGGACTCAACCTGTTCCCCGGCATGACCGCCACCGTGGTGGTTCGCAGCGACCATGTGCCGGGCGAAGGGCGGGCACCCTTCATCGTGCCCGTGTCGGCGGTGTTTGCCGAGGTCACCCCCGACCCGCTGGTCTGGGTGGTCGATGGCGAACGGCGCGTGCACAAACGCAAGGTACGGCTCGGCCGGCTGACCGGTACCGATGAAATCGAGATCATGGAGGGCCTGAAACAGGGCGATACCCTGGTCGTTCAGGCGGTAAACCGGTTGCGGGAAGGGATGGCGATCCAGCCCCTGCAGAAGGGATCGGCCGATGAGTCCTGATATGGATCGGTCCCCGTCTGCTTCCGCCCACCGCCGGGGCGGTGCCGGAAGCGCTCGGAGAGTTCTCCAGCGGGCGCTGCTCCTGGGCCTCTCCATCCTGGTGGCGGGTTGCAGCGGACCCGCCGGGCAGGAGGAACCGGCCAAACCGGTCGTGCGTCCGGTCAAATCCCTGTTGCTGCCCCGCACCGTCGGGGTGGAGCGCAGCTTTCCCGGCACGGTTCGGGCGGCCAAGCGGGTGGACCTCGCGTTCAACGTGCCCGGCCGGATCATCGAACTTCCCGCCAGGGAGGGTGAGCGGGTGGCCAAGGGGGCGCTGCTTGCCCGGATCGATCCCACGAACTACCAGATGGCGGTGAACTCGGCCAAGGCCGAATACGACGATGCCCTGGCCGACTACCGACGTTTCGGGGAACTGGTGAAAAAGGGCTTCGTATCCCGGGCAGACTATGACAGGACGGTGGCGAAGAAGGAAGTGACCGAGGCCAGCCTGGAACGGGCCAGGAAGCGGCTGGAGGACACCTATCTCCGCGCCCCTTTCGAAGGCGTGGTCGCCCGGCGTTTCGTGGAGAACTACACCGAGGTGACCGCCAAGCAGCCCGTTCTGAGCCTGCAGGATACGAGACAGCTTGAGGTGGTGGTGGACCTGCCGGAGGACGTGGTGATCGGGGAGCAGCCGGACCGGGAGATGAAGATGGTGGCCACCTTCAGCGCCCTGCCGGGGCTGGAGCTTCCGGTGTCGATCAAGGAATACGCGACCAGGGCCGATCCCAAGACGCTCACCTACCGGGTGATCCTCGCCCTGCCGGAGAAGGGTGACGCCAATATCCTGCCGGGGATGACGGCGAAGGTCCTCTTCACCCCCGGAACGGCGGGTGGCCGGCCGCAGTTCACTATCCCTGCCAGCGCCCTGCTGGAGGATGATGGCGGGCGGTGGCTGTGGGTGATCGATCCGGATACCCATGCCGTTTCCCGGCGGAAGGTGGAGATCTCCGGTTCCAAGGACGGCAAAGTGCTGGTCAGCAGTGGCGTCGAACCGGGCGAACTGATTGCGGTCGCCGGGGTGCATTCCCTGAAGCAGGGCATGGTGGTCAAACCGGTGCAGGAGATCCGCTTCTGATGAACATCGCGGAGTGGAGCATCAGGCACAGCGTCATCACCTGGGTGATGACGGTGGTGGTCGCCGTCGCCGGCATCTTTGCCTTCCAGGGGCTGCCGCGGCTGGAGGACCCGGAGTTCACCATCAAGGAGGCGATGATCTACACCCCCTACCCCGGCGCATCGGCGGCGGAAGTGGCGGAAGAGGTCAGCAACGTGATCGAGAAGGCGGTGCAGGAACTTGGACCGCTCGACTATGTGGAGTCCCGTTCCTCGCGCGAGCTCTCCGTCGTCCACGTCTACATCAAACGCACCACCGACGCCAGCCAGCTGCCGCAGATCTGGGATGAGTTGCGGCGCAAGGTCAACGACAACCAGAGCAAGCTGCCGCCCGGGGCCGGCCCTTCCCTGGTCAATGACGACTTCGGAGATACCTATGGTGTATACCTGGCCCTGACCAGTGACGGCTACAGCTACAAGGAACTCTACGAGGTGGCAAAGTTCCTGCAGCGTGAGCTGCTCAAGGTCCAGGACGTGAAACGGATCATTCTCTATGGCCAGCAGCCCGAGGCCATCTACGTGGAGATGCGCCGGGACAAGATGGCGCAGCTGGGCATCTCCCCGCAGCAGATCTACAGCGCGCTGTCGGCAAAAAACGTGGTGGCACCGGCGGGAAACCTGACTATCGGCGGTGAGCGCATCCCCCTGAGTCCAACTGGCGAATTCACCTCCGAGAAGGAGTTCGGCGATCTGCTGATCCGTGGCCTGGGAGAGGGTTCCGACCGGCTGGTCTACCTGCGGGACGTGGCCGATATCGTCCGAGACTACCAGGATCCACCAAAGAACATCCTGCGCTACAACGGCCAGCCGGCTATCGGCATCGGTATCTCCACGGTCTCCGGCGGCAACGTGGTGGTGATGGGCGAGGCGCTGAAGAAGCGTTTCAGGGAACTCCGGGAACAACTGCCCATCGGCATCGAGGGGAATGTCATCTCGCTTCAGTCCGAGGCGGTGACCAAGGCCATCAACGGCTTTCTGGTGAACCTGGCCGAAGCGGTCGCCATCGTCGTGGTGGTGTTGCTCGCCTTCATGGGGCTGCGCAGTGGCCTGATCATCGGCACCATCCTGTTCATCACCGTTTCCGGTACCTTCATCTTCATGAGCATGTACGGGATCACCCTGGAGCGGATATCACTGGGAGCGCTGGTCATCGCCCTCGGCATGCTGGTGGACAATGCCATCGTGGTGACGGATGGCATGCGGATGCGCATGGAACGGGGCATGGATGCACTGCGTGCCGCCAAGGAGGTGGTGGGACAGACGGCCCTGCCCCTGCTGGGGGCCACCATCGTGGCGGTTATCGCCTTTGCGGCCATCGGTACATCCAAGCACAATACCGGGGAGTACACCCGCAGCCTGTTTCTGGTGATCCTCATCTCCCTGCTGCTCAGTTGGGTGACGGCAGTGACCAGCACCCCTCTGCTGTGCAAGACCTTTCTCAAGACCGGGGGTGGCAAGGGCAGTGGTGACGACGGTGGTGATCCCTATGGTGGCGGTTTCTACCGACTGTACAAATCGGTGCTGCGCAGCTGCGTCAGCCATCGCTGGATCACTGCAGGCGTGGCGTTGATCCTGTTTGCGGCGGCATTGATCGGTTTCGGTTCGGTGAAGCAGTCCTTCTTCCCCAATTCAACCCGCCCACAATTCTACGTCGACTTCTGGTTCGCCGAGGGGACCGACATCGAGGCCACCCGGAAGCAGCTGGAGCAGGTCGAGCAGTTTCTGCTCAAACGGCCGGAGATCACTGCCGTGACCACGCAGATCGGCGGAGGCTCCCCCCGCTTCCTGCTCACCTATTCACCCGAACTGCCCAATTCCAACTTTGCGCGGACGATCGCCGATGTGAAGGACTACACGGTCATTCCGGCCCTGGGCAGGGAACTGCAGACCCAGCTGGAGGAGCTGGTACCGCAGGCCGGTGTCAACGTGCGGATGTTCGTGAACGGTCCCTCCACCGGCGGCAAGATACAACTGCGTCTCCAGGGACCCGACCCGGTGGCGCTCCGGGGTCTGGCGAAGCGGGCGGAAGAGGTCATGGAGAGTGATGCCTACTCCAAGACCCCACGCAACGAGTGGGGCAACCAGGTTCTGGTATTGAAACCCGAACTGGCCGAGACCCAGGCCAGGCGCGCCGGGCTGGACCGGCCGGAACTGGCGGCCGCACTGCAGGCGGCGGTGGAGGGACGCAAGGTGGGCGTCTACCGGGAGCGGGACGAACTGCTGCCCATCATCGCCCGTTCCCCCAGGTCCGAGCGCATGGACCTGGACAACCTCGGTGCGATCCAGGTATGGAGTCCTGCGGCCCAGCGGATGATCCCGGTGGACCAGGTGGTGGACGAATTCAAGGTGGGGTTCGAGAATCCGGTGATCTGGCGTCGTGATCGCGAAAACATGCTCAAGATCCACCTGGACCCGCGCCAGGGCCTCCCCAGCGAACTGTTCAGGCGGATCAAGCCCGCCATCGAGCAGGAGCTGAAAGTGGATACCGAGCAATATCTCGGCAGGTCCGTCCCTGCCCGGGAGTACGACGACTCCACCATTCCCCTGCAGGAGAACGACATACTGCCGCTGGCCGGTCAACCCGGCTACTTCATGGCCTGGGGTGGCGAAGCGGAGGATTCCAGGGGCGCAAAGGATGCCCTGAACAAGACCATGCCCATCTTCTTCGGCATCATGGTGCTGATCGTTCTGGCCCTGTTCAACTCCATCCGCAAGACCCTCATCATCTGGCTGACAGTACCGTTGGCGATAGTCGGTGTGACCCTGGGCCTGCTGCTGCTGAACCAGCCATTCGGCTTCATGGCGCTGCTCGGCCTGATGAGCCTGTCGGGAATGCTGATCAAGAACGCCATCGTCCTGATCGACGAGATCGATGTTCAGCAGGCCTCCGGCAAGGCGGCATTCCAGGCCATCATCGACGCCGGTGTCAGCCGCCTGATTCCGGTCTCCATGGCCGCCGGCACCACCATCCTCGGCATGTTGCCGCTGATGACGGATGCCTTCTTCGTCTCCATGGCGGTGACCATCATGTTCGGCCTGGGATTCGCCACCTTCCTGACCCTGCTGGTGGTCCCGACACTGTACGCCATCTTTTTCAAGGTGCGACAGGACGCAAAGGCGTGACCCCGCGATCCTCTTCGAATTCCATCTGACGCGCAGCCGATTCCATTCATCCTGCACTCGATGGCTTCCGCGATTCCTGCGATCAGGCATCTGGCGAGGCTCATAGAGGTCCCCATGCCGGGGCTCTTGCCGGCAGCGCGATACGGAACCGCGCCGAATCCCGTTACAATGGCATTCCTGATGGGTTGGCTGACGGCCTCGCCCGGGCAACGCCGTAGAGAAGACCAGTGAAGCGATCCAACCGATTCCATTCGGGGCCTCTCGCCGCTCTCCTCCTGCTCACCGCTGCAGGGGCCAGCGCGGAGTCCCCTCCCGGCGACCAGCCGCCTCCTCTGCTCGAGGAGATGTGGTCGGCCACCGAAATCTATCAGGACGACGACGACCAGGGGATCGAAACGTTCCGGCTGGTGGGCCGCTACCATGGCCAGTACTGGTCGGTGGATGCGGACCAAGGCGGTACCAGCGGCTGGGAGAACCGGCGCGTCATATTCGGTTTCCAGGCCCTCGTCCACCCTGGTTTTCTGCTGGAACTGCAGATGCACGTCAACGATGAATTCAACCCGGTCTATGACGGCCTCTATACGGGTTTCATCAAGTGGACATCGCCGACCAGCCGTTTCTCCCTGAGCCTGGGCCGCCTGGACTACCTGTTCACCGGCATGGAACGCAGCACATCTTCGAAAAAGAACTACACGTTCGAGCGGGGCCTGCTGGTCAACCAGATCATGCCGGGAGAAGTGGTCGGCCTGTACGGCCGCGGCAAGATCGCCGGCATGTCGCTGCAGGCGGGGCTGTTCAGCGGCAATATCGAAAACGAGTTCACCGATTTCAGTGCCGGCCTCGC
>DRKP01000058.1 GCA_011051715.1 Sedimenticola thiotaurini | reverse complement strand
CCGCCTGCTGGTTCCCATTGTCGCCTTCGTCAGCGACGACCGGGACGCTGCCTATATCGCGGTGTCGGCGAGCCTGCTGTTCCTGGTCTATCTGCTGCCGTCGTCGGTGCTGCAGCGCTACTTCCTGCCCTACCTGCACAACTGGTCGGTACACGATCCTGCGAGGCTGTACCGTTTCGCCCTGCGCTGGGTGCTGCTGTTGACCGCGGCCAGTGCGCTGCTGATTCCCCTTCTCTGGCTCGTATCGGGACCCATGATCATCTGGCTCTACGGCACCGGTTATGCGCCGGCGGTACAGGTCTTCGATGTTATGATGATCGGCGTACCGGTTCTGCTGGTCTCCGGTGTCGTCGGCAGGACGTTCCTGCAGCCGTCCGAGGTCCGCCGACTGGTGGTGATGCAGACGGCGAGCCTGCTGTTGCTGGCGGCAGGTGTCTGGCTGCTGTTCCCGCTGATCGGCCTGGTGGCCATCGCCTGGGCATTCGTGGCGGAGCGGTCGGTTCTGCTGTTGCTGCTGGCCTGGATGGCGCGGAGGAACTACCGGCGGAGCCGCCGGCCGGCCATGACGACATGAGAATCCACATCGTCAATCAGTATGTCAGACTGCCCTGGCAGGATGGCGGAACCCGCCACTTCCTGATCGCCAGGGAACTGGTGCGCAGGGGGCACGATGTCACCCTCGTCGCCTCGCCGGTCAACTATGCCAGCGGCCGGCCGGAGCAGGGGGTGAGTCCCGGCCTGGCCGAATACGATGGTGTGAAGGTGTTGTGGCTGGAGACCCCCCCCTACCGGAGCCACTCGGTCAGCAGAATCTGGAACATGCTCGTGTTCGCCGCCAGGGTGATGTACTCGCAGGCCGCCGCGAAACTGCCCGTTCCCGACGTCGTCATCGGGTCCAGCCCGCACCTGTTCGCAGCGGTGGCGGCCCGCAGGCGGGCCGCGGCGGCCGCAGTTCCTTTCCTGTTCGAGGTGCGCGATCTCTGGCCCCTGTCGCTGCAGGAGATCTCCGGCTTCAGCGACCGGCACCCGCTGATCCGGATCTTCCGCCGGGCCGAGAGCTCCTGTTACCGCCATGCGGCACGCACCATCACCCTGCTGCCGAATGCCGCCGCTTACATGGAGGCGCACGGCGCGGACAGGGGATCGGTGCGCTGGATCCCGAACGGTGTCGAACTGCAACCCCTGCCGGAGGATGCCGGCGGGGAGAGGGAGGGGCGCTTCATCGTGACCTATACCGGCACCCACGCCCGGGCCAATGCACTGGAGACGATCCTGCAGGCGGCCGGGCTGCTGCAGGAGCGGGGGTACGGGGACGATATACTGTTCCGGTTCGTGGGCCGGGGAAGCGAGAAGGGGCGGTTGCAGAAGATGGCGCAGCAGCGGGCTCCGGGCATGGTGGAGTTTTTGGATCCGGTGCCCAAGCAGGAGGTGCTGTCGGTGCTGGCGGGTACGGATGCGTGCATCGCGACGCTGAAGGCGATCCCGCTCTACCGGCACGGCATCAGCCTCAACAAGCTGTTCGACTACCTGGCCGCGGCGAGGCCGGTGATCCTCGCCGGCGATTCCCCCCGGAACCCGGTGGAACTCTCCGGCGGTGGCATCGTGGTTCCCCCCGGGGACCCTGCCGCCATCGCGGAAGCGGTGCTCCGGCTGAAGGCGATGCCGGAGGCGGAGCGCAGGGAGATGGGCCGTGCGGGCCGCCGCTATGTCGAGCGGAACCACTCCATTCCCGTGCTCGCGGACCGGTTCGAACAGGTGCTGAAGGAGGTGGCCGGCTGATGTGGAAACGGCTGTTCGATCTGGTCGCCTCCGCGCTGCTGCTGCTGGTGCTGGCCCTGCCGATGGCGGCGCTGGCGTTGCTGGTGTGGATTCGCCTGGGTCGCCCGGTGCTGTTCTGCCAGCGGCGCCCCGGTCGTCATGGCCGCCCGTTCCGGTTGTGCAAGTTCCGCACCATGCTGGATCGGACGGACGGGGCCGGTGAGCCGTTGCCGGACGAGGAGCGGATCACGCCGTTCGGCCAGTGGCTGCGCCGAACCAGCCTGGACGAGTTGCCGGAACTGTGGAACGTGTTGAAGGGGGAGATGAGCCTGGTCGGTCCCAGGCCACTGTTAATGGAATATCTGTCCCTCTATACTCCGGAGCAGGCGCGCCGCCACGAGGTTCGCCCCGGCATCACGGGGTGGGCACAGGTCAATGGCAGGAACGCGCTTGACTGGGACGAGCGGCTGCGCATGGACGTATGGTACGTCGACCACCGGTCGTTCCTGCTGGATCTGAGGATCCTGTGGCTGACCCTGTTCAAGGTGGTCTCGTCGGAGGGGGTGACCCAGGAGGGTCACGTCACGGTGGAGCGGTTTCGCGGCTCGGACAAGTGAAGAATCTACTGATCATCGGCGGCGGGGGCCATGGCAGGGTGGTCGCCGACTGCGCGCAGGCCTGTGGCCGCTGGCGGCAGATACGGTTTCTCGACGACCGTTATCCTGAACTGCAGCGTGCCGGGCGCTGGCAGGTCGTGGGAACCAGCGGTGAGTGGCCCCGCTTCAGCGACGGGCAGGTGGACGTGCTGGTCGGGATCGGCGACAACGCCTCCCGGCTCGGCCTGCAGCGGAAGCTGGAGGACGCCGGCTGTCACCTGCCGGCACTGGTGCACCCCCGCGCCTGGGTCAGCCCGGATGCCTCGATCGGCGCCGGCAGCGTGGTATTCGCCGGCGGCATGGTCAACATCGATGCACACCTCGGTGATGCCGTCATCGTCAACACCGGCGCCACGGTCGATCACGACTGCATCCTTGCGGAAGGCGTTCATCTTTCGCCCGGGGTCCATCTCGGCGGCAATGTCACCATCGGCCCGAGGAGCTGGCTCGGTCTGGGTGCCGTGGTGCGCAACGGCGTGGTCATCGGCAGCGATACCATGATCGGCGCCGGCGCCGCGGTGGTCTCCGATCTCGCCGACGGGATCACAGTTGTCGGGGTCCCCGCCAGGCCGGTGCCCGCCGATGACTGAGATCGACCGGACGACAGCCGGGACGCCGTCGCTCGCATGTCACGGCGGGGTCGCTGTGCGCAGCCGGGCCTTTCCCCCATGGCCCCACTACGATGAGGACGAGATCGGGGCGGTGGCCGGAGTGCTGCGATCCGGCCGGGTCAACTACCTGGGGGGTGAGCAGGGCGACGCATTCGAACGCGAGTTCGCCGGTTTCTGCCAGGCGGAATACGCCGTCGCACTGGCCAACGGGACCCTGGCGCTGGAGCTGGCATTACGCGCCCTGGGGGTCGGCCAGGGCGACGAGGTGATCGTGACCGCCCGCAGCTTCATCGCGTCGGCCAGCTGCATCGTCATGAACCAGGCGGTACCGGTGTTCTGCGACGTGGATGCGGATACCCAGAACGTCACCGCCACCACCCTGGCGCCGCTGATCACACCGCGTACCCGGGCCATCATCGCGGTTCACCTGGCCGGGATGCCGTGCGACATGGATCCGATCATGGAGCTGGCCGACGAGCACGGAATCCTCGTCGTCGAGGATTGTGCCCAGGCCCACGGCGCCCGCTACCGGGGGCGCCCGGTGGGGGGCATCGGCCATGCTGCCGCGTTCTCCTTCTGCCAGGACAAGATCATCTCCACCGGGGGGGAGGGCGGGATGCTGCTGACCAGCGACGAGCAGGTCTGGCACCGAGCCTGGTCGTTCAAGGATCATGGCAAGAATCGGGAGAAGATGCTGCAGCGGGGCCACCCGCCGGGCTTTCGCTGGCTGCACGACAGCATCGGCAGCAACTGGCGCATGACCGAGATGCAGGCGGCCATCGGGCGTCTGCAGCTGGCGCGGCTGCCGGACTGGCTGCAGCGCCGGCAGCGGAACGCGGAACGGTTGCGCGCGGCGCTGCAGGGGATTCCCTGCCTGCGGATCCCCCCGGTACCCGCCTATGCCGATCCCGCCTGGTACAAATTCTATCTCTTCGTCAGACCGGAACGGCTGCGTTCCGGATGGGACCGGGATGCCATCCTGCAGGCGGTGGTGGAGGAGGGGGTGCCCTGTTTCACCGGCTCCTGTCCCGAGATCTACCGTGAAGGTGCATTTCGTGACGGACCATACTGCCCGGACCATCGCCTGCCGGTTGCAAGGAGACTGGGGGAGGAGAGCCTGATGTTTCCGGTGCATCCGACCCTCGCAGACGACGACATGGACGATATGGCACGGGCCCTGCGCAAGGTGCTGGCGGTGGCCGGTAAAGGCGGATTGGGCGGATGATACGGTTTCCCCTTCCCGGCGGAGGAATTCGGGGTCAGTGGGTGGCCATGTTCCATGACCTGCTGATGATCCCGGTGGCGTGGCTGCTGAGCTACTGGCTCCGCTTCAACCTGCGTGAGATCCCCCCGGAACTGCTGCAGATTGCGCTGCAGTACCTGCTGATCGTGGTGCCGGTGCAGTTCTCAGCCTGCAGTTTCTTCGGTCTCTACCGCGGTGTCTGGCGGTTCACCTCGCTGCCCGATCTGGTCCGCATCCTGAAGAGTGTGATCGTCGGTGTCGGGCTCAGTGTGGCGCTGCTGTTTCTGTTCTACCGGCTCGAGGGGCTGCCGCGCTCGGTGCCGGTACTGTATGCGATCATGCTCGGCCTGCTGCTCAGTGGCCCGCGCTTCCTGTACCGCTGGCTGAAGGACCGGCACATCACCCTGCGCAGTGGCAAGCGGGTGCTGATCGTGGGGGCCGGGCAGGCCGGAGAGATGCTGGTGCGGGACCTGCTGCGCGACGTGCGGGGGGAGTATCTTCCCGTCGCCTTCGTCGACGACCGGGCGCGGCGGCAGGGGCAGGAGATCCATGGCATACCTGTCGCCGGCACGACCTCCGCCATTCCGGACCTTGTGGTCGAGCTCGGGATCGAGGTGATCGTTCTGGCGGTGCCTTCGGCCTCGGTGGAGGAGCGGAAGCGGCTGATCTCCCTGTGCGAGAGAACCGGGGTGCCGTTCCGCACCGTGCCGCAGCTCGACAGCCTGATGTCGGGGCGGCTCTCCATCAACCAGTTGCGTGAGGTCTCCATCGAGGACCTGCTCGGGCGGGCGCCGGTCGCGCTCTCGTGGGAGGAGATCCAGCGCGGTCTGGAGGGAGAGGTGGTCCTGGTGACCGGGGCCGGGGGATCCATCGGATCCGAGTTGTGTCGCCAGATCGCCCGGCTCGGACCGGGGCGCCTGGTGCTGTTCGAGAACAGTGAGTTCAATCTCTACAGTATCGAACTGGAGCTGCGGAGGGAGTACCCCGATCTCGCCCTCTCCGCCGTGCTGGGTGACGTCCGGGACGAGGTATCGGTGGAGGCGGTGTTCTCCGGTCACACGCCCTCGGTGGTCTTCCACGCCGCCGCCTACAAGCACGTGCCGATGCTGGAATACCAGGTTCGGGAAGCGGTTCGCAACAACGTGCTCGGTACGCGCCGGGTGGCCGCGGCGGCGGACCGGCATGGTTGCGGCCAGTTCGTGCTGATCTCCACCGACAAGGCGGTCAATCCGGCCAATGTCATGGGCACGACCAAGCGACTGGCGGAGCTGTATTGTCAGAACATGGATGCCCGTTCGGATACCAGTTTCGTCACGGTGCGGTTCGGCAACGTCCTGGGCTCGGCGGGAAGCGTGGTCCCCCTGTTCCGCAGGCAGATCGAGGACGGCGGGCCGGTGACCGTGACCCATCCGGATATCGAGCGCTTCTTCATGACCATTCCCGAGGCCTGCCAGCTGATCATGCAGGCGGTTGCCCTGGGCCGGGGAGGGGAGATCTTCATCCTGGACATGGGCGAGCCGGTGAAGATCCGCTACCTGGCGGAACAGATGATCCGGTTGTCCGGCCGGGAACCCGGCCGCGACGTCGAGATCGTCTATACCGGTCTGCGCCCCGGCGAGAAGCTCTACGAGGAGCTGTTCCACCGCGATGAGTCGTTGCGGCCCACTCAACACGAAAAGATTCTCCTGGCGCAGCATCGCACCACCGACTGGCAGCGGTTGTGTGCAGCATTCGATCGGCTGGAGGAGGCGGTGAACCGGAACGACGAAACCGCCCTGCACAGTGTCTTCAGACAGCTGGTTCCGGAAACCGGGCAGGGGGAGGACCCCCGTCGGAAGAGGCCCGGTGCCGCCACGGCCGAGGCATGATGAGGCGGCTGTATACGGCGCTGTTCTGTCTGCTGCTGCCATTGGTCCAGTTGCGGCTGCTGTGGCGCAGCCTGAAATCACCGGACTACCGGCGGCGATGGGCCGAACGCTTCGGCCGCTTCCCTGCCCCCGGTATCGGGGACAGCATCTGGATCCACGCGGTCTCCATCGGCGAGGTGCAGGCCGCCGGTCCACTGGCGAAGCGGTTGCTGGAGAGTCATCCCGACATACCGCTGGTGATCACCACCACCACGCCAACCGGCTCGGCCCAGGTTCGCAAGTTGTTCGGCGACAGGGTCCATCATGTCTATTTCCCCTACGACGTGCCCTTTGCCATCGATGGCTTTCTCGACCGCATGCGCCCCAGGCTGCTGCTGATGATGGAGACCGAGATCTGGCCCAACCTGCTGGCCATCTGCGAGCAGCGCGGGATCACCACCATTCTGGCCAATGCCCGGCTGTCGCAACGCTCGGCGCGGGGTTATGCGAGACTGGGCCGTTTCGCCCAGCAGACCTTCTCCCGGATCGGCATGGTGGCCGCACAGGGGCCTGCCGATGCGGAACGTTTTCTCGCGCTGGGAGTGGGTCCGGGCAGGGTGCGCATCACCGGCAGCATCAAGTTTGATATCAAACTGCCTGCCAGCCTGAACGAGCGTGCCGAGGTGCTGCGGCGGCAATGGGGGGGGCGTCCGGTATGGGTGGCGGCAAGCACCCATGAGGGGGAGGACGAGCCTCTGCTCGAGGCCCATCGCGAGATACGCCGCATGCACCCCGATGCGCTCCTGGTACTGGTGCCACGACACCCGGAGCGTTTCGAGCGGGTTGCGCAGCTCTGCCGTCGCATGGGGTTCGGTACCGAGCGTCGTTCCAGCGGCAGGCCCTGTTCCCCCCGGACGGAGGTGTTTCTCGGTGACACCATGGGTGAGCTGGCGTTGTTCATGGCGGCCTCCGACGTGGTCTTCGTGGGCGGCAGCCTGGTTCCCGTGGGAGGGCACAATATCCTGGAGCCCGCCGCCCTCGGCGTGCCGATCCTGTTCGGCCCACACATGTTCAACTTCGCCCTGATCAGCCGCATGATGCTGGAGGCGGGGGCGGCGATCCAGGTCGAAAACCGGGACCAGCTGGCCGCAATCGTCGGTGACTGGTTCGGTGATGCCAGCAGGCGGGCCAGGATCGGTGAAGCCGGACGCCGACTGGTGGAGGAGAACCGCGGTGCGGTGGACCGGTTGCTGGATCTGGTGGAGGAATGCATCGGCGGGTCGCAGTCGCCCCCGGGTGCGCCCGGAGCGATCGGGGGCCCCGGGGCCTGAACCGGGGAGGATATCTCCCATGCCGTTCCTGGATCACTGGCCGGTGAACCGAAAACCGGCCGATCGGGCCTTGACGCCCTGGAAATAGTGGGTAGAATGCGCGGCTCGCCTGGGGTTGCCGGGGTTGTTGGCCGGGGGTGCTGGGTGGAGGGGTTGGCGCGAGGTGTTGACCCTGATGGGGTGGTCGGTTAATATTGACCGTCTCAGCGGATCAGAAGTGTTCCGCGGTTCTTTAACAATCAGTCAGGTAATTTGTGTGGGTGCTCCGTTGGTGGCCGAGAGGCCATGATCGACGAAGCATCTTCAATTCCGAAGACGTGAGTCGAGCAAGGATATCCTCTGTCCTTACAGGGGAGCTTTCAAACTTTAAAGTGAAGAGTTTGATCCTGGCTCAGATTGAACGCTGGCGGCATGCCTAACACATGCAAGTCGAACGGTAACGCGGAGAGCTTGCTCTCTGGCGACGAGTGGCGGACGGGTGAGTAACGCGTAGGAATCTGCCCAGTAGTGGGGGACAACCCGGGGAAACTCGGGCTAATACCGCATACGCCCCAAGGGGGAAAGATGGCCTCTTCATGAAAGCTATCGCTATTGGATGAGCCTGCGTCGGATTAGCTGGTTGGTGGGGTAAAGGCCTACCAAGGCGACGATCCGTAGCTGGTCTGAGAGGACGATCAGCCACACTGGGACTGAGACACGGCCCAGACTCCTACGGGAGGCAGCAGTGGGGAATATT
>DRKP01000057.1 GCA_011051715.1 Sedimenticola thiotaurini | reverse complement strand
GTCCGGGTTCCGGTTCGTGGAAACCGGGGAAGACTAACACAGATGGTGAGGAGTGAGGGCCGAGGAAAAACAGGGCCGAGGGCCGAGGGGTGGGGGGTGAGGAGTGAGGAGTGAGGGGTGAGGAGTGAGGGGGGGGCCCCTCGTTCCTCAAACGCACTACCCTCGTGGATGATGCCGCGCGTGCAGCCGTTTCAGCCGCTCGCGGGCGACGTGGGTGTAGATCTGGGTGGTGGAGAGGTCGCTGTGGCCGAGCATCATCTGCACCACCCGCAGGTCGGCGCCGTGGTCCAGCAGATGGGTGGCGAAGGCGTGGCGCAGGGTGTGGGGCGAGATCGGCCGCCGGATGCCGGCCGCCAGGGCGTGCTTCCTGATGCGCTGCCAGAAACCCTGCCGGGTCATGGCGCCGCCGCGGCGGGTGGGAAACAGGTCGCTGCTGAGCCGCCCCTTCAGCAGCTCGTCGCGGGGTCCCTGGAGGAAGCGGCGGATCCACTCCTGCGCCTCCTCGCCCAGGGGCACCAGCCGCTCCTTGCCGCCCTTGCCGATCACCCGGACCACGCCCTGGGCCGGGCTCACCTGGTCCAGCTCCAGGGTGACCAGCTCCGATACCCGCAGGCCGGTGGCGTACAGGGTCTCCAGCATGGTGCGGTCGCGAAACCCCTCGGCCTGCTCCAGGTCCGGCGCCTCCAGCAGCGCCTCCACCTCCCGCTCGGTGAGCGACTTCGGCAGCGGGCGCCCGAGCCGCGGGGCATCGATGCGGGCACTGGGGTCGCTGTCGATCCAGCCCTCGCGCAGGGCGTGCTGGTAGAACTGGCGCAGGCAGGAGAGCAGGCGCGCGCCGGAACGCGGCTTCTGCCCCGCCGTGGCACGCGCCGCCAGGTAGCCGAGCAGGTGTTCGCGGCGCGCCTGCAGCAGGCCGACGCCCCGCTCCCGCTGCAGCCAGCGGGCAAAGCCGCGCAGATCGCCCTGGTAGGCGGCGAGGGTGTTGGCGCTGAGACCACGCTCCATCCAGACGGCATCGGCGAAGCGCTCGACCAGGCCGTCGCCCTCCTCCGGCTGCACTACAGCGCCACTCCCTCGTGGGCCAGCAGCCAGCGCTTGATCGCCAGCTTCCTGCCCCCGGTGGCACCGGCGTAACCGCCGATGCCGCCCGCCGACACCACCCGGTGGCAGGGCACCACGATGGGGATCGGGTTGCGCCGGCAGGCGTTGCCGACGGCACGGGGGCTGCTGTCCAGCTGCCGCGCGATCTCGCCATAGCTGCGCACCCGGCCCGGCGGGATGGTCTGCATCGCCTGCCACACCCGCTGCTGGAACGGGGTGCCCCGGGGCGACAGGGGGAGCCCGAACGGTGCCTCCGGGTCCTCGAAATAGGCGGCGATCCGCTCCAGTATCCGCCGTGCCGCCGGGCCGGGCGTGGCCCCGCGGGCGGATGGCAGGCGCTCGAGAAAGCGGATCTCCCGCAGCACGCCGGCGTCGACCACGACGCCGAGGGGACCGACCGGTGTCCGGATGGGAAAGAGCTCTGTCATGACCAGGGCGATGATACAGAAATTCCTCCGCTTCGGGGTAGAATCCCCCGACCGGGCGTTATCCACATATCCTGTGGATAACATTGTGGAGAAACTCCGGAAACCGCCCGCAGCGGCCCGTTGCAGCGCGCCCGGCGTCAGATTGTATAGAAATTGAACGACGGGACGCTTCCTCGTTAAATCAATGGGTTGGAAGCGGCGTTCCCGATCCGGCGGGCGACGCCAAAGACTTGACAAGTGCGGCGACTGCTGTTCCAGGCGCTGTGTATATTCATCCATGAGATCACCGGGGGTATTGCCATGTCGTCGAGCGAGCGGTTCTGGGAGCGGATCCCCCTGGCGGCCCTGGATCCGGAGCAGTGGGAGGCCCTCTGTGACGGCTGCGCCAAGTGCTGCCTGCACCGCTTCGAGGAGACGGAGACCCGGGCCATCGTGTTCACCAATGTCGCCTGCCGCTACCTGGATCCGGACAGCTGCCGCTGCCGCGACTACCCCAACCGCTCGGTCAACGTGCCCGACTGCGTCACCGTCACCCTGGAGGTGCTGGAGGACCCCTACTGGCTGCCGGCCAGCTGCGCCTACCGGCTGCTCGCCGAGGGCAGGCCGCTGCCCCCCTGGCACCCCCTGGTGAGCGGCGACCCCGCCTCGGTCGCGAAGGCCGGCCAGTCGGTGTGCGGCCTGGTCGTCAGCGAACTGGAGGCGGGACCGCTGGAGCACCACATGGTGGACTGGATCGAGTGAGGGCCGGGCAGTGGGAGGAGGCCCGGCCTATGCCAGGATCCGGGTGACCAGCCCCATCCCGACCTCCGCCTGCGGCAGCTCCACCCGCACCCGCCAGCCGCTGCCAGGGGCCTCCTGCAGCGGATTTCCCTCCCGGTCCTGCATCCGCCGCAGGCGGAAGCGGCGGGTGCCGGCGGGGGTGATCAGCTCCAGCTCGTCGCCCAGGGCGAACCGGTTCTTCACCTCCAGCTCCGCCAGCCCGGTGGCGGGGTCGCGACCGCTCACCTCGGCCACGAACAGGCTGCGGTCGCTGCGCGAGGCCCCCTGGCGGTAGTTCTGCAGCTCGCGGGGCGGGTGGCGCTGGTAGAAACCGTCGGTGTAGCCACGGTTGGCCAGCCCCTCCAGCTCCTCCAGCAGGGCCGGCCGGAACGGACGCCCCGCCACCGCGTCGTCGATCGCCTGACGATAGACCCGGGTGGCGCGGGCGGTGTAGTAGTGGGACTTGGTGCGCCCCTCGATCTTGAGACAGTCGACGCCGATCCGCACCAGCTGCTGCACGTGTTCCACCGCCCGCAGGTCGCGGGAGTTGAGGATATAGGTGCCGTGCTCGTCCTCCAGGATCGGCATGTACTCGCCCGGCCGCTGCCGCTCCTCCAGCAGGTAGGTCCGCTCCGCCAGCGGGTGGCGCTGCTGCCCGGTCTGCGCCGTGGCCGCCTCCTCCCCGCAGCCGCCGATACCGTACTCCCAGCGGCAGGAGTTGGTGCAGCTGCCCTGGTTGGCGTCGCGGTGGTTGAAATAGCCGGAGAGCAGGCAGCGGCCGGAGTAGGCGATGCAGAGGGCACCGTGGACGAACACCTCCAGCTCCACATCGGGGCAGGCCTGGCGGATCTCCCCGATCTCCTCCAGCGAGAGCTCGCGGGACAGGATCACCCGCTCCATCCCGGCCCGGCGCCAGAACTCCACCGCCCAGGCGTTGACCGTGTTGGCCTGGACCGACAGGTGCAGGGGCAGCTCCGGCCAGCGCTCCCGCAGCCGCATCACCAGCCCGGGGTCGGAGACGATCAGGGCATCCGGCCCCAACGCCACGATCGGCTCCATGTCGGCCAGGAAGGTCTTCAGCTTGGCGCCGTGGGGCATCAGGTTGCAGGCCAGGTAGAAGCGCCGGCCGGCGCGGTGGGCCTCGTCGATCCCGGCCGCCAGGTTGTCCTGGTCGAAGTCGTTGTTGCGCACCCGCAGGCTGTAGCGCGGCAGCCCGGCATAGACCGCGTCCGCCCCGTAGGCGAGGGCGTAGCGCATGTTCTTCAGGGTGCCGGCGGGCGAGAGGAGCTCGGGTCGTTTCATGGTGACGGGACGCAGGGACGTGGGGAGCCGCTGAAGGTGTGCAGAGTATACCCAATCGCCGCCGGGCCGGACCTGTCGGCACTGAGGCCCGGCCGGGATCTCTCTGCCGCGAATGAACCTGGATCGACGCGAATGGGGAAGTTTGGGACATCCCTGAACCATTCGTCATCGCCGAAGACCTGGAGACCAGGCGATCGAATCCCGTGCACTCCGGCGCTGGCCGCGGGATATCCTGCCTTCGCCAGGATGGCGGATGGTTCCCGCGCTGCCTATAATTGCGATTCCCTTCTTCGTCACCCCAGTAGCGGACGACCCGCAGCCAGCACCATGCCAGAAGGCCCCGAGATCCGCCGTGCCGCCGACAGGATCGCCCGCGGGATCGTGGGGCGGCGGGCGGACCTGGTCTGGTTCGGACTGGAGCCGCTGAAGCGGTTCGAGGCGCAGCTGTCCGGCGCCCTGGTCACCGGCGTGGACACCCGCGGCAAGGCGATGCTGACCCGCTTCGGCAACGGCCTGACCATCTACAGCCACAACCAGCTCTACGGCCGCTGGTACCTGGT
>DRKP01000056.1 GCA_011051715.1 Sedimenticola thiotaurini | reverse complement strand
GGTGCGTCAGCGCCACGACGCCATCGGCCAGCTGCTGGAGCGGCAGGCGTTCGAGGCGCTGCGGGAGCTGCTGCAGGGGGTGGGCGACATCGAACGCATCCTCGCCCGTGTCGCCCTGAAGTCGGCCCGCCCGCGGGATCTGGCCACCCTGCGCGACTCGCTCGCCCGGCTGCCACGACTGCAGACCCTGCTGGCGACCCTGGACGCCCCCCTGCCGGTGCGCCTGGCCCGGGAGGCGGACACCCATCCGGAGGTGGTGGAGCTGCTGCAGCGGGCCCTGATCGAGAACCCGCCGATGCTGATCCGCGACGGCGGCGTGCTGGCCGAGGGCTACGACGACCGGCTCGACGAGCTGCGCGGCATCTCCCGCAACGCCGACCAGTTCCTGCTCGACCTGGAGAGCCGGGAGCGGGAGCGCACCGGCATCGCCAACCTGAAGGTGAGCTACAACCGGGTCCACGGCTACTACATCGAGATCTCCCGCGGCCAGGCGGAGCGGGCGCCGGAGGAGTATGTCCGGCGCCAGACCCTGAAGGGGGCGGAACGCTTCATCACCCCGGAGCTGAAGCGTTTCGAGGAGCAGGTGCTGTCGGCGAAGGAGCGCGCCCTGGCGCGGGAGAAGGCGCTCTACGAGGAGCTGCTGGAGCGGCTGCAGGAGCGCATCGCGCCGCTGCAGCAGTGCGCCGCGGCCCTGGCGGAGCTGGACGTGCTGGCCAACCTGGCGCAACGGGCCGAACGGCTGCGGCTGAATCCGCCGGAGCTGGTGGAGGAGCCGGGCATCGACATCCGCGAGGGGCGCCACCCGGTGGTGGAACAGGTGAGCGAGGCGCCGTTCGTGGCCAACGACGTCCACTTCGACGAGGGTCGCCGCATCCTCGTCATCACCGGCCCCAACATGGGCGGCAAGTCCACCTTCATGCGCCAGACCGCCCTCATCGTGCTGCTCGCCTGCGCCGGCAGCTTCGTGCCGGCGTCGAGCGCCCGCATCGGGCCGGTGGACCGCATCTTCTCCCGCATCGGCGCCTCCGACGACCTGGCCGGCGGCCGCTCCACCTTCATGGTGGAGATGGAGGAGACCGCCAACATCCTGCACAACGCCAGCGACCGCAGCCTGGTGCTGATGGACGAGATCGGCCGCGGCACCAGCACCTTCGACGGCCTCTCCCTGGCCTGGGCCTGCGGCGTCGAACTGGCCACCCGCATCCGCGCCTTCACCCTGTTCGCCACCCACTACTTCGAGCTCACCACCCTGCCGGACGAATACCCCGGCATCGCCAACGTCCACCTGGACGCGGTCGAGCACGGCGACGGCATCGTCTTCCTGCACGCGGTGCGGGAGGGCCCGGCCAACCAGAGCTACGGCCTGCAGGTGGCCGCCCTGGCCGGGGTGCCGGCCACGGTGATCGACCGGGCGCGGGAGCGGCTGCGCGAACTGGAGCAGGCGGCCCAGCACCACCGCGAGCTGGAGGCGGACCAGCTCT
This sequence comes from Sedimenticola thiotaurini, assembly GCA_011051715.1. Classification (GTDB taxonomy): domain Bacteria; phylum Pseudomonadota; class Gammaproteobacteria; order Chromatiales; family Chromatiaceae; genus HyVt-443. Next base: position 3,511 of record DRKP01000056.1, on the reverse strand, counting down.
CCCTGTTCACCGAGCCGGAAGAGGCCGCCGGGAGCGCGGTGGAGCAGGCCCTGGCCGAGATCGACCCGGACGGACTCACCCCGCGCCAGGCACTGGAGGCCCTCTACCGGCTGAAGGAGATCGGCGGCGACGGTTAGGAAGCCTCGGCACGACTGTCCGGAGTTTCTGAGCGGCTTGTTCGAGCCTCTGAATCACCCGCCGAAGCCCCTGAACGACCCCCGCAGCCTCTGAACAACCCACCGTAACCCCTGAACGACCCACCGAAATCTCTAAACCTCCCGTCATCCCGGCGACGGATGGAAAGGTTTGGCGACGGGTTGAAGTAGTGGCGACGGGAAAGGTCAGGAGGCCCGGGACTGGTTCTGTGAGCTCTGCACGAAGGAGATCTCGGCCAGGTTCTCGCCCACTTCGATCACGTCGCCCTCGTTGAGCTGCACGCCGCGGGTGGTGGTGATCTCCTTGTTGTTGATGCGGGGGTAGCGGTCACCGCCGATGTGCAGCAGGAAGAACCCCTGGGGCCGGCGGGCGATGGCCGCCACCTCGCTGCCCGGGCGGCCGATGGTGTAGAGCGAGCGTTCGACCCGCTCCATCATGCCCTTCATCGGCCCGCGGAAGAAGCGCAGATGGGCGGTCTTGGGGGCAAGCGGGGCGGCGGGGGCCGGCCTGGCCGGGGCCGTCCGTGCCACCGCGGCCGGACGCTGCAGCACTACGGTCCGGTCCAGCTCGTCGTCGCCCTGCTGCTGCAGCACGAAGCGCAGCTCGAAGCTGCCGATACGCAGGCAGTCCCGGTCGCGCACCATATGTTTGGTCACCGCCCGATCGTTGAGGAAGGTGCCATTGGTGCTGTTCAGGTCTTCGATGAAGTAGTCGTTGAACACCTTGGTCAGGCGGGCGTGGGAACGGCTCACCGACAGGTCGTTGAGAGGGATGTCCGAGGCGGGATCGCGGCCCAGGGTCATGCGCTTCGCGGTCAGCTCGACCTCGCCCAACTCCTCGCCATCTCTGTACACGACCACTTTATCCATCATCGTCCTCTATCGCCGGGTTCCACGCTGTGCCGTCGCCGGGCGGGCCAGTACCAGTGAGACGTTGTCGAGTCCGCCGTGCTCCAGCGCCCGCCGCTGCAGTTCGGCCCCGGCCTGCTCCAGGTCACCGGCCAGCCGGGCCAGGGTCTCCTGCATCTCGTCGTCGCCGACCATGTTGCTGAGCCCGTCGGAGCAGAACAGAAACAGGTCGTCGGCCTGCGCCGGCACTGTCCCCTCGTCCACCTCCACCTCGGGCTCGATGCCGAGGCCGCGCATCAGTACGTTGTTCTTCACCCCCGCCGCCCGCGCCTCCTCAACACTGTCGAACAGGCCCTGATCCACCAGCTCCTGAATCATGGAGTGGTCCCGGGTCAGCTGCTGCAGGCGGCCGTCGCGGAAGCGGTAGATGCGGGAATCCCCCACATGGGCATAGTCGAGCCGGCCATCCCGAAACAGCCCGGCCACCACCGTCGTGGCCATCCCCTGCAGGTCCGGCGCCTGCTCCACCGCCCGCAGCAGGGCGCGATTGGCCGCCGCCACCGCCGGTGCCAGCACCGATGCCCCGTTCACATGGGGCAACGCCCGGCGAAGATGGTCGCCGATGGTATCCGCCGCCAGCCGGCTCGCCACCTCGCCGGCGTTGTATCCCCCCATGCCGTCGGCCAGGATCACCACACCCTGCTCCGGCAGGGTGGACACCGCGTCCTCGTTGATCTCGCGCACCCGGCCGCAGTGGCTGAACGACGCGACCCGTATCGGCATTGGCTTCATGGCAGACCCTGCAACCCAGTTTCCATCGAACCGGACTGATTCGGGGGAAGCATCGGCCGCTGCCGCCGGGACTTGAATACTGGGCCATCGCCGCTGCGGTTACTGCAAACCAGAGCACAAAAAAACCGCCGTCCGGGATGTGCCCGGGCGGCGGTCGCCGGTGCTGTGGCCTCAGTCTCCCTTTTCGGCCGCCTCGAGGATGCGCAGCAGGCGCTCCGCCGGCACGTAGCCGGGGATCATCCTGCCGTTCTGCAGCAGGATCGCCGGGGTGCCGTTGACGCCCATGCGCTCGCCCAGGGCCAGGTCCTCCTTCACCGGGTTGGGACAGTCCCGCTTCTCGATCGGCTTGCCCGCCTTGGCCAGGGTCATCGCCCGCTTGCGGTCGTCGGCGCACCAGACCGAGACCGCCTTGTCGTAGGAGCTGCTGCCGACGCCGGCACGGGGATAGAACAGGTAACGCACCCGGATGCCGCGACCGGTGTACTGGTCGATCTCGCTGTGCAGCTTGCGGCAGTAGCCGCAGTCGATGTCGGTGAACACGGTGATGGTGTACCTGGCATCCTCGGGACCGAAGATCACCATCCTGCTCTCGTCCAGGGAGGCCACCACCTCCGCCTTCATCTGCCGCAGCCGCGGCGCCGTCAGGTTCTTCTGCTGCGCCAGGTCGATCAGCGGCCCCTGCAGCAGGTAGCGCCCGTCGCCGCTGACGTAGACGATCCGCGACCCGAGCACCACCTCGTACAGCCCCTCCACCGGCGCGGCCCGGATCTCCCCCACCTCCAGCCCGGGCAGCAGGCGTTCCAGGCCGCTGCGCAGCTGGCGCTGGTCGGGCGCGCCGGCGGCCAGCAGCGGAACGGCCAGCAGGAGGCCGAGGAGGATCCAGAGGGTTTCGTTGATTCGACGCATCGGTTCAATCCCGGAAGTTGATGAATTGCAGGGGCAGGCCGTAGTCCGCCTCGCGAAGGAAGGCGATCACCCGCTGCAGGTCGTCCCGCTTCTTGCCGGTCACCCGCACCTGTTCGCCCTGAATCTGAGCCTGTACCTTCAACTTGGTTCCCTTGATCGCCTTCACCATCCTCTTCGCCGTGTCGCTGTCGATACCCTGGCGCACGACCACCTGCTGGCGCGCCGCGTTGAGGCCGATCTCCGGCTCCCCGATCTCCAGGCAGCCCACGTCCACCTTCCGCTTCACCAGCTTCTGGCGCAGGATGTCCATCATCTGGTTGAGCTGGAACTCCTGCTCGGCGCGCAGGGTGACGACACCGTCGCCGAGCTCGAATTTCGCATCCACGCCCTTGAAGTCGAACCGGGTCCCCACCTCGCGGTTGGCCTGGTCGACGGCGTTGCGCACCTCCTGCATGTCCACCTCGGAGACGATGTCGAATGACGGCATGGTCGGGTCCTCCTGGGTTGTCCGGATTCCGGTTCGTGGAAACCGGGGAAGACTAACACAGATGGTGAGGAGTGAGGGCCGAGGAAAAACAGGGCCGAGGGCCGAGGGGTGGGGGGTGAGGAGTGAGGAGTGAGGGGTGAGGGGTGAGGGGGGGCCCCTCGTTCCTCAAACGCACTACCCTCGTGGATGATGCCGTGCGTGCAGCCGTTTCAGCCGCTCGCGGGCGACGTGGGTGTAGATCTGGGTGGTGGAGAGGTCGCTGTGGCCGAGCATCATCTGCACCACCCGCAGGTCGGCGCCGTGGTCCAGCAGATGGGTGGCG
>DRKP01000055.1 GCA_011051715.1 Sedimenticola thiotaurini | reverse complement strand
TGCGGGCGGGAGGCGCCGCGGCCCGGGCGAAGGCGGCAGCGGCGAAAAAGGCCGTCCCGGCCGCTGCTCCGCCGGTGGCGGAGGCAGCGCTTCCGGCCGGGGAGATCGCACCCATCCAGCGCGGGCAGGGGGCCCCTGCCGTGACTGCACCCGAGGTCACCCGCGTACCCCCGAAGGAGACCGCAGAGGCGCAGCTGCGGGTGGTGGAACCGGACCAGGAGTGGCTGGCAGGGCAGAAGAACCTGACCGGGAAGAGACCAGAAGACCGGCGCTACCCGGTGCAGGAGGCGGAGACCCTGAAGGAGGCGATCGCCGACTCACGGCAGAGCCTGGAGGCGGTGCGTGAAATCAACCGCGATCTGGAGCAGCTGCGCGGGGTGCTGGAGAAGAAGATCGACACCCTGCGCCAGTCCCTGGAGGAGCGGGACCGGTTGATCGCCGATCTGCAGCAGCGGCTGGAGCGCATGTCGCGCCAGCAGGAACAGGCGGCGAAGGCGGCCCCGGCGAAGGGGAAACCGCCGGCCCCGGCCCGTCCGGGCGCGGCCCCGGGCAATGTCGGCAGCGAGCTGGCAGCGGCGGCCATGCCCGCCCGCAAGCCGGTGCAGAAGAGCGGCTGGGAGCAGGCGCTGGAATGGGCCCGTGCCGAGTGGCTGCTGCTGGCCATCGGCGCGGTGGTGGTGTTGCTGGTGCTGCTCCTCATTCTGCTGCTGCGGCGTCGCCACCATGTCTCCCGCAGCACCGTCCCGGCCGAGGATCCCTTCGGCTCCTATGCCGCGCTGGAGGAGGAGATCAAGGCCGGTGGTCCGGCGGAAGGCCCTCCCGTGGAGACGGAAGCGAGTGCACAGCAGGAGGAGGACGAGGAGGGATTCTTCGTCGAACCCGGCGCCGACGTGGCCTCGTCCCTGACCGAGGCGGACATCTACCTGGCCTACCGGCGCTACAGTCAGGCCGAGGCCCTGATCAAGGAGGCGATCAAGGCCAACCCGGACAGCCTGGTGCTGAAGGCCAAGCTGCTCGAGATCTACGCCTTCCGCAAGGACAAGCGGCACTTCGTCCCCTATCTGGAAGAGGTCTCCCAGAGCATGGCCGCCGAGGCCCCCGAGCTGTGGGCCAAGGTGGTCGCCATGGGCTGCAACCTGGCACCGGAACATCCCCTGATCAACGCCGAGGCGATGACCGACCTGCTGGCGGAGGACGGCGAATTCTCCGAGAACGACGACCAGTTCGAGCTCGACACCGAGCTGCAGCCGCTGGACCTGGAACCGGGTGACGACGACGGCGGGCGCGGGCCCAAGGGCTGATTCCCGCCCGCCGGCCGCTCAGCGCAGCAGCAGATAGAGCAGCAGCAGGTTGCCCAGCAGCAGCAGGCCGGCGAGCCCCTTCCAGAACGCCAGCGGATTGCGCTCGATCAGCGGCCGGCTGGCGTCGTCGATCAGCGCCGGGTTGGGGTGCGACAGGTCGTGGAGAAACTCGGACAGGGTGTCGTAGCGTTTCGCCGGATTGGGATCCAGCGCCCGGGCCAGCGCAGCGTCCATCCATACCGGCACCTCCCCGCTGAAGTCCCGGGCCGGGCGGTAGACCGGCCGCCGCCGTGGCGTCTCCATCGTTTCGCGCTCGCCATAGGGCAATCGCCCGGTGAGCAGTTCGTAGGCGATGACTCCGAGTGAATAGATGTCCGAACGGTTGCTTCCCTTGTCACCGGCCAGGTACTCCGGCGCGGCGTAGCTCAATGTCCCCTGGGGGGTGCCGCGCTCCAGGGCACTGTCGATCTCCTCGATGCCGGCGATGCGGGCAGAGCCGAAGTCGATGATCTTCAGGGTGCCGTGGCCGTCGATCAGGATGTTGTCCGGCTTCAGGTCCCGATGCACCATCTCCAGCCGGTGGAAGGCGCGCAGCCCCTCCGCGATCTGCTCCACCAGGTCGCGTACCCGGACCAGTCCGGGGTGGGGGTTGTCACGCATCCACTGGCGCAGGCTCTGGCCCGGAATGTACTCGGTGACGTGATAGAGGAACCGGCGCCGGCGCGGCTCCAGCACCTTCAGTACGTGGGGATTGTCGATGCGCCGGCCGATCCACTCCTCGTGCAGGAAGGCGTCGAGGAATTCGGGGTCGTCCTGGAAATTGACCGAGGGCGTCTTCAGCGCCAGCTGCCGGCCACTCTCCGTGTCCAGGGCCAGGAACACCTCGCTGCGCGGGCTGGCGTGGATCTCGCGCAGGATGCGATAACCGTCGATGGTCATGCCCGGTTTCAGGTCGGGAGGAAACGGCAGCTCGGTGATGCGCTGGTAGAGGTCGTCGGCCGCCTCCCCGGGCAGGGCCAGCACCCGCAGCAGCTGGCAGGTGACGTTGTCGCTGCTGCCGGCACCGAGGGCCTGTTCGACGATGCGGTTGGCCGCGTGCTGCAGGTTGTATCCCAGCTCCAGCAGCAGGCTGCGCAGCCGGTTGTCGTTCAGATACTCGTGCACCCCGTCGGTGGTGAACAGGAACAGGTCACCCGGCTCCAGCGCCAGGGCGCGGTAGTCGATATCCACGTGGGGATCGACCCCCATGGCCCGGGCCAGGAACTCGCGCTCGCTGGAGAGCCAGACCCGGTGGTCCCGGGTCAGCCGCTCCAGTTCGCCGTCGCGGAACAGGTAGATGCGGCTGTCGCCGACGTGGAACAGGTGGGCGGTGGTGGACTTGATCACCAGGGCGCTGATGGTGGTGACCATCCCCTTGGGCGAGTCGTAGCGGCTCTGGCCCTGGCCATAGAGCCAGCTGTTCAGCGCCCCCAGGATCTTGGAGGCGGAGTTCTTCACCGTCCAGGATTCCGGGGTGCTGAAGTAGTCGCTGAGAAAGCCGGTGACACACACCTCGCTCGCCTCGCGCCCCCCCTCGCTGCTGCTCATGCCGTCGGCGATCACCGCCGCGGCCCCCTTGGTCAGCAGCAGTTCGTCCTCCGGCACCCGGGCCCCGGCGGCATCTGCGTTCTCCGCCTTGTCTCCGGCCTCGGTGCGGCAGGCGTAGTCTATTTCGAGGGTCGAGGACATTCCGCTTCAGGGTCTCCCGCTGGGCCAGTCCAGAACCGCCGCGAAGGCAGGCAAATGGACGCGAATGGGTCGTGTACCGTACCGATGCCACCACCACGGCAGCCATGGAAGTGTGTCATTCGCGTGCATTCGCGTCCATTTGCGGCCTCTGTCCCCAACTTCTCGTTACCCGTTCTCAGCTCACGTCGATCATCTGTACCGTGCCGTCGGGCATGATCTCCGCGGTCTGGCCCTTCGGCTCGTCCAGGAACTGGACCGCGACCAGGGCCACCAGGGCGGCGCCGGCGATCACCAGGAAGAAGGCCTGGGGCGAGACGAAGGAGAAGACGGTGAGGAAGGTGACTGCGCCGACGTTGCCGTAGGCGCCGGCCATGCCGGCCACCTGCCCGGTCATGCGCCGCTTCACCAGCGGCACCATGGCGAATACCGCGCCCTCGCCGGCCTGCACGAAGAAGGAGCAGGCCATGGTGGCGATCACCGCCAGTGCCACCGGCCAGCCGGAATCGACCTGGCCGAGGATGAAGTAGCCCACGGCCAGGCCGGCGATCAGCAGGGAGAGGGTCTTGCGGCGGCCGAAGCGGTCGCTGAACAGGCCGCCACCGGGGCGCGCCACCAGGTTCATGAAGGCGAAACCGGAGGCGAGCAGTCCGGCCTGGACGATGGAGAGGTCGAAGGTCTCCTTGAAGAACAGGGGCAGCATGGAGACCACCGCCAGTTCGGAGCCGAAGGTGACGAAATAGGCCAGGTCGAGGATCGCCACCTGCTTGAACCGGTAACGGTGCAGCTCGGGCACCCGTTCGGTGAACACGTGCCTGTTGATACGCCACACCTGGCTGGTCTGGTAGGCGTAGAGGGCGAGCAGCCCGAGGTAGATGCCATCGGCGAAGCCGGCACCGAGGATGCCCAGGTTGTCCGGCCCCAGCTTCCAGGTCAGCACCGCCAGGGCGGCGTACATCGGGATGTTCATCAACAGGTAGAAGAAGAAATCCCCCCGGCTGGTCACCTCCATGGCGCCGGTCTTCTTCGGCTTGAAGTAGGTGGAGCCCCTGGGCGTGTTGCGTGCCAGCCTGAAGTAGACGAAGGAGTAGGCGAGGGCGATGGCGCCGGTGGTGGCAATGGCGTAGCGCCAGCCGTCGTCACCGCCGTACCAGAGGGCCAGGGAGGGGAGGATCATGGCCGACGCCGCCGAGCCGAAGTTGCCCCAGCCGCCGTAGATCCCCTCTGCCACGCCCACCTGTTTCGCCGGGAACCACTCGCCGATCATGCGGATACCGATGACGAAGCCGGCACCGACGAAGCCGAGGGCGAAGCGGGTGGCCAGCAGCATCTGGTAGGAGTCGGCCAGGGCGAAGAAGAAGCAGATGATGCTGGAGATGAACAACAGGCCGGAGAAGATCAGCCGCGGGCCGTACTTGTCCACCAGCATGCCGACGACGATGCGCGCCGGGATGGTGAGGGCGACGTTGATGATCAGCAGTGCCTTCACCTCCTGCGCGCTCAGCCCGAAGCTCTGCTGGATCGACGCCATCAGCGGTGCGTGGTTGAACCACACCATGAAGGAGAGGAAGAAGGCGAACCAGGTCAGGTGCAGGGTCCGGATCCTGCCGCTGAAGGAGAACAGGTTGAGCTTGGTGTCGGACATGGGGGGTACTCCTCGGAAACAAGTTGCCGGGACAACAAGCACCAACCATGCCAAACATGACAACTTTTTGATTACAAAAGATAAAGCGTTGGTATTTCCGGGATCCCAATGCCTCCGGGTGCCCGTTTCGGGTGCACCGGCACTGCGGCGGGAATGAAACGGTGCAGGTACGCATCACCGCTGCGCCGGCGTCAATTTGGTGCGCCGCCCGATGGGCTGCCGGCGTTGCGCACCAAGTTTGCCCATCCACCGGTAAAGGGGCGCAGACCGGAATCGGAGAGGACCCCTATGTGCCCGTAATCAGGCCTGTTTTTCGTATTGGCATGGTGATTGCTTGAAGGGTGCCATCGCACAGCATGCAACCGAGGTAGAGCATGAAAGAACGCCTGGTACTGATCGGCAACGGCATGGCCGGCATCCGCACCCTGGAGGAGCTGCTCAGGCTGGAGCCGGACAAGTACGACATCACCGTGTTCGGTGCCGAGCCCCATCCCAACTACAACCGTATCCTGCTGTCACCGGTGCTGGCCGGGGAGAAGGCATTCGACGAGATCGTCCTCAACGGCCGCGACTGGTACCGGGAGCACGGCATCACCCTGCACACCGGTGCACCGGTCACCCGGATCGACCGGGTGCGGCGGCAGGTCCATGCGGCGGATGGCACCGAGGCCCCCTACGACCGGCTGCTGATCGCCACCGGATCCGATCCCTTCATCATCCCGGTGCCGGGTTCCGATCTGGAGGGTGTGGTCGGTTTCCGTGACATCCAGGACGTGGAGACCATGCTGCAGGCGGCGGCGCGCTACCGGCGGGCGGTGGTGATCGGCGGCGGCCTGCTGGGACTGGAGGCGGCCAACGGCCTGATCAAACAGGGCATGGACGTCACCGTTGTGCACCTGCTGGATACCCTGATGGAGCGCCAGCTGGACCGGCCGGCGGCCGAGCTGCTGAAGGGCTCTTTGGAGCAAAAGGGGATGAAGTTCCGGATGCAGGCACAGACCGAGGCGATCCTGGGGCAGGAGCGGGTGCAGGGCATCCGCTTCGCCGACGGCTCCGAGCTGGAGACCGACCTGGTGGTGATGGCGGTGGGCATCCGTCCCAGCATCGGGCTGGCCGAGCAGGCGGGGCTGTATTGCGAGCGCGGTATCGTGGTCGACGACACCATGCAGACCTATGACCCGCGCATCTATGCGGTCGGCGAGTGCGTGCAGCACCGCGGCCAGTGCTACGGTCTGGTCGCCCCCCTGTTCGAGCAGGCGAAGGTGTGCGCCAATCACCTGGCCGAACTCGGTTACGGCCGCTACCAGGGTTCGGTCACCTCCACCAAGCTGAAGGTGACCGGCATCGACCTGTTCTCCGCCGGCGACTTCCTCGGCGGCGGGGACAGCGAGGAGCTGCTGTTCCAGGATCCCGCCGGCGGGGTCTACAAGAAACTGGTGTTGCGCGACAACCGCATCCAGGGGGCGGTGCTCTACGGCGATACCGTGGATGGCGCCTGGTATTTCCAGCTGATGCGTTCCGGCACCGACATCTCCGAGCTGCGCAGCAGCCTGCTGTTCGGCCAGCACCATCTGGGCGACTCCGGCCACGGCGGCCAGAACCAGGCCTCGGCCATGAGCGACGATGCCCAGGTGTGCGACTGCAACGGCGTCTGCAAGGGCGACATCGTCGCGGCGATCACCGGCAAGGGCCTGTTCACCGTGGACGACGTCAAGGCCCACACCAAGGCCGGCGCCTCCTGTGGCTCCTGCATCGGGCTGGTGGAGCAGATCCTGGAGAGCACCCTGGGCAGCGACTACTCGGCACCGGAGACCAAGCCCCTGTGCAGCTGCACCGACTTCACCCACGACCAGGTCAAGGCGACGATCCGAAACGAGCACCTGGTGACGGTACGCCAGGTGTTCGACAAGATGGCCTGGCGCACCCCCGACGGCTGCCACGTCTGCCGCCCGGCCATCAACTACTACCTGCTGGCGGCCTGGCCGGAGGAGGCGGAGGACGATCCCCAGTCCCGTTTCATCAACGAACGGGTGCACGGCAACATCCAGAAGGACGGCACCTTCTCGGTGATCCCGCGCATCTGGGGTGGCCGCACCACCCCGCAGGAGCTGCGCGCCATCGCCGACGCGGCGGAGCGGTTCGACGTCGGCGAGGTACATTTCACCGGCGGCCAGCGTCTCAACCTGCTGGGGGTGAAGAAGCAGGACCTGCCGGCGATCTGGTCGTTCCTGTCCGAGCACGGGCTGGTCTCGGGCCACGCCTATGGCAAGGCCCTGCGCACGGTGAAGACCTGCGTCGGCTCCGAGTGGTGCCGTTTCGGTACCCAGGACTCCACCGGACTCGGCATCAGGCTGGAGGAGCTGACCTGGGGCTCCTGGATGCCGCACAAGTTCAAGATGGCGGTCTCCGGTTGCCCGCGCAACTGCGCCGAGGCCACCATCAAGGATTTCGGCGTGGTCTGCATCGACTCCGGCTACGAGCTGCACATCGGCGGCAACGGCGGGGTCAGGGTGCGCGCCACCGATGTCCTGTGTCGCGTCACCAGCGAGGAGGAGGTGCTGGAATACGCCGCCGCCTTCACCCAGCTCTACCGCGAGGAGGCGCGTTATCTCGAGCGTACCGCCCCCTGGCTGGAGCGGGTCGGTCTCAACTTCGTCCGTGAACGACTGGTGGACGACGAGGTGGGCCGCAAGGCGCTGTACCAGCGCTTCCTGGTCTCCCAGCAGCGCAGCCAGCAGGACCCATGGAAGGCCCGTGCCGGCGGTGAGCAGGGATACGAATTCGAACCATTGAAACAGATTGGAGCCTGAACATGTCCCGGAGCATGAACGACGACTGGATGGAAGTGGGGAAGCTGGCGGAGATCCCGCCCCTGGGCTCCCGCGTGGTGCAGATCCCGGACGGGGAGATCGCCCTGTTCCGCACCTCGGACGACCAGGTGTTCGCCCTGCGCAACCGCTGCCCCCACCGCCAGGGCCCACTGGCGGACGGCATGGTGCACGGTCACCGGGTGACCTGCCCGCTGCACAACTGGATCCTGGAACTGGAGAGTGGTGAGGCGGTGGCGCCGGATGTCGGCTGTGCCCCACGTTACCCTGTTCGTCTGCAGGGAGATGTAGTATATCTGTCGCTCCGGCCCGCCACGGGCTGCGAAGAGAAGAGCGCCGCCTGAGCGCCCGCCGACAAGAAACCGGCCGATCCATCACCAGAGCCGGTGTCACCAGCCAGACGAGGAACGAGAGATGCAGGTAAAACAGATCATGAGCGGCTCCCCCAAGACCGTCACCCCGGAGACCGGACTGCTGGAGGTGGTATCCCTGATGTGCCTGTATCGTTACAGCGGTCTGCCGGTGATGGAAGGGGAGAAGATGGTGGGGTTCATCGCCGAGAAGGATGTCCTGCACAAGCTGTTCCCCACCCTCGAGGACATGATGAGCGAGGGCCTGGGATCGGTCGACTTCGACGAGATGATGGGCAAGTACCGGCAGGTGGTGAATCTGCAGGTGAAGGACCTGATGACTCCCAACGTCATCACCGTCACCCCGGACGAACACATCCTCAAGGCCGCCACCACCATGGTGCGCCACAAGTTTCGCCGTATCCCGGTGGCCGACGCCGGCCGTCTGGTCGGCATGCTCAGCCTGGGCGATATCCACAAGGCACTGTTCCAGGCCAATATCTCCGCCGGCCTCTGTAAATAGCACCAACAGCACCGGCCCGGCCGTCCCCCAACGCCCCTCGGCGGGCGTCATTCCTGCTGCGCCGGCTGCAACCGCGCCGGCCGGCATACTCCTTTCGCCCCGCTTTCCATGATCCCCTGTCCCCGCCGGCTGCGCCATCGGGGAACATACGCCTCCCACTGCTGCACGGTTTGGGTGCGCCCCGGCTGCCGCACATTCCCGCCGGTGCGGCGCGGGGGCGGGAAAAGCGGGCGCTGCCGCCCACCCGGTCGATATCCGCGACAGTTGGCACGATGGTTGCTGCTACAACCGGGACAATCCTGCCAACCCAAGACGCCGAGGTCGATCATCCATGCTGTTTGGGCGAACCAAGAAGAACCCGATCAAGATGCCGGACAAACAGGTCCGGGAGTGGAGATACGCCGTCTGCGGCTACTGCTCGACCGGCTGCTCCATCGAGGTGGGGCTGGACGCCGGGGGCCGGGCGGTGGCATCGCGCGGGGTCGCCGATGCCGACGTCAACCGGGGCAAGCTCTGCCTCAAGGGGATCTTCGAGCACGAGCTGTTCGACTCCGCCGGCCGCGGCACCCGGCCACTGGTGCGCGACCATTTCCGTGACCAGTGGCGCGCGACCGACTGGGACAGCGCCCTGGACCGGCTGCACGACGGCATCCGTCGCGTGCAGGAACGGCATGGCCGCGACTCCTTCGCCGTCATCTCCACCGGGCAGATGCTGACCGAGGAGTTCTACACCCTGGGCAAGCTCACCCGCGGTCTCATCGGCACCAACAACTACGACGGCAACACCACCCTGTGCATGGCCTCGGCCGTCTCCGGTTACAAGCGCTCGTTCGGCTCCGACGGGCCGCCCGGCTGCTACGAGGACTTCGAGCACACCGACTGCCTGATCGCCTGGGGCTCGAACCTGCCGGAACAGCACCCGATCATCTACTGGCGGCTGAAGGAGGCCCAGGAGAAGCGCGGCTTCCCCCTCATCGTGGTCGATCCCCGGGTCACCATGCTGGCCCAGAACGCCAATATTCACCTGCCCATCCGGCCCGGCACCGACGTGGCGTTGATGAACGCCCTGATGCACGTGATCTTCAGCGAGGGACTGCAGGACGACCGCTATATCGAGGCCAACACCAACGGCATCGAGGCATTGCGCGCGGAGGTGGAGAAGTGGGACCCGGTCACCGCCTCCCGGGTCTGCGGGATCGACGAAGACAGCATCCGGGTGGTGGCGCGCACCTTCGCCCGGGCGCCGGCGGCGATGCAGATCTGGACCATGGGCATCAACCAGTCCACCCACGGCTCCGACGGTGTGGTGGGGATCAACAACCTGGCCCTGATCACCGGCAACATCGGCAAGCCGGGCGGCACCTCACTGTCGATCACCGGCCAGTGCAACGCCATGGGCACCCGGGAGTGGTCCTCCTGCTCCGGACTGCCCAACTACCGTTACCTGGAGATTCCCGAGCACCGGGAGGAGGTCGCCCGGTTCTGGAACATCGATCCCGAATTCCTCCCCAGGCAGCGCGGCATGTTCCAGACCGACATCTACCAGGCCATGGAGGCGGGACAGATCAAGGGGCTGTGGCTGATCGCCACCAACCCCATGAGCTCCCTGCCCAACACCGCCCGCATCCGCCGGGCCATGGAGCAACTTGAGTTCTGCTGCGTGCAGGACTGCTACGTCGACAGTGAGTCGAACCAGTATGCCCACCTCTACCTGCCCGCCGGAACCTGGGCGGAGAAGGACGGGGTGATGACCAACACCGAGCGCCGCATCAACCGGGTCAGGCCCATCGTCGACCCGCCGGGGGAGGCCAGACCGGACCTGTGGATCTTCAACCGGGTGGCCGAGCGCTTCAACCGGGACGGCAAGGTGAAGTTTCCCGAGCGGGCGGCGGACATCTTCCTGGAGATGGGTGAGCTGTCGCGGGGGCGGCTGGCCGACATCTCCGGCATGGATCACGAACTGATCGAGCAGAACCGCGGCATCCAGTGGCCCTATACCGCAGAGCAGCGGGAGCGGGGCGAGGAGCCGCCCCGCGGAGGCAAGCGCCTCTATACCGAAGACGGCAGCTTCCGCTATCCCGACGGGCGGGCCAGGCTGATCCCGCTGCCCTTCGTCGACAACAACGAGCAGCCGGACCGGGACTACCCGTTCTGGCTCAACACCGGGCGCCTGATCGAGCACTGGCACGGCCGCACCAAGACCGGCAAGATCGGCAACAACAACAAGTTCAGCCCCATCCCCTTCATCGAGATCAACCCGGATGCCGCGGCCGGTCTCGGCATCCGCCGCGGCGACTACGTGCGCCTGGTCTCCCGTCGCGGCGATGCCATCGCCATGGCGCAGCCGACCCAGCGGGTGCCGCCGAACATGGTGTTTCTGCCGTTCCACTTCCACGACTGTGCCAACCGGCTCACCCTGGGGCTGCTGGATCCCCACTCGCGCCAGCCCGCCTACAAGCAGTCGGCGGTGCGTATCGAGCGCATCGAGGACCAGGTGCACGCCGCGCGCCTGAGCAAGGAGATGCGCAAGTTTTGAATGTTTTTAACCACAGAGGACACAGAGAGTTGACATTCAAAAGTCATGAAAAACGCCTCAGTAACACGCCGTGTTACTGGAAAGACAACCTGGCCCTTTTGATGAAACAGATTCTCTGTGAACTCTGTGTCCTCTGTGGTGAAAAAAATATGAAAGCTCTGTGGACTCTGTGTCCTCTGTGGTGAAAAAAGTATGTTCCAAAGACGCGAATACGAACCCGAGTACGCCCTGCTGAACGATAGCGGCAGCAAGCCGGTCAACCGCTATGGCAAGCCCATCGATACGGTGCCGCCGGGCGACCCGTTGCGCGAGCAGCCGTTCGTCATCAACGGCGAGGAGCTGCCGCAGCAGAATCCCAACCGCTACAAGCAGCACGGCTTTCATTTCACCGCCGACAACTGCATCGCCTGCCACGCCTGCGAGGCGGCCTGTTCCGAGAAGAACGATCTGCCGCCCCACCTGGCCTTCCGCTCGGTGGGATTCGTCGAGGGGGGCAGCTATCCCGACTACCGGCGCATCAACATCTCCATGGCCTGCAACCACTGTGACGATCCGGTCTGTCTCAGGGGCTGCCCCACCCGCGCCTACACCAAGTTCGCCGAGTACGGCGCGGTGCTGCAGGACCCGGATATCTGTTTCGGCTGCGGCTACTGCACCTGGGTCTGTCCCTACAACGCCCCCCAGCTGGATCCGGTGAAGGGGCAGGTGAGCAAGTGCAACATGTGTGTCGACCGGCTGGAGGTGGGCCTCAAGCCCGCCTGTGTCGCGGCCTGCCTGGGCAAGGCGCTGGATTTCGGCGTGATCGAGAACCTTCCCGAAGGGCGGATACAGGCGGAGCCCGCCATTCCCGGCTTCCCCCGCACCGACATCACCCATCCAAACATCCGCTTTCAGCAGATGAAATCGATCCAGCGCGAAATGGTGCGGGTGGATGGCACCGCGCTGAAATACCACCGGACCGGGGACAGGGAAGGGTACCGGCCGGAGCTGGATCCGAAGAAGGGCTTTCGACGCCAGTGGAACCTGGGCAGGCTGCTCGGCTCCCACGAGAACGCCCACATCGTCTTCACCCTCGGCGTGCAGGCGGCGATGGGCGCCTTCCTGCTGCTGGTACTGGGCGGCTGGTTCGGCCTGCCGGCAGTCACCGCGCTGCGGAACTCACCGGCCTGGCTGCCGTCCCTCGGCCTGATGGTGCTGGTGACCGCCTTTGGCCTGTTCCGGCTCAACATGCACCTGGGCAAGCCGCACCGCTTCTATCGCGGCTTCTACAATCTGCGCCTGTCTCCGGTGAGTCGCGAGATCGCCGGTGTCTCCGCCTTCTTCGCCGGCCTGCTCGGCTTCACCTTGTTCAACCTGTTCGACGGGGAGTGGGCCCGGCCGCTGCAGTTTCTGTTCGCCCTGCTGGGGTTGCTGGGCATGGGGTTCGGCGGTTACTACATGTACCGGCTCTACCGCATTCCGGCACGCCCGTTCTGGGACCACTGGCACACCGGAGCCAGCTTCGCCGGCACCGGCCTGGCCCTGGGCAGCCTGCTGCTGGCCCTGGTCGCCCTGCCCTTCGGGGAGCTGACCCGGGAGCTCGGCCAGTTGCTGGCGACGGTGGCCGGGTCCGGCCTGGCGCTGGAGGGGCTCGGCCTGCTGGCCCACGGGCTGGCCATGCGCACCGCCGACAGCGAGGGTGCCGCCTCCTGGTACGAGCAGCTGACCACCCATGGCCATGCCTACTGGCTGCGCAACCTGCTGCTGGCGGGCTCGCTGCTGCTGGCGGGGTGGCTCGCCGTCCATGGGGGAGGTCCCTGGCTGTTCGCGCTGCTTGCAGTCATGGCACTGGTGTCCGCGATCATCGGCCGTGCCCTGTTCTACGTGCTGGTGATCCCGACCACCATGCCCGGCGCCTTCTTCTGGCGCAACCGCGCCTTCGTGGAGCACGCCCGCGACACCGGGCTGGCGGAGATGGAGCCGCTGGGCGTGGTCTATGAGCGTCACCACCGGTTCGACCTGAAGGCGCTGCTGCGGACCATCCGTGAACACTCCCCGCGCCAGATGTGGGAGCAGGTGCGGGAGATCGTTCTCGCCGGGCCCAGGCCCTGAATCACGGTGCCGGCCGGATTCCGCCGGGCCGGCGTCGGTATGACGGGCAGCGAAGCGTTGGAATCCCTCTCCGGGTGCCGTGCCGGGGCGGGGTTTTCGCGGCGGTGGCGCCGCCCCTGCGGGCTCTCTTGGAGGGTGGGATATTCTCCGCGGCCACCGGGGCGTTCCGGGCCGCCTGTGGAGGCCCTCCGCCGGCGGACGTTCGGAGCGCCCCATCGGGCAGGGCCGACACCGAAGGTCCGGAACGCCCCGGTGGCCGCGCCACGGCCGGATGGACACCTTCGTGGCGGGGGCGCCGCCCCGGGGCCGAAGATCCGGTTTCCCATCCCTTTGTCCCTCCAGAGAGGGGATCAGACCTTCCGCAGTATCCTGTCCAGCGCCCGGGTGGGCAGCAGCCGTTTCAGGGCTGCAAACAGGTAGGTGGGGAAGGTAACGGGGTAGCGCGGTCGCGGGTGGCGGCTCTCCAGGGCGTGGATCACCCGCTTCAGCACCGCCTCCGGCGGCAGGGTGAAGGGGGCCGCCGGTCCCTCCTTCACCAGCCGCTCCTCCAGCGCCCGGTAGGCCTCCCGGTGGACACTGTGCTCCGCATCCACGTGCTGCTTCCATTTCAGATAGGCATTGGCGCGGAAGTGGCTCTCGATGGGGCCGGGTTCGATCAGGCAGACGTGGATACCGCTGCCATGCAACTCCAGGCGCAGGGTGTCGCTCAGCCCCTCCAGGGCGAACTTGCTGGCGTTGTAGGCACCGCGCATCCGCATCGCCGCGAAGCCGAGTACCGAGCTGTTCTGGATGATCCGTCCCTCACCCTGGCGCCGCATCACCGGGATCACCTGCCGGGTCAGCTCATGCCAGCCGAACAGGTTGGTCTCGAACTGGGCGCGCAGTGCCTCCCGGTCCAGATCCTCCAATGCCCCCGGCTGGCCGTAGGCGCCATTGTTGAACAGGGCGAACAGCCGGCCGCCAGTGCGCTCCAGCACCTGAGCCAGTGCCGTCCGGATACTGTGGTCGTCGTCCAGGTCCAGCACCAGGGATTCCAGTCCCATCGCATTCAGCCGCGCCACGTCCCGGCGCCGGCGGGCGGTGGCGAACACCCGGTGACCACGGGCATGCAGTCCCCGGGCGACACACAGGCCGATTCCACTGGAACAGCCGGTGATGAGGATGCTGCGGGAGGATTGGGGCGGGCTGTCCATCGACTCTCGTCCAGGCGTTTGGAGCGCCCCATTATCCCACCGATTTCCCATCCGGTGCAGGAACCAGGGAACTAAAGGTTTCCGGCCCGGGACCGTTATCTACTCCAGCGAAGCGGGGGGACCGAAACGATCCCTGCTCGGGGAACCCCTGAATAACCGCCGGCCCGGTGTCGGCAGGGACGGCACAAAGGGGCTTTCCCGGCCATTACCCGGATATTTGAATGGGCCGCCCACGACCGGCCCGGAGCGCTGCTAGGAAACGAGGACAATCTGTGGATATCGCAACTCTGATCGGATTGCTGGGCGGCTTCGGTATCATCATCGGCGCCATCGCCACCGGCGGCGACATCATGCTGTTCGTCAATGTGCCGTCTCTCCTGATCGTGGTGGGCGGCACCTTCATGGTCACCCTGATGCAGGTCTCCCTGAAGGACTTTCTCGGTTCCTTCTCCTGCGGGATGCGTGCCTTCTTCTACAAGACCGATGATCCCCAGCAGCTGATCGAGGAAGCGGTACAGCTGGCCGATGTTGCGCGCAAGAACGGTCTGCTGGCGCTGGAGGGGCAGGAGATCAGCAACGACTTCCTGAAGCAGGGCATCGGCCTGTGCGTGGACGGCCATGATCCCGCCCTGGTGCAGAAGCTGCTGACCAAGGATATCGATCTCACCATCCAGCGGCACGAGGTGGGGCAGACCATGTTCAAGAACATGGCCGTGATGGCGCCGGCCATGGGCATGATCGGCACCCTGATCGGCCTGGTGCAGATGCTGGCCAACATGTCCGATCCGGCGAGCATCGGCCCTGCCATGGCGGTGGCGCTGCTCACCACCCTCTACGGGGCGGTGATCGCCAACGCCTTCGCCCAGCCCATGGCCGACAAGCTGGCCCGGGCCAGCACCCTGGAGAAGACCAACAAGTCGCTGATCCTGGAGACCATCTCCGGCATCCAGGAGGGGATGAACCCGCGTGTTCTGGAGCAGCTCCTCTCCACCTACCTGCCGTCCAGCAAGCGGGCCAAGGCAGAGGGCGAGTAGGGCGACGCCATGTCCGACGATTGCCCGAAATGTGAAGAGGGTCTGCCGGCGTGGCTCGCCACCTTCGCCGACCTCATGTCCCTGCTGATGTGCTTCTTCGTGCTGCTGCTGTCGTTCGCCGAGATCGACGCGGTCCGTTTCAAGAAGATGGCCGAGTCGATGAAGGACGCCTTCGGCGTGCAGCGTGAGATCCCGGCCAACGAGATCGTCATGGGGACCAGTGTGATCAAGCAGGAGTTCAGCCCCTCCACGGTGCAGGAGCCCTCGCCCATCGACGAGATCCGCCAGCAGACCACCGACATCGAACAGCAGAACCTGAAGGTGAACGACGCGGTCATGGATGCGGTGGCCCGGAAGATCCAGCAGGAGGTGGAGGATCAGGCGGAGCAGCTGAAGGAGAAACTGAAGAAGGAGATCGACGAGGGGCTGGTGACGGTGGAGACGGAGGAGCGCAAGATCATCATCCGCATCCAGGAGAAGGGATCCTTCCCTTCCGGCAGTGCCAGCCTGGATCATGGATTCGAGGACGTGATGAAGCGCATCAGCGACGCCGTGGCCCAGGCGCCGGGGAGGGTGGTGGTGGCGGGTCACACCGACAACATCCCCATCTCCACCAGCCGCTTCCGCTCCAACTGGGAGCTGTCGTCGGCGCGCGCCGTCTCCGTGGCCCATGCGCTGATGAAGAACCCTGCCATCGATCCCGCCCGGGTGGTGATCGAGGGCCATGCCGATACTGCTCCGCTGGCACCCAACGATACCCCGGAGAACCGGGCCCTGAACCGGCGCGTCGAGCTGATCATCGAGCGCGGTGAGGACAGGGAGGGCGACGAGACCCTCCTCATCCGGGACCCTGCCAACCGACCGTCGGAAACAGTCCAATGAGTGAACCGCACACGCCCATCGAGCCGGAGGGGGAGCGTCGCCGCTTCTTTCGCATCGACGACTCGGTCAATCTCGGCTACCAGGTGGTCGACCCGGCTGCCCTGCCAGAGAAGCTGGAACAGCTGAACAGTGGCATCCGCGACGAGTTCCTGGTGATGAGCGGACTGGCGGCGATCAGCCAGGAGATGGCCGGCGTGATGCGCAAACTGGAGGTCTCCGCCCCCGAGGTGTCACGTTACCTCAAGTCGCTCGACCGCAAGGTGGATCTGCTCGGGCGCGCCTTCCTGTTCCAGTTCAGCGATCTCTCCGAACTGCCTGCCCGGGCAGTCAATCTCAGTGCCGCCGGCATGGCCTTCTTCGCCCAGGAACCGGTCGAGCCGGGCGCGGTGCTGGAACTGCGGCTGCTGCTGTTGCCCTCCTATACCGGCCTGTTGATCTATGCCGACGTGGTCGCCTGCGAGGTGGAGCCGATGGAGGACGGCAGTG
>DRKP01000054.1 GCA_011051715.1 Sedimenticola thiotaurini | reverse complement strand
GGGCGGGACGATTTCTCCTACTGTCTGTACCAAGGTCAGATGCGACGCTCGTCCCTCCGCCCCGACAGGTCTTTTCTGACCTATCGGGAACAAACATACAAGCGCCGCCCCCGGCGCGAAGGGGCACCCGGATGCCCACCTTCCGGCAACGGCCGCCACCCCCGCGGTTGCATCCTCCAGTTTCAGGTCTGTACCGGAGCTACGGGACGACAAGGGGTTTGTTCAAGCAGTGCCCGGGGATTCAGCCGGCCACACTTTGCGAATCCGGTGGTACCGGGAAATCGCCGGTCCCGGACCACACTACGGTCGGTTCCAAATGCGACCCTTCCCCGATCGCCTCCAGGACATCCAGTGCCTCCTCCATGGTGAGTTCCTGAACCTCATAGACCGGTAGAGGCGCTTTATACATTTTTTCTATGATATTCATTGGACTACACCTGTAATTTAATTTGTTTGTAAGAAATATCATAGTGCCCACTGAAAATATTGCAAATTTTCTCGCAGTCCCATCGCCCCGGCCGTATTGATTCCGGCGCCGGGCCCCCACCCAGGCTGCGCCTGCCAGCTACCGACACCACCCCGCTCTGCTATACTGGTCCGGTTTCCAGACCAGTGAACAGGAACCGCGGCGCCATGGGCTACCGACTGTCGAAGATCTACACCCGTACCGGTGACAATGGCAGCACCGGCCTGGGCGACGGTCGAAGGGTGGAGAAGGACAGCCCCCGGATCGAGGCCATCGGCACGGTGGACGAGCTCAACAGCGTACTCGGCATCCTGCGGGCGCAGGAGATCCCGGACGACGACGAGCGGCTGCTGGCACGGATCCAGCATCGCCTGTTCGACCTGGGAGGGGAACTGGCGATGCCGTCCCACCGGGTGCTGACCGACGATTCGGTCAGCGAGCTGGAACAGGCACTGGACCGCATCAACCAGGAGCTGCCGCCGCTGCAGGAGTTCATCCTGCCGGCCGGCAACCTGGCCGCCGCCAGTTGCCATCATGCCCGCAGCGTCTGCCGTCGCGCCGAGCGCCGGCTCCTGACCCTCGCCCACCAGGAGGAGGAAACGGTCAGTCCTCATGCCCTGGCCTATCTCAACCGGCTGTCCGACCTGCTGTTCGTGCTGGCCCGGGCGCTGGCGCGACGCCACGGGGGTGCCGAGGTCTACTGGCAGAGGGACGGATAACGGCGTGGCGCCCGCCGACAGGGCTGCAGGCCCCGCCTTCACCATCACAGGGATACGGAGAAGCCGGAGTCACGCCCCGGCAGGCCCGCCCATGGCCCCCATCCCAGAATCGATCTAACCAGCGGATATCAGTTTGGACCAGCAGAAAATCGGCCCGCGCAGCCGGGTGACCTTCCATTTCTCCCTCGCCACCACCGACGGCACCGAGATCGCCTCCACCTTCGGCGACTCACCCACTACCGTCACCCTTGGGGACGGAAGCCTGAACGAGGGTCTGGAGCACGCCCTCTACGGCCTCACCAGTGGCGAGGAACAGACCCTCACACTCACACCCAGCCAGGCCTTCGGCCCAAGGGACGAGGGCAAGACCCGGCGCCTGCCGCGCTCGGACTTTCCGGCGGGAATGGAGCTGGCGGAGGGGCTGGTCATCGCATTCGAGACACCGGGGGGCGAGGAGGTGGCGGGTATCGTCCTGGCGCTGGAGGAAGAGGAAGTGGAGATCGATTTCAACCATCCGCTGGCGGGACAGGAGGTGGTGTTCCGCGTGCGGATCCTGGACGTCGGGCCACCGCCCGACGACGCCACCGGGGAGTGAGCCGATGGACATCCTGCTCGCCAGTCCACGCGGCTTCTGTGCCGGAGTCGATCGCGCCATCGAGATCGTCGACCGGGCGCTGGAGATCTTCGGCGCACCCATCTACGTGCGCCACGAGGTGGTGCACAACCGCTTCGTCGTCGAAGGGCTGCGACGCAAGGGGGCGGTGTTCGTCGACGAACTGGAGGACGTACCCGACGGCAACACCGTCATCTTCAGCGCCCATGGCGTCTCCCAGGCGGTGCGCCGGGAGGCGCAAAAGCGTGACCTGCGGGTGTTCGACGCCACCTGTCCGCTGGTGACCAAGGTGCATCTGGAGGTGGCCCGGCATTGCCGCAACGGCGATGACGTGGTCCTCATCGGCCACCGCGGCCATCCCGAGGTGGAGGGGACCATGGGCCAGTATGACAGCAGTCAGGGCAAGGAACGGATCCACCTGGTGGTCACCGAGGAGGATGTCGACAACCTCCAGGTGAACGACCCCGACCGGCTCGCCTATGTCACCCAGACCACCCTCTCCATGGACGACACCGCCCGCATCGTGGAGGCATTGAGGAGGCGTTTCCCGAACATCCAGGGACCGAAGAGGAACGATATCTGTTACGCCACCCAGAACCGCCAGGACGCGGTAAAGCAGCTGGCCCGTCGCTGTGACCTGGTCCTGGTGGTGGGTTCACCCAACAGTTCCAATTCCAACCGGCTGAAGGAGATCGCCGTCAAGCTGGGCTGTCCCGCCCACCTGATCGATGGCGCCGAAGACATCCGGCGCGAATGGCTGACAGGCATACGACACGTCGGCGTGACGGCCGGCGCATCGGCACCGGAGGTGCTGGTGGAGGCGGTGATCCGGCGCCTCAGGAGCTGGGGTGCCGATTCGGTGGAGGCGTCCGAGGGAAAAGAGGAACAGGTGGTCTTCTCCCTGCCGCGGGAGTTGCAATAACGGCCGGTTCGCGCCCCACGCCGCGTGACATGGTCTCCCGCCAAGGCACGAAGGACGCCAGGGTCGCGGAGGTCCCCCGGTCTGGCATCTGCAACGTCACGATCCGGGAGACCTGGAACATCTGTGGCAGGTGCCTGGTCGCCTATTCGGGGGTCTCTTCCGGCTCCTTCGGCGGGGTTCTTTCGACGCCTGCACCCGCTGGCACTGTTTCGCGCCGTGACGACTCCTGTCGACGCCGGTTGTCACCGCGATTGTATTGCGGGGAATAGGCAGGAGGGGCCTGGACCGGCCGTTCCTGCTGTATCCTGGGAACTGCAACCACCCCGCCGCCGACCGCCTGATCGCGGGCCGTCGCGGACGAAAAGGGGACCAGGACACCCATCCACAACACCATACCCGTTGCTATTGTTCTCGCTCTGTTCATCGCTATTCGCTCCTGACGCCGGCACGCAGCGGCGCTACCAGCACTTGTCGGTATCACTGCCGGTCGCCCCCCTGGACCCGGTCTGATCCAGGGTCAGGGTAGTGCAGGCGGCATCGTTCTCCTGGCTCTTGCCCGCCACCGGTGTCGCCGTCAGCAAAAAGGTATCGCTGCTGGCGCCGCTGACCACCACCGCCAGATTGTAGTACTGCTCCTCGGTATCGCCATCCGCCAGTGAAGCCGGAAGATCCAGATTGCCCAGCGTACTGGTATAGGCACCATGGGTGGAATAGTACCGCTCCTCAGCCAGCGCGATCTGCTGCAGCGCGCTGCGCGCATCGGTACGCCGCGCCTTCTGCACCTGCTGGGTATACATCGGATAGCCGATGGCGGCGAGGATGGCGATGATCGCCACCACCACCATCAGTTCGATCAGGGTCAGTCCCTGCTGGAATCTCTGCGGTCGCCTCATGGTCATCCCCCTGTCAGCGCAGTTCCTGCCAGGACTGACGGCCGAAGTCGCCCTTGCCGGGGTTCAGTCGGGTCGCCTCGATATCGCCGGATGAACCGCTGGTGAGAGCACACTCCGCGCCAGGCGCGCAGGCATTGACATCGGTTTCGTTGCCCTGATCGTCGGTACCGCCGACGGTACCGGCGGCACCACCACCCTGCTCCGGATTGCCACCGGAGAGGATGCCGGGCGTCGGGATGATACCCACCTTCGACTTCTTGCCCGCCGCGGTCACCGGTGCCTGGGGATTGCCGCTGCTGTCATCCGGCATATCCACATAGTCCTCCGCATCGAACACGCCGTCCTGATTGAGATCGAAGGGTGAATAGGGCAGTGCGCCACCGGAGTAGGCATCCACCTCCATCAGCCAGCTGGAACCACCATAGGCGCACCGCTCGGCGGAGGGGATCAGGGTTGCGAACAGCACCCGGTTGTTACGCAGGATGGGATTGGCCACCACACGCTCGCCCTGGTTGTCGCCGGAGTCCTTCACCACCAGGTCCATGTACCAGCCCATCTTGCCGCTGGTTGCCGGCGGGATCTTCCAGGCCACCGTGGTGTCGGTGATGGCACGCACCTCGAATTCCGAGGTGGAGATGACATCACCGTCCTCGTCGGTGTTGGTGTAGGTCTGGGACTGTTCGAGCAGGATCTCCTGTTTCTGCAGCGCCTCGCCACTGCCCCGGGTCAGCACCACGTGGCTGCCGTTGTCCCAGATACCGTAGAAGGTCTGGGTCGCCTGGCCGGTGGGCGTATTGTCCGTGACCTCCAGGTACTGGCCGGTACCGAAGTAGATCATGGAGCCGGCCTGGCCATAGGGGGCATCACCCACGTCCGGGCGCACCGTGATCGGCTGCCGATCCCCCTCGGCCGAGACCGCAGTGAACAACGGCTGCTTGACGCTCTCGATCTGCGCCACGTCCCAGTCACCGGCGCTGTCGCTGGTGACATCGAATTTCCACAGGTTGCCATAGAGATCGCCGGCATAGATGAAATCGACGATGCCGTCCCCGTCCCGATCCACCGGTGCAGGCGTCGCCAGGCCATTTGGGCGATCGTTGTAGGTCTCCGAGTCGGTGGTATCCATGCCGACACCGGTGTCGATCTTCTTCAGCACGGAGCCGTCCTCGACGTCGAGGATGAAGAGCACGGCGTTGCCGCTGCTGCTGGCGTTGCCGTCACTGACGGTGCTGTTGTAGCCGTTGGACACCACCACGCCCCATTCGCCGTTGTGCAGGCGCACGATGGCGGGCTGGGCATAGCTGTATCCCATGTCGGCGTCGTCCTGGTCACTGAACTCCCACAACACCAGGTTGGCCGCGTTGCCCTCGAGAAAGCCGCCGCTCTCGTGATCGGGATTGGTGACATCCAGGGCGAAGACCCCCTGGCCGCCACCGGCCAGGCCACCGACCAGCACGGTGCGCCAGCCGGCGCTGCCGGAGTCGTCGAAGAATGCATCCACGACGGTGGGCGGCCCATCGACGAAGTACCTGTGGTCGTAGGTGGTGCTGGCCAGTTCCGGCAGGTTCCGGTACACCATGCTCGGAATATAGGCGAGCATCTCGGCTCCGCCATCACTGAACTGGGTGGCACTCGACGACGAGTCGTCGTCGGTCGCATTGATGCCATGCAGCATGCCGTCGTTGGCACCGAAATAGATCATCGGCGTACGTGTGACCGAACTGGCGAAGGCCGAGTACCGGTACGAGTCGTCCGCGTTCTCCGGCTGGTCTGCCGAAGGATTGAGCAGATCGATCCAACTATCCGGATAGCGGAAATTCGGATCGCCGACATAGACCGGATTGGAGTGGATCACGTCCCCGAGCAGATAGTTGCGGGTACGGAAGCCATAGCCGGCACCGCCTTCGTTGCCCCGGTCGCCGCGCAGGTAGTCGACCAGGGCCGCCACGTAGGCGCGGTTGGCCTCGATCTCGGTGGTGTCGGTGGTGGTGGCAGGATACGGCGCATTGGCCATCAGGGCGAGCTCCTGATCGCTGTCCATTCCGGTGGTCACACTGCCCCCGCTGACCGTGTAGCGGAAGCCGAAGCCACTGCCGCTGGTCGGATTGTAGGAGACGATCACCCGATCGCCTGGCGCCTGCCCCTCGAGCTTGTCCCGGGCATCCCACACGGGATCGCTGCTGAGCGCACCCGTGGTCGAGATGGTGTAGGCCAGCAGCTGCCCACTCCAGTCCTCGGCGTCGAAGCGGGCCTGGTAGAGGTGGGTGTTGTTGTTCAGGGATCCGGAGTTCAGGGCCACCGATGCAGCTGAACCGGTGCGGTCGGAGATGTTCTCCAGGGTCTCGTTGAGCGCCTGGAGCAGCCGCTGCGGCGTGCTGGCGGCGAGGAACTTGCCGTGGCTGTTGAACGCCGCGTGCCACATGTCGTCGATCTTTTCCGGATTCCCGGCAGCCGGATTCCCCCAGTCGGCGCTGCGACCGCTATCGAGCAGATTACCGCTGGAATCGACCACGGGAAAGGTGGAGCCGTCCTCGCGATGATCCGGCCAGCCGTCGGCATCCTCGTCGAGCAGTCGTCCCTCCACACCGAACGCCACGGTATAGGTCACCATGTGCTGGTGGGTGGCATCGTCGAAGGCGTTGGTCGCGACCTCGTTTGCCAGGTCGGTGCGCAGATCGTTCTGATAATAATAGTCGGCGACATCCGCCAGCGTGCGGTCGTAGCCGTCGCCATCGGAGTCACCGATGGCGCTGGCAGGATTGCTCCCGTTCCAGTAGCCGTCGGTGAACAGGATGGTGAAGTTCTGCTGGCACTCGTCGGTGATTGCCGCCGAGCTGCCGGTACTCATGTAGTAGTTGCCCACGCGTTCCAGACCGCGCCGCAGCGGCGTGCCACGTGCCCTCCAGTCGAAACCGTAGAGGGCATCCATCATCGCCGCGTTGTGCGTCGAGTAGTCGGTGACACTGCTGGCGGGAAGCGATTGCGGCCAGTCCGAAAGCTCAGTATCGGCATTGATGAGTCCCATGCCGTAGCGGAAGTTTGGACGTTCGTTCACGACCTTGCCGACCGCGGCCTTGGCGATGTACGCCCGGCGCCGGTAGTACTGGTACCAGTTGGCGATATTGGCCCGGATCTCCGCCGGAGTGCCATAGTCGGGGTGTGGATTACCGTTGGTCACCTCGGTCCAGTTGGAGATCGTGGGATTCATGCCTCCGTCGTTCGGGGCGTAACTGATGGTCCTATAGCGCACCGTGCTGCCGGTGACATTGAACTCGGTATGGCTGTCCCACAGGTCGACCATGCCGTTGGGCGTGTCGGTTGCATTCTGGTTGCTGCCCCGGCGCGGGCGGTCGTCAGCGCTGTTCCAGCCCCGGTCGTCCTCCCAGACATGAAAGGTGAAGCCGCCATTGGCGCCCAGATCCCGCAGGATGTTGTAGCCATCGCTGCCGGGCTGGGGATCGCTGCGGGCGGCACCGAAGTCGGCGTCGGGGAAACCGACCCAGGGCCGGTAGGTGGACGAGGGATCGAAATACATCACGTTCAGGGAGGAGGAGAGAAGACGCCAGTCGGCGGCCTTGGTCCCGGCACCACAGAGTTCGAGCACCTCGCGGCTGGTATTGCCGCAGCCGGTGGAATAGGCGTGGTCACCAGTCTCGAAGATGTACTCGAAATACTCGAAACTGCCATTGTCGTCGGCGAACAGACGGGAGAGGCCGTTGTTCACCAGCCAGCCGCAGTCCCAGTCCCCGGTGACACCGATGGCATTGGAGTCGTAGGCGCAGTAGTGCCAGTGCTTGCGGGTCAGCACCTCCCAGTCCATGGAACCGGAATCGTCCAGCTCGAAGAAGACGTTGGGATCGACACTGTCACCCAGGAACAGGGGGGTATCGGCCAGCGCCATGTTGGCGGCCTGGGCCGAGCCGGCCATTCCCACCAGCAACGACAGTCCGGTACAGCCGAGCAGATGCTTGATCTTGATGTTGGTGGAAATGGTCATGATGCCACCTCGTCGGTCACGTTGAGTGGATTCGTTCAGTTGTAGCGTCGGGTGAAATGGCTCTGCAGTGTCGTCTTCGCCGTATTCGTCTGTCCGACACCCCGGGCGGTGAGACGATGGTAGTCACGACCTGTCGGGGGGCCGAAGCCGACCACCTGATTGTCCTGTTTGAAGAAGCGGTGCTCGATGACGTAGCGAGGCGCGCTCTGTCCGGGCACCGCGTCATATTCCGTCGCCTGCCGCGTGCTGCCCGAATTCCACCAGCTCTCGCTGGCCTGGGTCCACCAGTAGCGGTCACTGTTCACGATGGGCGCATCCCGCTTCCAGACCTCGCTGCTGTTGGGGGAGGTACTCTTTTCGACCGGGGCGGCGGCGAGGCCGGCGAGCCATGACTCCCCTTCCCTCAGCGCTGCTTCGGCCGCCTGCAGCCCCAGGTTGCGCTGGTTCATGTTGCCGGCCATCCGTTCCTGCAGCACCGTGTTCTGCATCGAGGATGTACCCAATAGGGTCAGCACCACCAGCAGCAGCAGGGCGATGATCAGTACCGCGCCGCCCTGTCTTCCGGGCATTGATGTCATTGCATGCCGCATCCTGATCCCCCTCACAGAATCTGGTTCCTGATACCGACCGTGGTCACGAACTCGCGCCGGACCCGACGGTCGGTGGGTGTGGTCGTGGTGCCATTGAAGGTATAGGGAATCGGGTTCTTCGCCATGTTGTCGTCACTCTGCAGCAGCAGATGGATACGTACCGAGGCGACCTTGTTCCAGTCACCGGCAGCCACCTGGTCCGCACTGACATAGTAAGAGACCGTCCCCCACTGGTTCACGTCCGTGGCGATGCCATAGAGGATCTGCATGTCCTCGACCCCCTTCACCAGCTCTTCCGGCGCCTCGTTGTAGATACGCCTCCACAGGGCCGGACGGCCATTCGTATCGTTGCGGATGAAGAAGGAGACTGCGCGCAACCGGCTGATCTCCGCCGGTCCCGCCGGGCTGGCGCCATTGTTCTGTCCGTAGACATGACCCAGTGCCTTGATTGCATTCCCCGGATAGCGGGTGACCGCACCGCTGGTCGTCTTGGTCGTCACCTCATGGGCGATGGTGGTACCGGGATTGGCGTTGGTCACCTGGAAGATGGCCCCCTTGTCGCAGTCGGTGACGAACAGGATGTCGTTCTGGTTCAGGCCAGTGGCCTGATTGGTGGTGATCGCCGCCTCACCCACCGCGGCAGCAGTCAGGTTGCCAGCCTGGAACGCCTTCAACGGCAGCAGTTCGGATGTGTGTATGGTGATGATATCGGTTCCATTGATCGCGCTGGGGAAGTCGAAATCCGCATAGGTGCCGCTGCCGGGGGTGGGGGTCCAGCCGCTGGTTCCACCCTCGAAGCCCAGTACCGTCCGTGAGAAATCCCACATCGGGCTGAGGCCACCGCTGGCAAGGGTCTTGTTGAGGACGTTGTTGATCTGGGTGCCGTCCTGAATACAGCCGGAATAGCCCGCGTCCCGCAGCTCCCGGGTGATGAACTCCATGGCGAAACGGCCGTTCTCCTGCAGGCGGGCGATGCCCTCCTGTATATTGAAGGTCTGCCGGTTGCTGACAAACAGCTGCACGATGGCCACCGACAGCAGCAGCGCCAGCACCATGGCAATCAGCAGCTCCACCATGGTCACGCCACGGCTGCCACGGCGACTGCGAACCCTCTGTATCGCTCTGCTCATGGCCTGAAACTCATCACGAAACGCTGGGAGGTGGCGGTGGCCCGGTCGTCGTTCCACCACACCTTGACCGTCAGGCTGGTGGTGGTGGCGCTGTCGCACTGGCCATCACCGCTGCCGCTGCCGTCGTCAGGCGTGGAGTCCCGGCAAATGACCGCCTGACCACCGGGCAGCAGGGCGGCCACCTGGTTCTGCCACTCCCAAAGGTCGTTTGCCGCCATCTGGAATTCATTGCAACCGGCGGTGGTGAAGCAGGCGCTGTTCTGGTTCGCGGTGATGGTATCGAAATTGGTCAGGTCCGCGTTCACCAGGGAGTTGGCCCGCACCCGGTCGGCGATATCGTAGGCCAGCTGCACGGCCTGGGAACGGAGGTAGGCGGAGTGATTGTTGCGAATACTGACCGTCTGCAGACCGGCCAGCCCCAACAGGCCGACAGCCAGGATCAGTACCGTGACCAGCACTTCGATCAGGGTGAAACCACCCATTGCCCCCACCCTTACCGGCGGTAGATGAGCCGTCACAGACTCCACACCTTTCTCCACAACTCTGTCCTTTCCAGCCTTCATTGTCTATTTGCACACATTACTGGAGCTGATCTGTCCCGTCGGCGACAGGGTGATGACCGCTGTCTTGGTGCCCGAAGTACACCCCTTTCCATCCGGATTGGGTATGTCGAAGGTCACCGTTCTCGCCGCTGCCTGGATCCCCACCGGATCGAACGACACGGAGGTCACACCGCTGTCGTCGGAGGCATCGACCGCACTGATGGTAGGGCTCCCCGAGACCGCATCCCACACCCGGATCACCTCCTCACCACTGTCCAATGCCCCATCCCCGTTCAGGTCCTCGAACACCAGCAGGCCACTGCCCCAGTCGTTGTCGTCGGTACTGCAGGAGACACCGGCACCCTTCTTGCACAGGCTCACCATCGATACCCGCTTCAACGCCTCGCCCCGGGCCAGGTTCAGGGCCGTCACCAGGGTGTTGGTCTGGGCCGCCAGCCTGTTGCTGGCTATAATCGACCGGAACATGGGTATGCCGACCGCCAACACCACGACCATCACCACCACGGTGACCATCAGCTCGATCAGCGTAAATCCTTCGACCTTTTTCATATGCCACTCTATAGCAGGAGCCGGACGCCCTTCCCAGCCCTGGGAGACGGAGTGCCGCTTATCACTGACGAGCGGTTTCCCTCCGCCCGGAGGCCAGTTCTAACATGAATCGGGTTCCTGCACCCGGGTATTCGTCCATTGCCTGACTGTATCGTCATCGGTGGCGGCCTGGTCGGCATGCTCACCGCCCGGGAACTGAGCCAGGCCGGCCTCTCGGTGACCCTCCTGGAGCGGCAGCGGACCGGCCGCGAATCCTCCTGGGCCGGTGGCGGCATCGTCTCCCCGCTCTATCCCTGGCGCTACCCGGACCCGGTGACCCGACTCGCCCGCTGGAGCCAGGAGCGCTACCAGGCACTGTCCGAATCGCTGGCCGGGAGCACCGGTATCGACCCCCAATGGACCCGCAGCGGCCTGCTGATCCTGGCCCCCGACGAGCAGGCCGCCGCCTCCCGCTGGGCCGGGGAGCAGGGGATTCCCCTGCAGATCGTCCCGCCACAGGAGATCGGCCGCATCGAGCCGGCCCTCCGCGCCACCGGCGAACCCGGGATCTGGCTGCCCGGGGTGGCCCAGGTGCGCAACCCACGGCTGGCCAAGGCCCTCAGGCAGGATCTGTTGCAACGTGGGGTCGATATCCGGGAGGAATGCCCGGCCAGGCGCCTGATCCATTCACGGGGCCGCATCGAGGGTGTCGACAGCAACGGTGAGATCCTGAAGTCGGACCGGGTGATCGTCTGCGCAGGCGCCTGGAGCGGGTCACTGGCGGCGGCGGCCGGCATCGGGTTGCCGGTGGAGCCGGTGCTGGGGCAGATGATCCTGTTCCGGGCCAGACCCGGGCTGCTCACCCGGATCACCCTGCGCCAGGACCGTTATGCCATCCCGCGCCGGGACGGGCGTATCCTGTTCGGCAGCACCCTGGAGCGGCAGGGATTCGGGAAACGGACCACCAGCCATGCCCGGGAGGAGCTGTCTGCGATCGCCCGCTCCCTGTTCCCGCTGCTGAAGGAGTTTCCCGTCGAGCACCACTGGGCCGGGCTGCGCCCCGGCTCGCCCCGGGGGATTCCGTTCGTCACCCCCGTCGACGGGGTCGCGGGTCTGTTCCTCCAGGCCGGTCATTTTCGCAACGGTGTGGTGCTGGGACCGGCCTCGGCGCGGCTGATGGCCGATCTGGTGCTGGACCGCCCACCGATCGTGCCACCGGGTCCCTACGGCCTGGCCACGGCCCAAGGACCCGACCGGCTGAATTCCTGATATACTTCTATCCGTTATGAAAACGATCGACGAGCACCTGGACGATCCGGCAGCGGTCTCCCGCCTGCTGCGCAGGCATGGCATCACCCCCACCCGGCAGCGGGTGGTGATCGCACGTGCGATCCTGAGCCGCCCCCAGCATCTGACCGCGGATCAGGTTCTGCAGCTGACCCTGGAAGCAGGGGACAGGGTCTCCAAGGCGACGATCTACAACACCCTGGGGCTGTTCTCACGCAAGGGCCTGATCCGGGAGCTCACCATCGACTCCCAGCGTGCCTTCTATGATTCCAGCACCCACCCCCACCACCACTTCTACGATCCCGAGACTCAGCAGCTGACGGATGTCGACGAAGACGCCCTGCAGTTGAGGCTGCCGGAGACGCTGCCGGATGGGACCGAGATCGACCACGTCGACGTGGTGATCCATCTGCGACCCTCGCGATCGTCAACCGGATAACGGCACGAACAGGAAGTGACCGGATGCCAGGCGGTCGGCAAAGGGTGATCCGCCGGCTGGACGACCGGACCCGCCGCACCGGCATCGGGCGGGGACGCCGAAGCTGTTGTACCCTCAGGGGGGTTTCTTTATACTCGCTGCGCGTTCGGCCGGTGTAGCTCAGTCGGTAGAGCAACGCATTCGTAATGCGTAGGTCCGCGGTTCGAATCCGCGCATCGGCTCCATCCAGCGCCCCAACCACCGGGGATCAGGACCCCGCCGTCTCCTCACCGACCACGGTCAGCCAGGGGGAGGAATCGCTGGCCACCGTCACCGGTCCACTGACATGGACCCGCTCTTCCCGCAGGCGGGGCCGCCGCCGGTCGCGCATGCGACGCTCCGGCAGCGAGAGCTCCTCCGCTCCCTGCGGCTGGCCACGGCGATCCCGGTAGGTGGAGCGTATCCAGTACCGGCGAACATCGACACTCCGTCCCAGCAGGCGTGACTTGTTCAACCGCCGGATCGCCAGCATGGCGCTCTTGGACGGCTCGATGTCCACCAGTCCGTGATATTCCACGGTCTGGGTCTCCTCGTCGGTGATCTTGAGTATATCCAGCTCCCGGATCTCACCCTTGCGGCCGAACAGCCGGTTCCAGGGCGAGCGAAACGCCTCGCCAACGAAGTGGCGCAGGTCCTGACGGGTGACCGATTCCGGTATTTCCCGGATAAACACCAGCATGATGTGCTCCTCGACTCGGCAAGCGCTGACCGGATTACGGCATGACGGGCCATTCCGAACCATACGATTTTTCTTCTTCCGCTATGGCCGATGCTGAAGCAATATGTTTGCCAATTAATTTATTGGTCTATTTTTCAAATCGTTATCAATACAGACCGGGAGATGCCGCCAGCCTCTTGTAAAGATTGCTGACAACAGCACTCTGGAGGAGGGGGGGTAGTCAGATGTTGAGAAGTGATTCGGTCTGGGCCAGCTGACTGGCCATTTCGTCGTTGATCGCCAGCCGCCCCTCCATGGTCAGGTCGCCCAGGCGCAGCCGACCGAACGCCGGCGTGTCACCGAGTACCGGCATCGGGGCCGCGGTCTCGCCTCCCATCCGCTCATGCAACTGCGCGACCACGACCAGGTCACAGAGGTCGGGCCCATCCTCCGGATTCCGCATCCAGGCCTCGGCCTCCCTGGCCGCGGTCACGAACGGTTCGGCGAAGCGCCAGCGCTGCAGGATCTCCGCGCTCATCTCGGCGCGCAGCCGATCGACCACCCGGCTCACTGCGTGGGCGGGACTCACCGCCTCCTTCAGGGTGTCCAGGTACTGGACCACGGCGATCACGCCGACGTCGTGCAACAGGCCCGCCAGCATCGCCTGCTCGGGGTCGAAGCGGCCATCCAGCCGCGCCAACAGGTGGCACAGGGCGGCGATGCGGGTACTGTGCTTCCACAGTGACCACATCTGCTGCTGCAGGGCCCCGGAGTCCGAGCGGAACAGTTCGCGCACCGCGAACGAGATCACCAGCTTCTGGGTGATCCCGCTGCCCAGCCGCACCACCGCCGCGGTACAGGTCTCCACCGGGGTCAGACGGCCGTAGAGCGCGCTGTTCGCCGCCTTGATCAGTTTTGCCGTGATCGCAGGATCCACCTGAACGATCTGGGCGATATCACTGGCGTCGCTGACATCGTCGTCGAGCGCCTCGGTCACCCTGATCGCCACCTCCGGCAGCGACGGCAACTCGAGCCGGTCCTCGTCCAGCGCCTGTCGCATGCGCTGGCCGATCTCCCCGGCGACCTGTTCCACGTCGATATCCGGTTGCAGCTCCGCATCACGGTCCACAGACGGTTCCATACGGGCGATCTCCTCCATCAAGGCGTTGGTCAGGCGAAAAAAGCGCACCGGCGTCACCGACACCACGTCGCACGCCTCCGGCAGCCCCCGGGTCAGGGCTTCCCGCGCCTCCGGGTCGATGGAACGCACCTCCCGGACCTGGCCCCCGGGATGCTTCAGGCGCAGCCATCCATCCAGCAGGAACAGACCAAAATCGTGGCTCCCCCCACGGCTCACCAGCAGACGTCCCGAGGGGGCCTGCTCGATACGGACGCGGGCGGCCAGGCGGCGTAGCTGCTCACTGCTCCAGTGGCGCAGGAAATCGAAACTGCGGAACAGATCGATATCCAACGGGGGAGTTTCGGTACTCATGCGAATCACTGTCTCTGTCGAAGTCGGGCCCATTGTCCCCCTACCATCGGCAGGGAACATGGGAACTTTAATCCTGCCCGGCAGA
Source organism: Sedimenticola thiotaurini (assembly GCA_011051715.1). Taxonomy (GTDB): domain Bacteria; phylum Pseudomonadota; class Gammaproteobacteria; order Chromatiales; family Chromatiaceae; genus HyVt-443. The sequence goes on along the minus strand of DRKP01000054.1, from coordinate 39,422 downwards.
ATATCAACCCGGCAAACCTGAAGTTGTCGGCCTGATATCAGAGCGAACCTGTACCCGTTCCCATTCGCTGGGCTATGCTTCGCCCCCATGATCACCCTGTTCGTCAACCGTCTCACCGTGCTGGACGCCTCGCTGCTTGACCCGGAACTCGGGCTGCTGGGCGAGAGCTGGCTGGTGGACGCAGAGCTGGAGGGCAGCCTGGACCATCAGGGCATGGTACTCGATTTCGGCGACGTGAAACGTCGACTGAAGCAGATCATCGACCAGCAGTTCGACCATCGCCTGCTGGTCCCGGGGCAGGCCCGCAACTGCCGTATCGAGACGTCCGGCCCGCGCTGCCGGGTGGAACTGCAATTGCCCGACGGCGGTTGGCTGGAGCACAGCTCCCCCCGCGATGCGGTCACCATCATCGACGCCCCGGCAGTCAATGGCGACAGCCTGGCCCACGCCATCGGCGATGCCATCACACCCCAGTTGCCCGACAACGTGCACCGGCTGCGGCTGCGGCTGGCTCCGGAGTCGATCGAGGGCGCCTGGTACCGCTACAGCCACGGCCTGAAACACCATTCGGGAAACTGCCAGCGCATCGCCCACGGGCACCGCTCGCGCATCCACCTGTTTCTCGACGGGGAGCGGGACGCGACGCTGGAGGCGGCCTGGGCCCGGCGCTGGCGGGACATCTATCTCGGCACCCGCGCCGATCTGCTGGAGACGTTCGAGCGCAATGGCGTACCCTGCTACCGCTTCGGCTACACCGCCGGCCAGGGCCGGTTCGAACTGGCGCTGCCGCGGTCGCGCTGCGACCTGATCGACACCGATACCACGGTGGAGAACCTGGCCCGGCACATCGCCGCCACCCTGGCGGCGGAACATCCCGGCAGCCGGATCCGGGTACGGGCGTTCGAGGGGGTGGACAAGGGGGCGATCGCGGAGGCCTGACGACCGTCCATCGGAGCATGTCCGAACCAGGCCCCATCGTCGTTGCGGTGTCGGCCGGAAGTTTCAGCCACATGGATCCCGGCCTGCGCCGGGATGACGTTTCGTTCAGACGCTAACCGGGGGCATCGAACTGCAGCCGCTGCCCCCTGGCCCGGTCGTTGACCCGGCCCTCGTAGTAGGCGACCTGGCCGTTGACGAAGGTGGCCACCACCCGCGAACGCAGACGACGCCCCTCCAGCGGCGACCAGCCGCACTTGTACAGCACCCCCTCGCGCTCCACCCGGTAGGGGCTGTGCAGATCCACCAGGGTCAGATCGGCCCAGTAGCCCTCGCGCAGGTAGCCGCGCTCGCTGATGCGGAACAGCCGGGCCGGGCCGTGGGCGGTCTTCTCCACCAGCTGCTCCAGGCTGATCAGGCGGTCGTGGTACAGCTCCAGCACCATGGGCAGGGCCCACTGCACCAGCGGCAGCCCTGCCGGCGCCTTGAAGTAGCTCTGCAGCTTCTCGTCCAGGGTGTGGGGCGCGTGATCGGTCCCGATCACGTCGATGCGGTCCTCCACCAGGGCACGCCGGATGGCATCGCGGTCCTCGCGCGTCTTGATCGCCGGGTTGCACTTGATGAAGGCGTCCTTGAATTCGTAGTCCCGGTCGTCGAAGTAGAGGTGGTGGACGCAGGCCTCGGCGGTGATGCGCTTGTCGTCCAGGGGGCCCGGCTGGAACAGCTCCATCTCCCGCGCGGTGGTGAGGTGCAGCACGTGCAGCCTGGTGTCGAACTCCCGCGCCAGCTCCACCGCCAGCGACGAGGAGAGGTAGCAGGCCTCGGCGCTGCGGATCAGCGGGTGGCAGGCCATCGGCACGTCCTCGCCGTACTTCTCGCGGTAGACCGCCTCGTTCCGCTGGATGGTCGGGGTGTCCTCGCAGTGGGTCGCCACCAGCACCGGCGCATCCCTGAAGATGGCCCGCAGGGTCTCCTCCCGGTCCACCAGCATGTTGCCGGTGGAGGCCCCCATGAACACCTTGATGCCGCAGGTCTGATCCGGTGCCAGGGCGCGGATCTCGGCCAGGTTGTCGTTGGTCGCCCCCAGGTAGAAGGCGTAGTTGGCGCAGCAGCGATCCTCCGCCAGCCGGTACTTCGCCTCCAGCGCCTCCAGGGTGACCGTCTGCGGGCTGGTGTTGGGCATGTCCATGAAACTGGTGATGCCACCGGCCACCGCCGCCCGGGATTCGGAGCGCATGTCCGCCTTGCGACCGTCCCCGGGCTCGCGGAAATGGACCTGGTCGTCGATCATCCCCGGCATCAGGGTACGTCCATCCGCCTCCAGCACCCGGGTCCCGGGAGTGGCCGGGATCTCCGGGTCGACCCGTTCGATACGGCCGTTGCGGATCAGCAGGTCCCCCTCCAGCAGTTGCCCGTCGTTGACCATGCGGGCATTCCTGATCAGTATCTCGCGCTGCATTCAGTCGTACTCCCGGTCCTTCCAGTTTCGAATCGCCGTGAACACCCCGGCGCCATCCTCCAGCCTGCCCCCTGCATAGCGCTCCGCCGCCGCAATCACCGCCGCCTCGCCGGTGCGCAGAAAGGGGTTGGTCTGCAGTTCCAGCTCCAGGGTCGAGGGCACCGTCGGCTCACCAGCGTCGCGCCGTGCCCGCTCCCGCTGCAGCCGTTCCCGGAGCGCGGTACTGTCCGGCTCCACCCAGAGGGCGAACCCGAGGTTGGCCAGGGTGTACTCATGGGCGCAGAAGACCCGGGTGGAGGGGGGCAGCGCCGCCAGCCGCTGCAGGGAGTGGTGGAGCTGTTCATGGGTACCACTGAACACCCGCCCGCAACCGGCGGCGAACAGGGTATCGCCACAGAACAGGGCGCCATCGCCGACATAGGCCAGATGACCCTCGGTATGCCCCGGCACCTCCAGGACCTGGAGGGTGAGACCCAGGCCCGGAAGGTCCACCCGGTCGCCATCGCCGAGCGGCCGGGTGACACGGCGGATCGGCTCCGCCGCCGGGCCGTAGACCGGGATCCCGGGCCAGGCCTCCAGCAGACCGTCGATACCGCCGACATGATCGCCATGCTTGTGGGTGACGAGGATCGCCTCCAGCGCCAGGCCACGCCGCTGCAGCGTCTCCATCACCGGGTCCTCGTCGCCCGGGTCCACCACCACTGCGGTGGCAGCGTCGGGGCGGCTGAGCAGCCATATGTAGTTGTCGTCGAACGCCGGTATCGGATCGATATCAGGCATCGGCCTTTCCCTTTGCATCACCGTAGAGTCGTTTCGGATCGATCATCGGCCTGCTGATCACCTCCACCCGGTCACCCCGTACCGCATTGTAGAAACAGCTGCGGCGGCCGGTGTGGCAGGCGGGTCCTGTCTGGTCCACCAGCAGCAGGATGGTGTCACCGTCGCAGTCGAAGCGCATCTCCCTGAGCCGCTGCACCTGCCCCGACGACTCGCCCTTGCGCCACAGCCTGCCGCGCGAGCGCGACCAGTAACAGACGCGGCCGGTCGCCAGCGTCTCGCGCAGGGCCTCCCGGTTCATCCAGGCCAGCATCAGCACCTCGCCGCTGTCATACTGCTGGGCGATCGCCGGCAGCAGACCGTCGGCGTTGAACGGCAGCTGTTCGATCGCCTGCTCCAGGGGCAGTCCCTCTCCCGGTTCCAGTGATTCGGTCTGTTTCATCGCCTTTCGCTGTCGCTCATGGTGTTGACCCGGCATGATACCACCCCGTCCCAATGTCTGGTGATATACTGGAGCGAACCGGGCAACAGCAGGCGGCAGAGGGGTCGACGACATTGAGTGACATCCAGGACAGGCTCAAACGGGCGGGGCTGAAGGTCACCCAGCCGCGTATCCGCATCCTGCAGATCCTGGAACAGAAGGAGGGACGCCACGCCAGCGCCGAGGAGATCTACCGGCTGCTGGTGGAGCAGAACGAGGACGTGGGCGTCGCCACCATCTACCGCGTGCTGACCCAGTGCGAACAGGCCGGCCTGGTCAAGCGCCTGCAGTTCGAGGGGGGCAAGTCGGTATTCGAGCTGACGCCCGAACACCATCACGACCACATCATCTGCGTCCGCTGCGGCCGGGTGGAGGAGTTCCACGACGAAGTGATCGAGGCCCGGCAGCGGGAGATCGCCGACCAGGCCGGTTTCGGGATCGAGGACCACAGCATGATCCTCTATGGCCTGTGCGCCGACTGCCGCCGCCAGTCGGCCGATCGCCGGGCACAACGCTGACCCGCCGGCCACGGATCCCGCAACATGCGCATCTTCAGGATCAGCTTCGTCAACCACGGCAAGATCTACCAGCTGTATGCGAAACAGGTGCGCCAGGCGGAGATCCACGGCTTCGTCGAGATCGAGGGACTGATCTTCGGCGAGCCCGGCAGCCTGCTCATCGACCCGTCGGAAGAACGCCTGAAGGACGAGTTCAGCGGCGTCAGCCGCACCCTGGTTCCGGTCCATGCCGTGATCCGTGTCGACGAAGTGGAGAAACACGGCAGCAGCAAGATCCTGGACCTGGATCCAAATGCCAAGATCACCCCGTTCCCCTCACCCTTTTCACCGCCGAGGAAAGGCTGATCCCGGCCTCCGCGGGGCCTGCGGCCACCGGGGAAGTGTCGCAAACGGAGTATCGGAGACCCGAGACTATGGACGACTACCAGGAGATCAAACAGCAGTTGTTGCGACGGCGTGACGAACTCAACCGGCGCATCCAGGAGATCACCGCGGAAGTGCGCCACAGCGACGGCCCCCTGCCCCCGGACTTCTCGGAACAGGCGACCGAACGGGAAAACGAGGAGGTGCTCGACGCCCTGGGCGAGGCCGGGCGTCGCGAGCTGAGCCAGATCAACCGCGCGCTGGCCCGGATCGAGGCGGGTGAGTACGGGATCTGCAGCGGCTGCGGTGAACCGATCCCACCCGGACGGCTGGCGGTGATGCCCACCTCCGAATACTGTGTCCACTGTGCCGAGAAGATGGATCGCTGAGGCCCGGCCCCGAACCGCCCCTTCCTTCCGTTTGGTCGATACCTATCAAGCCGGCGCCGGAACGGCCGCCGTATACCATGCAGGGGAGAGTATCCTTCACGGCTGCCAGGCCGCGCGGCGGCGAATCCGGCCCGGGTGACCTCATCCGGCAGCGGCGCCCCGGCCGCCAACGGCCTCCCCCCCAGCCTTGCGGGGAAGAGGTTTGGTCCACAGCCATGAAGACGTTAGGATAGCCCGCATGAGCGTGAAACAGAGCATCGAGCAGACACTGCGGACGGAGCTCTCGCCGGTGCACCTGGAGGTGCTGGACGAGACCCACATGCACAACGTGCCGAAGGACGCCCAGTCCCATTTCAAGGTCACGGTGGTCAGCCGGGATTTCGCTGGCAAGGCGCCGGTGCAGCGACACCGGTTGGTGAACCAGCTGCTGAAACCGCAATTCGAGAGCGGCCTCCATGCACTGGCCCTGCATACGCTGACTCCGGAGGAGTGGTTCAGCAAGGGGGGGCGGGTCGCCGACACCCCGGAATGTCTTGGCGGTGGTGCAGAATAAGGAGAGACCAATGACCGTTTGTGCCCGCATCAAGGGGTTCGCCCGCCACCATGAACGGATCGCGGACCTGTTCTCGCTGCTCGCGGTGGCCCTGCTGTTCGGCTCGATCTGGGTCGGGATCTTCTACCAGAACGACCTGTTCGAATGGATGGGCCGGAACGTGATCCTGCATGGCTCGGCGGTGGTGCTGGCCATCGTCGCCGACGTGTTTCTGATCATTCTTCTTCTGAGCATCGGCTCGTCCCGTTTCGAGGGGGAGGGCGAAGGGGGATGTTTCCAGACCTTCCGCGGCCGCAGGCACGGTGGTTCCTCCCTGGGGACCGCGTTCAGGAACTGGATCGATCACATCGAGAACGTGAACAAGAAACATCGCTGATGCCTGCCGCCGGGCCTTGCCGGAACCTCCCTTGACCGCTGCCATCCGTCTGCTCCTGCTGTTTGCCGCCGTCGCCCTGACAAGCGGCTGCACCAGCCTGGCCACCGGCCGCCTGGCCGACAACCTGTCCCGCGCCATGCTGGACCAGGACGACCCGGAGACGGTTCGCGCCGGCACCCCAGCCTACCTGCTGCTGATCGACAGCCTGATCGGGGAGAGCCCCGACGACGGTCGCCTGCTGCGCGCCGGTGCCAGGCTCTACGGTGCCTATGCCACCGCCCTGGTGACCGACCCGGAGCGGGGCCGGCGCCTTACCGGCCACTCCCTGAAACTGGCCCGCCGCGCCCTCTGTATCGATCTGCCCGACCTGTGCCGCCAGCTCGATGCCCCGTTCGACCGCTTCCAGCCACTGCTGGAGCAGGTTTCCAGCGGAACGCTGCCATCGCTCTACGGCATGGCGGTGAGCTGGGCAGGCTGGATCCAGGTACGCAGTGACGACTGGAACGCCCTGGCCCAGCTGCCGCGGGTGGAGGCCATGCTGCAGCGGGTGGTTGACCTGGAGCCGGACTACGACCGCGGCCGGGCCCAGCTCTATCTGGGCGTGCTGCGGACCCAGCTGCCCCCGGCCCTCGGTGGCAAACCGGAGCTGGGACGGCACCATTTCGAGCTCGCCATCCGCTATTCCGGCGGCCGCGACCTGATGGCCAAGGTGGAATACGCCAGGCGCTACGCCCGCCTGGTGTTCGACCGCACCCTGCACGACCGCCTGCTCAACGAGGTACTGGCCGCCTCACCGGAAGAGCCGGGGCTCACCCTGAGCAACGTCCTGGCCAGGGAGCAGGCGCGCCGCCTGCTGGACGAGGAGTATTTCTGATGCTGCACACCCTGTTGCGGACCCTGTTGCTGTGCGGCCTGCTGGCGGCGGTTCCCGCCCAGGCCGTCACCCTGAAGATCGCCACCCTGGTACCGGACGGCACCAGCTGGATGAAGGCGATGCGCGCCGCCGGCGCGGAGATCGGGCAGCGCACCGACGGCCGGGTCAGGCTGCGTTTCTATCCCGGCGGGGTGATGGGCAACGACAAGAGCGTGCTGCGCAAGATCCGTGTCGGCCAGCTCGCCGGCGGCGCCCTCACCGCCGGCGAGCTGTCGGTGCTCTATCCCGACTTCCAGATCTACAGCCTGCCATTCCTGTTCCGCTCCCTGGACGAGGTGGACTATGTGCGCAAACGGATGGATCAGGCCATCATCGACGGCCTGGAAAAGAAGGGGTACGTCGCCTTCGGCCTGAGCGAGGGCGGTTTCGTCTACCTGATGAGCCAGACCCCGATCACCAGCGTCAGCAGCCTGAAGCAGCACAAGGTCTGGGCCCCGGAGGGAGATCCGATCAGCCAGACCGCCTTTCGTGCCCTGGGGATCTCCCCCATTCCCCTGCCCCTCACCGATGTCCTGACCGGTCTTCAGACCGGCCTGATCGACACCGTCGGCGCCTCGCCGGTGGCGGCCATCGCGCTGCAGTGGCATACCCGGGTCAAGTATCTGACCGACACCCCGGTGCTCTACATGTACGGTGCCCTGGTGCTGCGCGAGCGCGCCCTGAAGAGGCTTTCGTCTGCCGACCGCCAGGTGCTGGAGGAGGTGATGAGCCGCACCGTGGCCGAGATCAGTGCCCAGACCCGGCGTGACAACCGCGCTGCCCGCCAGGCACTGAAGAACCAGGGGGTGCGCTTCGTCGCCCCCAACCGGAAGGAGCTGGAGGAGTGGAAGCGCATCGTCCGCCGCTCCACCGGGCGAATGCTGCAACAGCGCTCCTTCTCCCCCGACCTCTACCACCGGATCGAACAACTGCTCGAGCAGTACCGCCGGCGCTGATCCACCGCCCGTCCAGACCATGCGCCCGCTCCTGAGCCGTCTCCACAGCGCCCTGCTCCGGATCGAGGACGGGTTGCTGGTGACCGCCCTGGCGGCCATGATCCTGCTCGCCTGCACCCAGATCCTGCTGCGCAACCTGTGGGACAGCGGCATCTCCTGGGGGGACCCGACCCTGCGGGTGCTGGTACTGTGGGTGACCCTGCTCGGTGCCATGGCCGCCACCCGCGAGGGCAACCACATCCGCATCGATCTGCTCTCCCGCTATCTGCCGGAACGGCTGCGGGACTGGAGCCGGCGCCTCACCGACCTGTTCGCCGCGTCGGTGACCGGCCTGCTGGCCTGGCACAGCGGCCGCTTCGTGGTGTTCGAGTGGGAGGACGGCGGCGTCCTGTTCGGCCAGGTGCCGGCCTGGGCCTGCGAGGCGATCATGCCGCTCGGCTTCACCGTGATGGCGCTGCGATTCCTCACTGCCACCCTGCTCGGCCGGCCGGCCCGGGCGGAGCCGCTCCCGTGATGATTCTCACCGGCCTGGCCCTGGTACTGCTGGCACTGCTCGGCGCCCCCCTGTTCAGCATCATCGCCGCCAGCGCCATGCTCGGCTTCCAGCGCTCGGAGATCGACCTGTCGGTGGTGGCGATCGAGTTCTACCGTATCGCCGAGATGCCGGTGCTGCTGGCCATCCCCCTGTTCACCTTCGCCGGTTACCTGCTGAGCGAGAGCGGCGCGCCGCGGCGGCTGGTGCGCCTCACCCGTGCCCTGCTCGGCTGGATGCCCGGCGGCCTGGCCCTGGTGTCGCTGGTGGCCTGCGCCCTGTTCACCGCCTTCACCGGTGCCTCCGGCGTCACCATCGTGGCCCTCGGGGCGCTGCTCTATCCGGCGCTGACCCGGGCCGGCTACCAGGAGAACTTCAGCCTCGGCCTGGTCACCACCTCGGGCAGTCTCGGACTGCTGTTCGCCCCGGCACTGCCGCTGATCCTGTACGCGGTGATCGCCCAGCAGCTCGGCATCGGCGGCGGCATCACCGTGGACGCCATGTTCCTGGCCGGGATCCTGCCGGGGCTGCTGATGCTGCTGCTGCTCAGCGGCTGGAGCCTCTGGTCCAGCCGCGGTCTGCCACTGGCCCCCTTCTCCGGCGACGAGGCGCTGGCGGCGCTGCGCGAATCGGTGTGGGAGATCCCCCTGCCGCTGGTGGTGCTGGGGGGAATCTACAGCGGTTACTTCGCCATCTCCGAGGCGGCGGCGGTCACCGCCCTGTACGTGCTGGTCGTGGAGGTGGGTATCCTGCGCGAGATCCCCCTGCGGCAACTGCCCCGGGTGATGCGGGAGGCGATGGTGCTGGTGGGCGGTATCCTGATCATCCTCGGGGTGTCGCTCGCCTCCACCAATTACCTGATCGACGCCGAGGTGCCGTCGCGGCTGTTCGACTGGATCCGGGGGCTGGTCTCCGACCGGCTCACCTTCCTGATGCTGTTGAATCTGTTCCTGCTGGTCCTGGGGACCATGCTGGACATCTTCTCCGCCCTGGTGCTGATGGTACCGCTGCTGTTGCCGGTGGCGACCGGCTACGGCATCGATCCGGTACATCTGGGGATCATCTTCCTGGCCAACATGCAGATCGGCTATTTCACCCCGCCGGTGGGGATGAACCTGTTCATCGCCAGCTACCGCTTCGACAAGCCGGTGATGCAGCTCTATCGCGCCACCCTGCCCTGGTTCCTGATCCTGCTGGCGGCGGTACTGATCATCACCTACTGGCCGGAGTTGTCGCTGGCGCTGGTGGACCGCGGTTGAGGGATTCGCGGCGGGGGCTCCGTTCCCGCCCGTTCGGCCGGAACAACCCGGCAGGAGCGCCGCCCCCGGCGCGAAGAAAAATGCCACCGGCCCACCCGGTTCGCAGCGGGGCTCCGTTCCTACGCGGTGGTGTGGGGGCGTGGTGATCGTTGGTCAGGCGTGCCCGAGGAGGGCGTCGATGTGGGCGGCGACGCTGCGCCCCAGGGCGTCCAGCGCGTAGCCCCCCTCGAGGCAGGAGACGATGCGCCCGCCGGCGCTGTCGTCGGCGATCGCCTTCAGCCGCCCGGTGATCCAGGCGTAGTCCTCCTCGCGCAGCCGCAGCTGCCCCATCTCGTCCTCCACATGGGCATCGAACCCGGCCGAGACCAGCAGCAGCTGGGGCTGGAACGCCGCCAGCGCCGGCAGCCACCGGGCCTCCGCCTGGCGCCGGAACTCCCCGCCCCCGGCGCCTGCCGCCAGCGGCACGTTGATGATGTGGTCGGTCCCGGTCTCGTGCCCGGTGAAGGGGTAGAACGGGTGCTGGAAGCTGGAGCAGAACAGTACCCGCGGATCGTCCCGGAAGATGTCCTCGGTGCCATTGCCGTGGTGCACGTCGAAATCGACGATGGCAACCCGGTCGAGGCCGTGGACGTCGAGCGCATAGGCCGCCCCCACCGCCACGTTGTTGAAATAGCAGAATCCCATGGCCCGGTGGCGCTCGGCATGGTGACCCGGTGGACGCACGGCGCAGAAGGCGGCGCGCGCCTGCCCCGCCATCAGCAGGTCCACCGCCTTCACCACCGCTCCCGCCGCGCGCAGGGCGGCGTCCAGGGTCTTCGGCATCATGAAGGTATCGCTGTCCAGCCTCAGCAGCCCGTCATAGGGGGCCTCGGCGAACAGGCCGGTGACATAGTCCGGGTCGTGCACCCGGTCCAGGTGCTCCCGCTGCACCGGCGGGGCCTCGTACTGCTGCAGTACGAACTCCATGCCGGAGCGGATCAGCTGGTCGTTGATGGCGTTGAGGCGGGCCGGCCGCTCCGGATGCTCGGCGCCGACATCGTGCAGCAGGCAGTCTGGATGGGAGAGATAGGCGATGGGCACGGCTCGGCTCCGGACGTCACGGACGATTACGGGTAGAATGGGCACAGCGACCGGCCACCGATGACCATGGGTCGGCACGCCCCCGGCAAGGACCCCGCCCCACGCAACCCGCATCCGTGCCATCGGTCGTGGTCCGCCGGATTCGTTCCCATCTTAACCCCAACCGGGCAACCGGTCACCACATCACAGCGAGGCAACCCGCATGGGTCCGCATCAACTGGAACCACTCTTCTCCCCGAAGAGCATCGCCGTGTTCGGCGCCAGCGACAAGGCCGACGGTGTCGGCACCCGGGTGTTCCGCAACCTGGTCAAGGCCGGTTTCGGTGGCGATCTCTATCCGATCAACCCGAAACACAAGAAGGTGCAGGGATACCGCTGCCATGCCAGCCTGGCGGAGGTGGACGGTCCCGTCGATCTGGCCGTGGTGGCGGCACCGGCGGACCGGGTGGTGGAGATCATCCGCCAGTGCGGGGAGAAGGGGGTGGCGGCGGCGATCGTGCTCACCGCCGGTTTCCGCGAGATCGGCGACAACGGCGGCCGGCTGGAGCAGTCGCTGATCGATACCGCGCGCCACTACGGGATCCGCCTGATGGGCCCCAACTGCCTCGGCCTGATGCGCCCCGGAATCGGCCTGGACGCCACCTTCCTGGACACACCGGCGCCGGAAGGGCGTCTCGCCCTGGTGTCCCAGTCCGGCGCCCTCTGCACCGCCATCCTGGACTGGGCCCAGCCCCATCAGATGGGTTTCTCCACCGTGGTGTCTCTCGGCAACGCGGCGGACATCGACTTCGGTGACGTGCTCGACTACCTGGCTGTGGACTCCCGCACCGACGCCATCCTGCTCTACATCGAGGGCATCCACGACGCCCGTTCATTCATGAGCGGCCTGCGAGCAGCGGCCCGGGCCAAGCCGGTGATCGTGCTCAAGGTTGGGCGCCACAGCCGCGGTTCCGAGGCCGCCAGCACCCACACCGGCGCCCTGATCGGTTCGGACGAGGTGTTCGATGCCGCCCTGGAGCGGGCCGGCGTGGTGCGGGCGATGGCCTTCGGCCAGCTGTTCGCCGCCGCCGAGATCCTCTCCAGCAGCAAGCGGGTGCGCGGCAACCGGCTGGCCATCGTCACCAACGGTGGCGGCCCGGGGGTGCTGGCCACCGACCGGGCCGAGGACCTGGGGGTGGAGATCGCCACCCTGGATCCTGTCACCACCACCGCCCTGGACCGGCTGCTGCCGCCCTACTGGTCCCACGGCAACCCGATCGACCTGCTGGGGGATTCGCCCCCGGAACGCTACGGCGAGGCGGTGGAGCTGTGCCTGAAGGACCCGAACGTGGACGGCGTGCTGGCCCTGCTGACGCCCCAGTCCATGACCCGTCCGCTGGATGCGGCCCGGGCGGTGGCGACCGCCTCGCGCAGCCAGAGGACCAAGCCGGTGGTCACCTGCTGGATGGGAGAGACCCAGGTGCGGGAGGCACGGGAACACCTATCCAGTCAGCGGATACCCAGCTTCATCACCCCGGAACGGGCGGTGGAGGCGTTCTCCTACCTGGCGCGCTACCACTGCAACCAGCGGCTGCTGCTGCAGACGCCCGGCCCCCTGTCCGACTCCCGCGACCCGGATATCGAGGGCGCACGCATGATCATCGAGGCGGCCCTGGCTGAGGGCCGCGAGATGCTGTCGGACACCGAATCGAAGGCCCTGCTCAGTGCCTTCCACATCCGCTGCACCCCGACCCTGGAGGCCCATAGCGCAACCGAGGCGCTGGTGGCGGCGGAGTCGGTGGGATTTCCGGTGGCGATGAAGATCAGTTCACCGCAGATATCCCACAAGTCGGATGTGGGCGGGGTGCGGATCAACATCCTCAACGCCCCCGATGTCCGTACCACCTTCAAGACCCTGGTGGAGGAGGCGCAGGCAGCGGTGCCCGATGCCGAGATCCGCGGCGTCACGGTGGAGCCGATGGCCGGTTCCGCCATCTCCCGGGAGCTGATGGTGGGGGTGAAGCGGGACCCGGTGTTCGGTCCGGTGATCGCTTTCGGCGCCGGTGGCACCATCGCCGAGATCCTGCGCGACAGCGCCGTCGCCCTGCCGCCCCTGAACCGGCTGCTGGCACGGCGCCTGATCGAGAAGACCCGGGTCTCCCAGCTGCTGGGCGAGTTCCGAAACATGCCGGCGGTGCAGCGGGAGGCGGTGGAGGAGACCCTGCTGCGGGTATCGGAGATGGTGTGTGAGCTGCCCCATATCCGGGAGCTGGACATCAATCCCCTGTTCGCCGACGACCGGGGCGTGGTGGCGGTGGATGCCCGGGTGCTGGTACGGCGTCCGCCGACATCGCCGACCCCCTACTCCCACATGGCGATCCACCCCTACCCGGCCCATCTGATCCGACGCGGTCACCTGCCCGACGGCACCCCCATGACCATCCGTCCGATCCGCCCCGAGGACGCCGACATCGAACAGGAGTTCGTGCGCAACCTGTCGCCGGAGGCCAAGTACTACCGCTTCATGCAGACCATCGACGAACTGACCCCGGAGATGCTGGTGCGCTTCACCCAGCTCGACTACAGCCGGGAGATGGCGCTGATCGCTGTAATCGTGGAGAACGGCCGGCGGGTGCAGCTGGGGGTGGCCCGTTACACGGTGAACCCGGATGGGCGCTCCTGCGAGTTCGCCCTCGCGGTGTCGGACAGGCGCCGGCGCATGGGGATCGGCTCCCAGCTGATGGAGGCGCTGATGGAGGCGGCACGCAGCCACGGAATCCGGGTGATCGAGGGCGAGGTGCTGGCGGACAACCAGCGCATGCTGTCGCTGATGCGCAGCCTCGGCTTCTCGGTGCGGCCGTCGTCGGACGATCCGGGACTGCGGATCGTGGAGCGGTGGCTTTGAGGGTGAGGAGTGAGGGGCGAGGGGGATTGTCGCCCCATGCCGTCCCGCTGCTGACCCGGCAGCGGCGATCGCCGGGGCGGGAGAGCGCCTGCTCCCCGATGTTCAGGCCCGGATGGCGTGTTTCTGCATCCGGTAGAGCAGGGTGTCGCGGCTGATGCCGAGCAGGCGCGCGGCCTTGCTGCGGTTGCCGCCGGTCATGCCCAGGGCCTGACGGATCATCTCGCCCTCCAGTACCGCCAGGTCGATGCCCTCCGGCGGCAGGGTGAAGGGGGAGTGTTCCGGCTTCGGCGCCGCGGCGCGGCGGATCTCGGGCGGCAGGTCTTCCGGCTGCACCATGCGACCGGTCATCAGGATCGCCATGCGCTGGCAGAAGTTCTTCAGCTCGCGCACGTTGCCCGGCCAGGGGTAGGCCTTCAGGATGTTGCGGCTGGTGACCGAGTAGCGCGGCGGACGGCGGCCATAGCTGCGGGCCAGCTGCTGGCTGAACTGCTTCAGCAGGTTGACGATGTCGTCGCTGCGCTGGCGCAGGGGTGGCAGCTCCAGCGGCACCACGTTGAGCCGGAAGTAGAGATCCTCGCGGAAGCCACCCTCCTGCATCATCCGGTACAGATCCAGGCTGCTGGACGCGATCAGCCTGGCCTTCCCGTCGAGGGCATCGAGCAGGTGCATCAGTCCGGCCTGGTGCACCGGAGCCAGCTCGCCCACCTCGTCCAGGAACAGGGTGCCGGTGGCGTCTGCTTCGTCCAGTTCCCGGGCAAACTGCTCCGGCGAGACGCCGGCACAGCCGACGACCCGGAAGGGACGGTTGCGCCGGCGGCTGTGGAGATGGATCTCCCGGGCCAGCAGCTCCTTGCCCACCCCCCGTTCACCGGTCACCAGCACTGTGGCGTCGGTGGGGGCCACCATGCGTGCCGCATGCACCACCTGCAGGAACAGGGGTGAACTGCCAAGAAGTCTGTGCTGTCTGTCATCCATCACGATCACCCGGTTGCAGGAGCCTGTCGGACTCGATGCCGGTTGGCTGCAAATCCCTGGATGGCGATCAACTCAGCTTGTCGAACCCGTCAAATGGCCGTGCCATTCGCCTCGTTCGATAAACCGATTTGATGCGCCCCCGGTGGTTTTCGCTTCAAACGATCAAGTCCGACAGGCTCCTAGGTCGTGGTACCGGCCAGGTCGAGCAGTTCCGGAAACCACAATGTCAGCAAGCCAATCAATATTATGATACCCCCAACGGCCTCCCTCAGGTAGGGCATGCGGGCGAAGCGGTACAGCCTTCCGGCCAGGAAGCCGGTGGCCACCACGGCCGGCACCGTCCCCAGCCCGAAGGCCAGCATGTACAGTGCCCCCTGCAGGGATCCGGAACGGCTGGCGGCAGTCAGCAGCATGGTATAGACCAGGCCACAGGGGAGCCAGCCCCACACCAGGCCGTAGGCCAGCGCCCGGGGCAGGCTGTTCACCGGCATCAGGCGGCGTCCCAACGGTTCCAGCCGCCGCCACAGCGGCACGCCGATGCGCTCCACCTGGGCCAGCCGTGGCAGCCATCCCGCCAGGTGCAGGCCGATCAGCACCAGGAACAGGGCCGCCATCCATTGCAGCCAGCGATGCCCCTGGCCCGGACCGAGCAGATCCAGCAGTTCCGTCCCGACCGATCCCATCAGTGCCCCGGCAAGGGCGTAACTCGCGATCCGGCCGCCGCTGTAGGCGAGCAGGAAGGCCATGAAGCGGGGAGTCCGGCTGCGGATCCCCTCGGCCAGGCCGTAGCTGAGCGCGCCCATGATGCCGCCGCACATGCCGACACAATGAAGTGTACTGAACAGGCCGATGGTAAACGCCAGTGGCAGGGACAGATCCAAATCCGATTTCTCTCCGGCGGTCCGGACAGGGGAGGCGTCCCGGCTGCCGGCACTTGCCCATTGTATGGGAATCCCGGATGCGGGCGCATTGACCCTCCTCAAGCCCCCTCGGCCATACAGACCATATCCATGATGATTACAAGGTAGATATCTGTTTCAACCCCATTTAGAATGCCTCTATAATTTCCGAGTATATTACTAGGTTTTTTGTGAAGGAGTGAGTTGACGATGACTACCGAATTACCCCCCCGCGACGGTGATGGCTATCTGCTGGATATGAGCGACTGGACACCGGAGGTGGCCCGGGCCATGGCCGAGGCCGATGGCTTCGAACTGGACGAACGGAAATGGGAGCAGATCCTGAAGGCCCGTGAATACTACGACGAACATTCCGTGGTGCCGCCGATCCGCAAGTTCTCCAAGTACCTGGGCGAGAACTCCAAGGAGCTGTTCAACCTGTGGCTGACCGGCCCGATGAAGCCGATCACCAAGTACGGCGGCCTGCCGAAACCGACTGGCTGCGTCTGAACCGCGCCGCCGCAGGACCGGGCCCGGGCGATACAGGATCGCCCGGGCCCTTTTCTTTGCACACCCTTTTCCATAGCCCGACAGCCCCGGACCGGTGGCATTGTGACCGTCGATCCGAGTACCATGCCTTCCTTTCCCGGACCCGGAACTGCGGAAGCCCGTCATGAGCCGCCACGAACTGCTCGGCCAGTTGAACACCCTGCACCAGATGATGAACCAGCTTCCGGCCCATGTCCCGGAGGAGGAGGCCTACCGCGAGTGGCATCCGCGGCTCGCCCCCCTGGCCTGGTATCTTGGCCGCGCCGTTTATCTCGAGACCTGGTGGGTGCAGGAGCTGGTGCAGGGGGACAGCGGCATGACCGGCCGCGTCCGCCACCTCTTCGGCGGCAACGCAAACCCGCCATCCGCCGGGCAGTGGCGGCAACTGCCGCCGCTGGATCACCTGCTCAACTGGGCACTGGAGCTGCAGGAACGCAACCTCACCGCCCTGGCCAACCCAGCCACCCTGGGAGACCACCCCCTGGTGGCGGAACAGCGGCTGCTGCCGCTGGTGTTGCAGGACCAGGCCCTGCTCTACGAGCAGATGCTGATGGTACTGGCCCAGCGGCAGCTGCAGCTGCCGATCCGGTACCGGGTGCGCACACCGCTGACCGCCCGCCCCCCCTCGCACGACCTGGTCGGCATGGCCCAGGGACACTACCGCATCGGCGCCCTGGACGACCCGGCCGCCCGGGACAATGAACTGCCGCCCCAGGTGGTGCAGCTCAGCAGCTTTCGCATCGACCGCCTGCCCGTGGCCAACGGGGCCTGGCTCGGCTTCATGGAAGCGGGTGGTTACGACGATCCGTCGCTGTGGGACGAGGCAGGCTGGGAGTGGCGCACGCGGGAGCGGATCGGGGCACCGGACCACTGGCGGCGGGATGCGGACGGCCACTGGTACGGTATCGGCATCAACGGCCCCTTCGACCTGGATCCGGAGGAGGCGGTGATGGGCATCAGCCGACACGAGGCCACCGCCTACGCGCGCTGGGTCGCCACCAGCGGGGACGGACTGGCCGGGGCGGTGGTCCAGCACGAGTACCAGTGGGAGATCGCCGCCCGCACCCGCGCCATCTCGGGTTACGGCCGGGTGTGGGAGTGGTGCGCCAACGGGTTTCACCCGTACGATGGTTACCGCCCTCCCCCGTGGGAGGAGGCGGTGACCCGGGAGTTCGACCACCGCCATCACACCCTGCGCGGGGCCGGCCTCCACACCCAGCGCATCTGCCGCCGGCCGAGCATCCGCCTCCCGGCCCTGCCGGAGGCGCGACACCTGTTCAGCGGTACGCGACTGGTGTTTCCCTACCTCGGGTGAGGAGAGAGTGGCCTATTTCCCCTTCTCCTCCGGCAGCAGCTCGATCTCGAACAGCAGCGTCTCATTGGGACCGATGGCGGTCCCGGCGCCCTTGCTGCCGTAGGCCAGCTCCGGCGGCATCACCACCTGCCACTTGGCGCCCGGCTTCATCCGGGTGATCGCCTCCCTGAAGCCCGGGATCACCCGGTCGAGACTGAAGGTGGTGGGCTTGCCGCGCTTGTAGGAGCTGTCGAACTCGGTACCGTCGATCAGGGTGCCGCGGTAGTTGACCGTGACCTTCGCGTCGGCAGCCGGCGGCGTTCCCTTGCCCTCGCGCAGCACCTTGTACTGCAGGCCGGAAGGCAGGGTCACCACCCCCTCCTTCCCGGCATTCTTCTCCCGGTACGCCTTGCCGGCGGCCAGTGCCGCCTGCTCCTTCTGCTGCTGCTCCTTCTGCAGCGCCTCGCGTCCCGCCTTCAGCGCCGCCCGCATCTCATCCAGCGACAGCTGCAGATCGTTGCCACTGAGCACATCGTCGATGCCGGCGGCGAAGGCGGCGGCATCCACCTTGATGCCATCCTGCTTCATCTGCTGGCCGAACTGGTAGCCCAGGGTATAGCTGAACTTCTTCTCCTGCGTATCCAGTTCCGCCGCCTGTACCGCGAGCGGGAGAACGGCCAGGGCCGCGAGGGGAAGCGCACGTCGGATGATTCGATTCATGGGGTTTCCTTGCTGTCGATGTTGTTTGTTTGTTACCGGGGGCACGATGCCGGCGGTCACCGGTTCCCGGTTCCAACTATTGCCGGAGCGGCCGGAAACCGGAAGCTCCACGGGTGCAGAATACGTGTCCGTTCACAAAATTTGCCCTTCACCCGGTTCGGGCCCGGTCCAGCCCATGCAGACAGCCGGGCCGCATGTTTGGTTCCCGTCAGAGAAAGCGCATCGAGAGGTCGATCGCCCTGACGTCCTTGGTCAGGGCCCCCACCGAGATGTCGTCGACCCCGGTCTCGGCGATGGCGCGGATCCCCTCCAGGGTGACGCCACCAGAGGCCTCCAGGCGTGCCCTGCCGGCGTTGCGGGAGACCGCCTGTCGCAGCGCCGCCAGATCGAAGTTGTCCAGCAGGACGCGCCGGGCGCCTGCGGCCAGGGCCTGGTCCAGCTCGTCCAGATCCTCCACCTCGATCTCGATCTCGGTCCCGACCGGGGTCGCTGCCCGGGCCGCATCCAGGGCGGCGGCGATGGAGCCCGCCGCCAGGATGTGGTTCTCCTTGATCAGCACCGCGTCGTAGAGGCCGACCCGGTGATTGTGGCAGCCGCCGCAGACCACCGCGTACTTCTGTTGCAGGCGCAGGCCGGGCAGGGTCTTGCGGGTGTCCAGGATCCGCACACCGGTCCCGGCCACCGCGTCGGCATAGCGCCGGGCCAGGGTGGCGGTGCCGGAGAGGGTCTGCAGATAGTTGAGCGCCGTGCGTTCGCCACTGAGCAGGGCACGGGTGTTGCCGTGCAGGTGGCACAGGGGCTGGCCCGCCTCCAGCCGGTCACCATCGGCGGCCGACCAGCTCACCCGGATGGCCGGGTCCAGTTGCCGGAACACCGCCTCGAACCAGGCGCGGCCCGCGAGCACCGCCGGCTCGCGGCAGATCACCCGGACATCCGCCTCGGATACGGCGTCGATCAGGGCGGCGGTGAGATCGCCATCCCCCAGGTCCTCGGCCAGGGCGATGCGCACCTGCTCCCGGATTCGTTCCGGGGACGGCAGCGCCCGCTCCAGGTCAGAGGATCTCAAGCAGCTCCACCTCGAACACCAGGGTGGCGTTGGGCGGGATCACCCCGCCCGCACCAGCGGCGCCGTAGCCGAGCTGGGGCGGGATGGTGAGACGCCGCCTGCCGCCCACGCGCATCCCCTGCACCCCTTCGTCCCAGCCCCGGATCACCCGTCCTCCGCCCAGCGGGAAGTCGAACGGCTGGTTGCGGTCCAGGCTGGAGTCGAACTTGGTGCCGTCGGTGAGCCAGCCGGTGTAGTGGACCCGCACCTGCTGCCCCGCCTGTGCCTGCGGACCTTCACCCTCCGCCAGGTCCTCGTACTTGAGACCCGAATCGGTCATCTTCTCGGCCATGCTGCCGCTCCTGTCGGATTTGCCGGCGATCCCGGGAGGGGATCGCATCGAGCGGCCATTGTATGCCAGGGCGGGGGAGGGACGCACGTTGTCGGGCCGCTCCGCATGATCCCGTCCCGCGGGCCGGCCCCCGACCACGGTTTCGCGCCGGGGGCGGCGCTCCTACAGGGGATACCATGCATGTAGGAGCACCGCCCCCGGCGCGAACGAACGGAACCAGCCCCCGGCGAACGGTTTCCCGGCCACGACCGGACCGGGCTCCGGAAAAAAAACCGTCTCCGCCGCTACCGGCGGAGACGGCCACGCACTGCCGGCGACCACTCCTCAGCTGGCCGCCGGCGCCCCTTTGCCGTCGCTGTCGAGCACCTTCATCATGGCCACCAGGGCCCGGTCCATCAACGGGACGTTGACCTCACGCAGCTCCACCGCACGGCCACTGCGGAACCACTCCACCAGGCCGTCCCGGGGCAGCTCCGCCACCTTCATCCCCTTGCGGTTGACGAACAGGCAGGTGCCGGTGACCTTGCTGCGCCAGGAGAGCTTGGCGCGGAAGCGGTCGCCGTTTTCGTCGGTCACCTCCAGCCAGGTCCCCAGCGGCAGGGAATCGGCCCGCTGCTCGAACTCATCCTTTTCCGCTGATTCCCGCTCTTCCGCCCCCCCATCGTCGGAAGCGGCCGCCGGGGCCTCGCCGGTGGCATCAACATCCCCGTCCGGCGGTGAAAGTTTCGCCACCGGCACATGCTCCGCCGGGTCCACGCCCTTCAGACAGTCGACGTGGCAGGCCTGCAGGTCACGGAACAGCTCGGCCATGCGGTGCTGATCGTAGGAGATCTCGTTGAGCCCGCTGCGCAGGGCCTTGAGCAGACCGGGGATCTCCTGCAGCAGCTCCTGCCGCTGCTCCTCGTCCACCTTCGGCTCCACGCTCCACAACAGCCGGTCCACCAGGGTCAGCGCGTCCTGCCACTGGCCGCTGTCGTCGCCCTGGCGCAGCAGGATCAGCAGCAGCACGTCGCGCCAACCCTCCTGCAGCAGATCGGCCACCACCTCCGGCACCGCGTCGCGTCCGGCCAGCCGCTGGCGGAGCTCACGCTCCACCCGTTCCCGCGACTGCTTCAGCTGCTCCTTGCCCTGGGTCACCTGTGCCACCCGCTTCTCCGCCAGCTCGCGCCCCTGCGCCTCCCGCTCCAGGAAGGCGGTGAACTCCTCGTTCAATTCGGTGAACAGGCCGATGTCGTCTTCGAACCGGTCCAGGACCCGTTCGACGATGGATTCCATCTTGGCATACAGGCCGCCATCGGCCCGACCCGCCTTTTCGGTCCAGCCCACCGCGGCCTGGGCCATGCTGTTGAGCAGCCTGCGCGCCGGATGGTTCTTGCGACTGAAGAACTCCTTGTCGAGGATGGCCACCTTCAGCATCGGGATCTGCAGGCGCGCCAGCAGGGCCTTCATGGCGTCGGGCAGGCTGCGGTCCTCGAGGATGAACTCGAACAGCATCGAGATGACGTCGATGGCGGCGTCGTCACTCTCCTCCATGCGGTGCTCGCCACCGCCGGTCGCCTGGATCGCCTGCTGCAGGCTGGCACGCAGATCCAGATTGCCCAGATCGGACAACGCGGCGCTGGTGATGGCGGCCATGTTGGCCTGCTGCAGCGAGGAGAGAAGACCCACCACCTGGTCGGTCGCCACCACCGGAACATGGGGTGCCTGCTGTCCACCGCGGCGGCGTCCCAGCATCTGTTGCAGCACCGGGAACAACTCGCCCTGGAGCCGGGGATCGTCGATCTCGGTCCCCTGTGCCTGCTCCATCACGGTTCCAGCCGCCCCGCTGGCCGGCGCCGGTCCGTAGCTGGGCGCCCGGCGTACCCGGTGACTCAGCTTCGGCAGGATCCCGCCCCGCGCCAGCACCTCGTTGGTCTCCCCGTAGAGCTGGTCGAGGGCATCGACCACGGTGCGCTCGAACTGTTTGTAGATGACGATCTTCACCGCCACGTCCAGGGACAGCGGCCGGATCACCTGGTGGAATCCCTCGCAGATGGCCGCCGGTCCGAGCGGATTGCGCGCCGAGTCGATCTCGCGATCGACCATGTGGCCGATCCTCTGGTTCAGGGCGTAGAGGTCGCGATAGTGGCGGTTCTCCCCCCGCGAGACCATGTTGTTGACCGCCAGGCCCTCTTCCAGATCCTCGTTCTCCACCAGGGAGAACTCATCCTGCTCCAGCTGCGGCGCCGCATCGGCGGCGGCCAGGGGGGGGCCGCTCTGCCAGAAATGGTCGAAGCCGATCAGGAGATGGCGGTTGAATTCGTTTTCGATCGTCTCCCTCTCACGCCGCATCTTCCGCATGGCGTCGAAATAGGAGGCCTGCTGGCTGTCGCTCTCCGCCTTGTCCGCCAGGGCGTAGAGGGCGTCGTCCAGCTGCTCGAACATGCCCTCCATCAGCTTCGGCACGGTCTTCAGCAACACCTGGCGGCAGGCGTTGACCGTGTGGCGGTATTCTTCCCTGAGCACGAACCGGCGTTCCATTGCCTGGTTGCCTTGAAAGGAGAGAATGTTGTTGTTGAAAGCCATATCGATGTCCGGGTCTGTACCGCTGGTCCGAGGCCCCGGGGGGGCCGGTCACTGCTGGTGTCGAGTCTGGTTCCGCTATGCCGGACAGGCCGTGAAAGGCTTCACACTCCCTGTGCCGGCCCCTGCCCACCACCCGAAACGTGACCTCCTTCCCTTCGTTCTGTGCAGCGGTCGTCGTCGTTCCGGAACGGCGATCCCGGGGACCGACACCTGGCCTGCCGGGGCCGCTCTCCGCGGTCGCAACGTCACCTGCCGGTGGGGGGATGAGACCGCGCATCTACGGTGGAACGGGGTCAGCCTCTGTTTCGACTGCCCGGACGGGTTACTTTAGGAGCAGCAGCGGCGGGAACGGTGAAACGTGACCCGGTCTCGGCCGCGTTGTGACCGGGTTAACGGGCCACCATAACAGCCGGGCATCCGCTATCGTTCCGGTGAAGGCCGGGATCCACACAACTGCCCTCAGAGGGTCCCGACTGTCGACACCACGACCGAAAAAGGGCTGGGCAGGGGTGTCCGGGCGGCATGTCGCCGCATGTCGGCTTCGGTGTAAGATGGATCGCGTGAGCAAGAGTCTGCAACACCTGTTTCGGTCGTCGATGGAGAGCATCCGGGACCTGCTTCCGATCCTCCTGGTGATCGCCTTCTTCCAGCTGCTGGTGCTGCGCCAGCCGATTCCCGATCTGCTCGGACTGCTCACCGGTACCCTGCTGGTGGTAATCGGACTGACCCTGTTCGTGCACGGATTGAAGACCGCCCTGTTTCCCATCGGCGAAAACATGGCCCACGATTTCGCCCGCAAGGGAAGCCTGTTCTGGCTGCTGCTGTTCGCCTTCTCCCTCGGCTTCGGTACCACGGTGGCGGAGCCCGCGCTGATCGCCGTCTCCGAGGAGGCCGCCGAGGTGGCGGCCCGGGGCGGTATGATCGACCCTGACGAGGAGGCGATGTCCTCCTATGCCAACGGTCTGCGACTGACGGTGGCGATCTCGGTGGGACTGGCGATCGTGGTGGGCGTGATCCGTATCATCAAGGGCTGGCCTATCCAGTACCTGATCATTCTCGGCTATCTCGGTGTGGTGATCATGACCGCCTTCGCGCCACCGGAGATCATCGGCATCGCCTACGACTCCGGCGGGGTCACCACCTCGACCATCACCGTCCCCCTGGTCACCGCCCTCGGCGTCGGCCTCGCCACCAGTATCCGCGGGCGCAATCCGCTGACCGACGGCTTCGGCCTCATCGCCTTCGCCTCGCTGACACCGATGATCTTCGTCATGGCCTACGGGATGATCCTCTGATGGAGCTGTTCGGCAGTTTTCTCAGCGCCCTGCTGAGCACCCTGCGCGATGTCCTGCCCATCGTGGTGGTGCTGTTCGGATTCCAGCTGTTCATCCTGCGCAAGAGGATCCCCCACCTGCGGCAGATCCTGATCGGCTTCCTGTTCGTCCTGTTCGGTCTCGCCTTCTTCCTGGAAGGGCTGGAACAGGCCCTGTTTCCGCTCGGCAAGCTGATGGCGAAACAGCTCACCGCCCCCGAATTCCTCGGCATCGGCATCGACGATGGTGGCACGGTGATCAACTGGCAGCACTATGTCTGGGTCTACCTGTTCGCCTTCGCCATCGGCTTCTCCACCACCATCGCCGAGCCGTCGCTGATCGCGGTGGCGATCAAGGCCAACCAGGTCTCGGGTGGCGCCATCGGCACCTGGGGCCTGCGCATCGCCGTCGCCATCGGAGTGGCCATCGGCATCGCCCTGGGTGCCTACCGCATCGTCACCGGCACACCGCTGCACTACTACATCATCACCGGCTATGTGCTGGTGATGGTGCAGACCCTGTTCTGTCCCAAGCCCATCGTCGCCCTGGCCTACGACTCCGGCGGGGTCACCACCTCGACCGTGACGGTGCCGCTGGTGGCCGCCCTCGGCCTGGGTCTCGCCAACAGCATTCCCGGGCGCAACCCCCTGCTGGACGGCTTCGGGCTCATCGCCTTCGCCAGCCTCTTTCCCATCATGAGCGTGATGGGGTATGCCCAAATCAGTGAATGGATCGCCCACCGGGCCGCCCGCAGCGGTGCCGGAACGGGGGAGGAATGACATGCACTTCAAACTCATCATCACCCTGATCGAAGACAGCAAGACCAACGCGGTGCTGGAGGCGGCGCGCCAGGCAGGGGCCACCGGCTCGACCGTGGTCAACCAGGCGCGCGGCGAGGGCCTCAGCAAGAGCAAGACCTTCTTCGGCCTCAATCTCGAGATCCAGCGTGACATGATCCTGCTGCTGGTGGAGGAGCACCTGAGCCGGCAGATCCTGGAGACCATCGCCGAAGTGGGGGAGTTCGACGACAAGCCGGGTACCGGAATCGCGTTCCAGATCGACGTGGAGGACGCGGTCGGGGTCTCCCACCAGATTGAACAGCTGACCAGCGTAGTGGAGGAGGAGTTGTGAGCGAGAAAGCGATCGTCCGCGTCCGGGACGTGATGAAGACCAAGTTCGACATGGTGGACGGGGTGGCCACAGTGGAGGACGCCCTGCAGCAGATGGCCCATGTCGAGACCAAGTCCCTGATCGTGAACAAGCGCCACGACCACGACGAGTACGGCATGGTGATGATCTCGGACATCGCCCGCCAGGTGCTGGCCAGGGACCGCCCCCCGAGCCGGGTCAACATCTACGAGATCATGTCCAAACCGGTGATCACCGTCGATCCGGAGATGGACATCCGCTACTGCGCGCGCCTGTTCACCCGCTTCGAGCTGTCGCGCGCACCGGTGCTGGAGCACGGCAGGGTGGTGGGCATCGTCAGCCTCACCGACATGGTGCTGAAGGGCCTGTGCAAGAAGCGCCCGTGAGCGGCGGAGTCTGGCTGCCGGAGGCGCGTCGGCTGCCGTCCCCGAACTGTGACCCGCGCCCCCCCGGCACCACCATCGATCTGCTGGTGATCCACAACATCAGCCTGCCGCCTGGCCGCTTCGGCGGACCCTGGATCGACGACCTGTTCCTGAACCGGCTGGACCCGTCGGCCGACCCCTATTTCCGCTCCATCCATCGGCAGCGGGTATCCGCCCACCTGCTGATCGACCGCCACGGCGCGCTGACCCAGTATGTCCCGCTGGAGCTGCGCGCCTGGCACGCCGGCCGCTCCTGCTTCGGGGGGCGTACCGCGTGCAACGACTTCTCCATCGGCATCGAACTGGAAGGGGCGGACGACATCCCCTACAGCGACGACCAGTATCTCTGCCTGGCCCGCGTCACCCGCCACATCATGCGGCGTTATCCGGCCATCACCAGCGACCGCATCACCGGTCACTGTCACATCGCCCCCGACCGCAAGACCGACCCGGGAGCGGCGTTCGAATGGGCGCGCTATCTGGGGATGGTTGGGAGTGAGGAGTGAGGAGTGAGGGGTGAAGGGGGAGATCCCCGGGTATCGGACACCCCCGTTCACCCCTCAGCGCTCACCAGTGGGCCAGCAACTGCCCCTCCTCCACCTTGTGTTCGAACCGCCGCAGCGGCCGGCTGCCCCTGGCGATGCACTCGCCGCTCTCGATGTCGAAGGCCCACTGGTGTTTCGGGCAGGTGAGGGTCTTGCCCTCCAGCGCCAGGTGGGGGATGTCGGTGACCTGGTGGGGGCAGCGGCTGTCGTAGACCCGGATTTCGTCGCCGCTGCGGTAGACGAACAGGTGGCGCCCGTCCACCTCGTAGTAGGCCGCCTCCCCCTGCGGGATCCCGTCCACCGGGCCCAGCAGGTGCCAGGCCGGCTCCGCGTCCAGGTTCTCCGGCCGGAATTCGGGGATGTCCATCTCCAGCAGGATCTCGGTGGCCCACACGATCTTGGCCAGCCCCAGTACCGGGAACGCCATCAGCAGGGCATCGAGGATCTCGTTCGGGCTGGCGCCGTTGCGCAGCGCCCGGGTCAGGTACTGGCGGAAGCCGCCCTCGGTCTGCACCGCCACCTTGGTGATCACCGAGATCAGATCCCGGGTCCTGGTGTCCAGGTGGCTCTCGGACTCCTTCAGAAACTTGAAATAGGCCTTCATCGCCTCCGGCCGGGCGGCCAGCAGGTAGTTCAATGCATTGCTCATGGATGCTTTCCTCGACAGGAGTGAATGACAGGGAATCTAGCGGAAGCGGTGCCGCCGGCAAAGGGATGGAGAGTAGGGGAATCCGGCGCCGGAGAGGATGCCGGATCGGGAGGCGGCGGCCGGATACCTGAGAGCCGCTTCCGGTTCTCCTAACTCCTGCGTCCCTGACGCAGGGAATCGAACAGGAACAGGCCGACCCCGACGACGATGGCGCTGTCCGCCAGGTTGAAGGCGGGCCAGTGCCAGCCGCCGTAGTGGAGATCGAGGAAGTCGATGACATGCCCCCACAGCAGCCGGTCGATCAGGTTGCCGAGGGCACCGCCGACGATCAGGGCCAGGGAGGCGGCCAGCAGCCGCTCCTGGCTGCGCAGGCGGGAGAGCCACAGCAGCAGCACCAGGACGACGCCGGCGGCCAGGCCGGTGAACAGCCAGCGCTGCCAGCCGCCCTGGTCGCTGAGAAAGCTGAACGCCGCCCCCCGGTTGTAGGCCAGGGTCAGGTTGAAGACCGGCAGCAGCGGGATGCGCTCGTACAACTGCAGCGTGGCCTCGGCCAGCTGCTTGCTGCCCTGGTCCACCGCCACCACCAACAGGGAGAGCCAGAGCCAGCGCAGCATGGTCGTCCCCGGCTCAGGCGAAGCGCCGCGTCTCGCCCGGGCCTTCCACGTTCTCGACACAGCGACCACAGAGCTGCGGATGGCGCGGATCGGCTCCCACGTCCGCCCGGTGGTGCCAGCAGCGCACGCACTTGGCATATTCCGAGGCGCGGGCGTCGATGGCCAGCCCCTCAAGGTCGGAGAACGGGGTGGACTCCGGCCGCTCGCTCAGCGCATGCAGCCGGGCATCGGAGGTGATCAGCACGAAACGCAGCTCGTCTTCGAGTTGCCCCAGCAGCTGGCGCAGGCTGTCGTCGCAGTAGAGGTCCACCTCGGCATCCAGCGAGGAGCCGATGATGCCGTCGCCGCGCAGCTGCTCCAGCCGCCTGCCCACCGCTGCGCGCACGTCCATCACCTGGCTCCAGAAACGGCGGTCGAAGGGGTCGTCGTCGTCCAGCGCGAACAGCCCTTCATACCAGGTCTCGGTGAAGATGGTCTCACCCCGCTCTCCCGGGATGTGGCGCCAGATCTCGTCGGCGGTGAAGCTGAGGATCGGCGCCAGCCAGCGGCTCATGGCCTCGATGATGTGGTACATGGCGGTCTGGCAGGAGCGCCGCGCCAGGCTGTCTTCCTGGGTGGTGTACTGGCGGTCCTTGATGATGTCCAGGTAGAAGCCGCCCATCTCATTGACGCAGAAGTTGTGGATCTTCTGAAAGATGACGTGGAACTGGTACTCGGTATAGGCCTGGCGGAACTCCTGCTGCAGCTGCCAGGCCCGGTCCACCGCCCAGCGGTCCAGCTCGATCATCCGTTCCGGCTCCACCCGGTTGGCGGCGGGATCGAAGCCGTTGAGGTTGGCCAGCAGGAAGCGGGCGGTGTTGCGGATGCGCCGGTAGGCGTCGGCGGTGCGCTTCAGGATCTCGTCGGAGACGGTCATCTCGCCGCGGTAGTCGGTGGCCGCGACCCACAGGCGGATGATGTCGGCGCCCAGGTTCTTCATCACCTTCTGCGGGCTGACCACGTTGCCGAGGGACTTGGACATCTTGTGCCCCTTGGCATCGACGGTGAAGCCGTGGGTCAGCACCCCCTTGTAGGGGGCGCAGCCATCGATCGCCACCGCCGTCAGCAGCGAGGACTGGAACCAGCCGCGGTGCTGGTCGGAACCCTCCAGGTAGAGATCGGCGGGGAAGCTCAGCTCCGGGCGCGGCCTGAGCACGGAGAAGTGGGTGACACCGGAGTCGAACCAGACGTCCAGGGTATCCGGCACCTTCTCGTACTGCGCCGCCTCGTCACCCAGCAGCTCCTCCGGGTCGAGGGAGAACCAGGCCTCGATCCCCTCCTGTTCCACCCGCTGCGCCACCTGCTCCACCAGCTCCGCGGTACGCGGGTGCAGTTCGCCGCTCTTCTTCTCCACGAACAGGGCGATGGGCACGCCCCAGGTGCGCTGGCGCGAGATGCACCAGTCGGGGCGGCTCTCCACCATGCCGGCGATGCGCGCCTTGCCCCACTCCGGCGTGAACACCACCTTCTCGATCTCGGCCAGGGCGGTCCGGCGCAGGCCGTTCTGGTCCATGCTGATGAACCACTGGGGCGTGGCACGGAAAATGATCGGGGTCTTGTGGCGCCAGCAGTGGGGATAGCTGTGGCTGAGCCGCTCCTCGTGCACCAGGGCGCCGCGCGCCTTCAGCACCTCGATCACCTTCTCGTTGGCGTTGAACACGTGCTCGCCGGCGAACAGCTCGGTATCCTCCAGGAAGCGGCCGTCGCCGCCCACCGGATTGTCCACCGGCAGATCGTAGCGCTGGCCGACGATGTAGTCCTCCAGGCCATGGCCGGGGGCCGTGTGCACCGCGCCGGTACCCGCCTCCAGGGTGACGTGCTCGCCCAGGATCACCGGCACCTCGCGGTCGTAGAAGCAGTGCTTCAGCATCAGCCCCTCGAAGGCGTCGCCCCGGCCGTAGGCGATCACCTGGTAGTTCTCGATGTCCCAGCGGTCCATGGTCTCCTTCAGCAGCCCGTCGGCCACCACCAGCCGCTCCCGGCCCTGGGGGCCGTCCACCTGCACCACCACGTACTCGAGAACGGGATTGAGGGCCACCGCCTGGTTGGCGGGCAGGGTCCAGGGGGTGGTGGTCCAGATCACCACCGACATCGGCCCCTCGCCGTGCCCCTCCGGCACCGAGTGACAGCGCGCCATCAGCGCCTCCGGATCCATCACCGGGAAGCGCACGTCGATGGTGTAGGACTCCTTGTCCTTGTACTCCACCTCCGCTTCGGCCAGGGCGGAGCCGCAGTCGGTGCACCAGTGCACCGGCTTGTAGCCCTTGTGCACGTGGCCGTTCTCCACGATGCGGCCGAGGGCGCGGATGATGTTGGCCTCGGTCGCATAGTCCATGGTCAGATAGGGATCGTCCCAGTCACCCACCACGCCGAGACGCTTGAAATCGGCCCGCTGGCGGTCCACCTGCCGGCTGGCGTAGTCGCGGCAGGCGACACGGAACTCAGCGGCACTCACCCTGGCACCCGGCTTGCCCACCTTCTTCTCCACCTGCAGCTCGATGGGCAGGCCGTGGCAGTCCCAGCCCGGTACATAGGGGGCATCGAAGCCCTCCAGGGTGCGGCTCTTGACGATGAAGTCCTTGATCACCTTGTTCACCGCATGGCCGATGTGGATCTCGCCGTTGGCATAGGGGGGGCCGTCGTGGAGTACGAACCTGGGGCGACCGTCGCAGGCGCGGCGGATGGCGTGGTACAGATCCATCGCCTCCCAGCGCTTCAGCATCTCGGGCTCGCGCTGGGCCAGGTTGCCCTTCATGGGAAAGCCGGTCTTGGGGAGATTCAGGGTGGGCTTGTAGTCTGTCACGGCCGGTTGCCTTCTGGGTTGGATGATTGCTGAAAATAGTCTCTGGCCGCGGCACAGTCGCGGCGGATCTGCTGCTGCAGCTGGTCGAACGAGTCGAAGCGCCGTTCGTCGCGCAGCCGCCGGTGGAACTCCACCTGGATGTGTTCACCATAGATCTGCCGGTCGAAACCGAACAGGTGCACCTCCAGCAGGTGGCGGGTATCCCCCTCCACCGTGGGCCGGGTGCCGATGTTGGCGACGCCGTCGACCGGCTCGTCACCGAGCCCGTAGACCCTGACCGCGTAGACCCCGCGCAGGGGACTGACGCGGCGGTGCAGGTCGATGTTGGCGGTGGGAAAGCCGATGCTGCGGCCGCGGGCATCGCCGTGGGCCACCCGGCCGCAAATACGATAGGGGCGGCCCAGATAGTGGGCCGCCAGCTCCAGCTCTCCTGCCGCCAGCAGCTCGCGGATGCGGGTGCTGCTGACCCGCTCGTCGCCGACAGCGAAGGTGTTCATGTTCTCCACCTCGAAGCCGTGTTCCCGGCCCACCCGGCGCAGCAGCCCGATATCGCCGCGGCGGCCGCGACCGAAGCGGAAGTCGTCGCCCACGAACAGGTAACGCACGCCGAGACCCTCCACCAGCAGCTTCTGCACGAACGCCTCCGCTGTCATCTCCGCCAGCTTGCGGTTGAACTCGAGCAGCACCACCCGGTCGATGCCCGCGTCCTTCAGCGCCATCAGCTTCTCCCGCATCCGGGTCAGCCGCGCCGGCGCCCGCTCCGGGGCGAAGAACTCCTGCGGCTGGGGCTCGAAGGTGATCACCGTCGCCGGCAGGCCGAACCGGGCCGCCTTGTCGCGCAGGTGGCGGAACACCGCCTGGTGCCCCAGGTGCACGCCGTCGAAATTGCCGATGGTGGCCACGCAGCCCCGGTGCTCGGGACGCAGATTGTGGAGACCGCGGATGATCTGCATCGAAGTTCCGGCCACGCCTCGAAGACGGGGAGATCAAAACTCTGAATTATAAGGTAAGTTCCAGTGCAAGTCCCTCGCTATATCCGCCACCGGCGGCACCCCGGTCAGCGGCCCTGCCAGTTGCTGCGGAAGTGGCGCAGCCGGATACCGGACAGGAACAGGGTGGCGAAGTAGCTTGCGCCCCCCAGCAGGACCAGCAGCAGCAGCCGCACCGCCCGTTCCAGGGTCGGCGCCGCCAGCCAGCCGTCCAGGGGACCGGCGGCCCAGTACAGCGCCGCGCCCATCACCACAGCGGCCAGCAGGCTGCGCCCGATCAGGCCACCCCATCCCGGCGGCGGCCGGTAGACCCCCTCCCGGCGCAGCCCGCGGTAGAGCAGGCCGGCATTGAGCGCGGCCGACAGGGTGGTCGCCAGCGCCAGGCCGGCATGGGCCAGGGGGAACACCAGGGTGATGTTCAACACCATGTTGCTGACCATGGCGATCACCGCGATGCGCACCGGCGTGCGGGTATCCTGGCGGGAGTAGAAGCCGGGCGCCAGCACCTTGATCAGGATGAACGGCAGCAGTCCCAGGGAGTAGGCCATCAGGCTGCGCCGGGACATGAGCACGTCGTCGGGCTGGAAGGCACCGGACTGGAACAGGGTGGCGATCATCGGCCCCGCCAGCAGGAACAGCCCCACCGCCGCCGGCAGCCCCAGCAGCAGGCTCCAGCGCAGGCCCCAGTCCAGGGTGCTGGAGAACCCCTCCGGGGAGTCGGCGGCGTGCCTCTTCGACAGGCTCGGCAGGATCACGGTCCCAAGGGCGACGCCGAGCACCCCGACCGGGAACTCCATCAGCCGGTCGGAGTAGTAGAGCCAGGAGATGCTGCCGGTGACCAGGAAGGAGGCGATCAGGGTGTCCAGCAGCAGATTGAGCTGGGTCACCGAGACGCCGAACAGGGCCGGCAGCATCAGCCGCCCGATGCGCCGCACCCCTTCGTCCCGGGGGGCGAAGCGAAACCGGGGCAGCAGCCGCAGGCGATGCAGGAACGGGGCCTGGAACAGGAGCTGGGCCAGGCCGGCGATGAACACCCCCCAGGCCAGGGCCACCACCGGCTGTTCCATCCGCGGCGCCAGCCACAGGGCACAGGCGATCAGCGAGACATTGAGCAGCACCGGGGTGAAGGCGGGTATCCCGAACCGGCCATGGGTGTTGAGGATGCCCCCGGCGAAGGCGGTCAGGGAGATGAACAGCAGGTAGGGGAAGGTGAGGCGCAGCATGTCACCGGCCAGGGCCAGCTTGTCCGGGTCGCCGATGAAGCCGGGGGCGAACAGCATCACCAGCAGCGGGGCCCCAAGCACCCCCAGCAGCGTCACCAGCAGCAGCACCGCCCCCAGGGTGCCGGCCACGTGGTCGACGAACTGTTTCATCTCGGCGAAGCTGCGCCTCTTCCGGTACTCGGACAGCACCGGCACGAAGGCGACGGAGAAGGCCCCCTCGGCGAACAGGCGGCGCAGGAAGTTGGGGATCTTGAAGGCGACGAAGAAGGCATCGGTGCCGGCACCGGCGCCAAACACGTGGGCCAGCACCAGGTCACGGACGAAACCGAGGATGCGGGACAGCAGGGTGTTGGATCCCACCTTGGCCAGGGATTTGAACATGTGGTGATCCAGCCGAGCCTGTTGTCCGGAAAACGGCGATTATAGGACGATGAGGGGCGGCCGACGACCGGCACTGCCCCTCTGGGGGAAGCGGTGCCGACCCGCCCGCCGGCTGCCGGCCATCCCGCCCCGGCGACGAACAGCGGCATCGGCTATTGACAATCGCCTCCGCCGGCATCAGAATACCGCGCTCTTCAGAGCATTGTTCGTATATTCGGTTTAGGAGACTACTTTGGCCAACTCAGCACAAGCCCGCAAGCGCGCACGCCAGGCAGAAAAGCATCGTCAGCACAATGCCTCCCGCCGCAGCATGATGCGCACCTACGTGAAGAACGTGGTCAAGGCCATTGCCGCGGGCGACAGGGAGGCGGCCACCGAGGCCTACCGCAAGGCGGTCCCGGTGATCGACCGCATCGCCGGCCAGGGCCTGATCCACAAGAACAAGGCGGCCCGCCACAAGAGTCGCCTCAACGCCCAGATCAAGGCCATGTGACGGCCTGGTCTGCGGATACGAAAAAACCGGCCTGTGGCCGGTTTTTTTGTGTCCGTGGCAAAGGCCGGTCGATCCAGGAGCCTGTCGGACTTGATGCTGTTTGGCTGCAAATCCCTGGATGGCGATCAACTCAGCTTATCGAAATCGTTAAATAGCCCTGCTATTCGCCTCATTCGATAAACCGATTTGATTCGCCCCCAGTGATTTTCGCTTCAAACGATCAAGTCCGACAGGCTCTTAGACCAGGACCAGATTGTCCCGGTGGATCAACTCCTCCTCGTCCATGTAGCCGAGGATCTCGCCGATGCGGCTGGACGGCTGCCCCTTGATGCGGTCGGCCTCGACGGCGCTGTAGTTGACCAGGCCGCGCGCCACCTCGTTGCCGTCGGGATCGACACAGGAGACCACCTCGCCCCGGGAGAAGCCGCCCACCACCTCCTTCACCCCCACCGCCAGCAGGCTGCGGCCGGACTCGCGCAGTACCCGCACCGCCCCGGCGTCCAGCACCAGCCGTCCGCGCACCTGCAGATGGCCCGCCAGCCAGCGCTTGCGCGCCGCCTCCGGCCCCTGCACAGGCACCAGCAGGGTGCCGATGTCGTCGCCGCGGCCGACGCGGGTGAGCACATCCGCCGCCGCCCCGGGGGCGATCACCGTCGCGGCCCCGGAGCGGGCCGCCAGCCGGGCTGCCCGCACCTTGGTCGCCATGCCGCCGCGGCCCAGGCCGCTGACGCTGTCCCCTGCCATTCGCACCAGTTCCGGGTTGTCCACCCGGCTCTCGCCGATCAGGCGGGCCCCGGGGTTGCGGCGCGGGTCGCTGTCGAACAGACCGTCCTGGTCGGTCAGCAGCACCAGCAGATCGGCCTCCACCAGGTTGGTCACCAGCGCCGCCAGGGTGTCGTTGTCGCCAAAGCGCAGCTCCTCGTTGGCGACGGTGTCGTTCTCGTTCACCACCGGCACCACGCCGAGACGGATCAGGGTGCGCAGGGTGCTCTGGGCATTCAGATAACGGCGGCGGTCGGTGAGGTCGTCGTGGGTGAGCAGGACCTGGGCGGTATGCAGTCCGCGCTTCAGGAAACAGGTCTCATAGGCCCGGATCAGCCCCATCTGGCCGATGGCGGCGGCCGCCTGCAGCTCGTGCAGGGCACTGGGGCGACGGCTCCAGCCCATCCGGCTCATGCCCTCGGCCACGGCGCCGGAGGAGACCAGCACCAGCTCCCGGCCATCCAGCACATGGGCGGCCATCTGCTCCACCCAGCCGGAGAAGGCCTCGCGGTTGAGTCCCCGGCCGTCGTCGGTCAGCAGGGCGCTGCCGATCTTCACCACCCAGCGGCGGGTGGCCGGCAGATCGGTGCGGTGGCGGATCATCTCCATCGGATCATCCTGCCAGGGGATCCCAGGGTGCATCGGCGGCGTCCGCGGCCGGTTCCGGCGCGGCCCCCTCCTCCGACGGCCGCAGCGCCGGACCCATCGCCTCCAGCCGTTGCATCAGGGCCTCGACCAGGGCCTCGATTCCTGCGCCACTGAGCGCCGAGACGGCGAACACCTCCCCCTCCCAGTCCAGCGCGCGCAGCAGCTGCTCGCGGCGCCGCTGCAGCTCCTGCGGCGACAGCAGGTCGATCTTGTTCAGCACCAGCCAGCGCTCGCGCGCCGCCAGCTCCGGGCTGTAGCGTTCCAGTTCCCGGTCGATGCGGCGCACCTCGTCGGCCGGATCCACCGACTCGTCGGCGGGGGCGATATCCACCAGGTGCAGCAGCAGCCGGGTCCGCTCCAGGTGTTTGAGAAAACGGATGCCGAGACCGGCCCCCTCCGCCGCCCCCTCGATCAGACCGGGGACGTCCGCCACCACGAAGCTGCGCTCCGAACCGACGCGCACCACCCCGAGGTTGGGATAGAGGGTGGTGAAGGGGTAGTCCGCCACCTTGGGGCGGGCGCTGGAGATCCTGCGTATGAGGCTGGACTTGCCGGCATTGGGCATGCCCAGCAGGCCGACGTCGGCCAGCAGGATCAGCTCCAGCTTCAGGTCCCGTTTCTCGCCCTCGCTGCCCGGGGTGAACTGGCGCGGTGTCCGGTTGGTGCTGCTCTTGAAGCGGGCGTTGCCGATGCCGTGGAAACCGCCCTGGGCCACCAGCAGGGTCTGGCCATGGCTCAGCAGTTCGCCGATCAGCTCCCCGGTCTCCAGGTCACTCACCCGGGTCCCGACCGGCACCGGGACATGGAGATCCCCGGCGCTGCGCCCGGTGCGGTTGCGGCCGGCCCCCGGCTGGCCGCTGTCGGCCCGGTGACGGCGCCGGTGGCGGAAATCCACCAGCGTGTTCAGGCCCGAATCGGCCACCAGGTAGACACTGCCACCGTCGCCGCCGTCACCACCGTCGGGACCGCCCCTGGGGATGTACTTCTCCCGGCGGAAGCTGACCGCACCGTTGCCGCCGCGGCCGGCCTCGACCCGTATTGTGGCTTCATCGACGAATTTCATCTCTCTTCCCCGGCCCCGCGCCCAACGCAAAAGGCCCCGTCCTGGGACGAGGCCTTTCGTTGGGTGCCGCGACTGGCGCGATCAGGCCGGAACCACGCTCACGTACTTGCGTTTGCGCGGTCCCTTGATCTCGAACTTCACCACCCCGTCGGCCTTGGCATAGAGGGTGTGATCCTTGCCGCAGCCCACGTTGACGCCGTTGTGCACCCGGGTGCCGCGCTGGCGGATGATGATGGAACCGGCGCTCACCTTCTGCCCGCCGAATGCCTTGACACCGAGGCGCTTGGACTCGGAGTCGCGACCGTTGCGTGTACTGCCGCCTGCTTTCTTATGTGCCATGGTTCAACCTGCCCTTCAGCCTGCGCTGATCCCGGTGATCTTCAGTTCCGTGTACCACTGGCGGTGGCCCTGGCGCTTCAGGTGATGCTTGCGCCGGCGAAACTTGACGATCTTGACCTTACCGCCCCGGCCGTGAGACTGGACGGTGGCCGTGACCCTGCCGCCCTCCACGTAGGGGGTTCCCACCTTGATGTCGTCGCCGTCGGCGACCATCAGGACCTTGTCGAGCTCGATGCCCGCGCCCTCGTCGGCCGCGAGCTTCTCCACCCTGAGGACATCGCCCTCGGCGACGCGGTACTGCTTGCCACCGGTCTGAATTACGGCATACATACCAAGAATCTCCGCAAAATCCGCTTATTCCGGCGCGCGAATCGGGGCGCACCTACGAAAGAGGCGGAATTCTACCCACCCCGTGGTGTCAGGTCAAACGCTTTTCCCGGCGCCGCGGCCGCCCCGCCCCTCCGCTTGACAGAAATCGGGGGCAATCCTAGCATGCCTGCTCCTGCCAACCCATTTTCTGCCGCACAATCAAACAGATTTCGATGGATATCCCGGCCATTCGCGAGCTGATCGCGGACGACATGAATGCGGTGGACGCCCTGATCCTGAGGCGCCTGCAGTCAGACGTGGTGCTGATCAACCAGATCGGCCATTACATCGTCAACAGCGGTGGCAAGCGGCTGCGGCCGATGATCGTGCTGCTGGCGGCCCGCTGCCTGGGCTATCAGGGCGAGCGGCACATCGACCTGGCGGCGGTGATCGAGTTCATCCACACCGCCACCCTGCTGCACGACGATGTGGTGGACGGTTCCGAGATGCGCCGCAACCGGGACACCGCCAACGCGGTCTGGGGCAATGCCGCCAGTGTGCTGGTGGGTGACTTCCTCTATTCACGCTCCTTCGAGATGATGGTCGACGTGGGCATGATGCGGGTGATGGACGTCCTCTCCCACGCCACCAACCGCATCGCCGAGGGCGAGGTGCTGCAGCTGCTCAACTGCAACGACCCGGACACCGACGAGGAGAAGTACCGCGAGGTGATCCTGCGCAAGACCGCCACCCTGTTCGAGGCCGGTGCCCGCCTGGGCGCGGTGCTGAACGACAGCACCCCGGAGGAGGAGCAGGCCCTGGCCGACTACGGCCTGCACCTGGGCATCGCCTTCCAGATCATCGACGACGCCCTCGACTACAGCACCTCGGGGGAGGAGATCGGCAAGAACATCGGCGACGACCTGGCCGAAGGCAAGCCCACCCTGCCCCTGATCCGCGCCATGCAGGTGGGCACGCCGGAACAGAAGCAGACCCTGCGTGAAGCGATCGAAAAGGGCGGACGGGAGTACATCGGCGCGGTCATGGCGGCCATTGAATCAACCGACGCGATCGAGTACACTTCGCGCCTTGCTGAACAGGAGGCCGCCAGGGCGATCAGCGCTCTCGACGCCCTGCCCCCCTCCTACTACCGCAGCGCACTGGCCGCCCTGGCGGAGTTCTCCGTCCAGCGGACCAGCTGAAGAAGTCCACAATCGGGGTGTAGCTCAGCCTGGTAGAGCACTGCCTTCGGGAGGCAGGGGCCGGAGGTTCGAATCCTCTCACCCCGACCAATTCCGCTGCTGCACCGACCTGTCCTTCCCCCCTTTGCACGATCAGCGCACCGCGGTCTCCAGTGAGAGGGTTCGAACCGATCAGAGGTTCGACTCAGCGGCCGCAGGCCGGTGAGAACCGCGCAGCGGGCCCCGCAGGGGCGAAGGGCCGAAGGCCCGGAGTCATCCTCTCACCCCGACCAATTCTGCTGATGCACCGACCTGTCCTTCCCCCCTTTGCACGATCAGCGCACCGCGGTCTCCAGTGAGAGGGTTCGAACCGATCAGAGGTTCGACTCAGCGGCCGCAGGCCGGTTCGCGTCGACATCACTTGATGTCTCTACAACACATGGAAACAGCGACTGCACCACGAATCAAAGCGTATTCCCATCTGAGAATGACCGATAGGTAAATGTCTTGATGGGCCTCGGGATCCTCTTTCTGCCGGTCACCATGAAGAAGCGGGCAATCTCTTCGCCATTGTCTGCCACAACCTGGCACCACAAATGTTTTTTCAACATGGGGTTTGCCCGTTCGCACAGGCGCCCCTGTTCATCGATAAACCAAAATCCCTTTTTCGGTGTCTCCGAAAAGGGGGTCCTGGTGAAAATCGTCCCGTCCGGAGCGTAATAGCGCTGCAGGGGAAATTCCTTCTTTTCGTGCCATATGGTCGCGGTCTTTCCTGTAAAAGTTTCCCTGATCTCTGCAGCCGTCAGTCTTTTCCAGATCGGGTATTTCTGACGTTTCAGGGTGATCCCTCTGAGATGGATATTTGGAGCATTCGTTCCTTCGATCGTGTCGTTCTCCGGGACCTTCAAATTCAGGGTCAGCCCCCTGAATTTGGTGATCAGCCAGCCATCCAGCATGAATCCCCGCCCGCGTAAATACCCTGCCCTTGTATTCCAGTCCGGATAGTCCGGGTGCGCATAGATCACGCTCGCCCTACCATCCGCCCTGATGTTCTCGATCACCACCTCGACCGGCATGAGATTGCCACTCCAGCGACCCTCCCCCCATTTTCCAATGAATCCGGCCAGATCATCGGGCAGCCCTGGCGCCGGAGAGAGGATCACCACGTCGTCGGGCAGAGGAATTTCTTCCGCGGCAACGGCAATCGACCCACCGAGGAACATCACAGCCGCCACGATGAGCGGGACTCGCCCGAAGAGCCCAGTGTTTTTCATATCAGCCCCCTGTCATACGGTTTTTTCTTCTCTCCCACGCCCACCCGGGAGATGCCACCTGATCGATGGAGTCCCAAGCCAATCTCTATTCGTCATTCCGGCGAAGGCCGGAATCCATACTATGCAGCCATCCGAGACCCGGCCCGCACCGGGGCCCCTGATTCTTCGTGTGTACCCTAGAGCTGCTTTCCCTGCAGCACTCTCTTTATGTGGACCCCCCGCTTTCCTTTTTCCCGATTCACGATGTAGTAACCCCCACCGCCATCGGGTTCGAGATCCCTACACTTCTCCTGCTTCCAGTTCAGGCACAACTGGTTTCCATCGATCCTCCAGGTACCGGATCTCGACTTCCCTTTCAGCGTCCCCTCCATCGTTCCATTCGGAGAGAAATAGGTGCGACCATATGGCGGCTTCCACCTGGGACTCATGGGCTTTTTCTTCAGACTGACCCATTCGATCGTGTTTCCGGCGAACACCCGCCCGATCTCGCTGCCGCTCATGCTGGCCGCCGATGAGGTCACGGCAGTTCCGGACAGTGTCGCAAACGCCAGTGCGAATACCATCGGTTTGTTCATTCTCTCCCCTCCCTGTGCTGTTCTCATCGCTCCCCATTCGTGGAGAGCCGCTTCAATACTGACGAATACCAATCTTCCGCGCAACAAATCAGTCGATACCACATTCGGTCGGTGACGACATAAATCCCGGGGAAAACCGGACGCAGCGATCGCAGGGAAACCGAAGCGGTGAAACCTGCGTCGCGATGCCGGCTGGCGGCCCGCTATGGACATGGATCGGAAATTGAAAACCCCGCCGAAGCGGGGTGGGATTGAGGACCTGCGGATGTTGTTATGCGGTCTTCATGCTGCGATGCCGCCGGTAGCCGATGCCGGCCAGGCCGAGGCCCATCAATGTGAGGGTAGCGGGTTCGGGAACCCGGGAGGTCCAGGTTAATCTTATCGCCCTGGCGCTCCAAACACCTCCCTTGCTTGTTGTCTGCACAAATAGTGTCGCAACTGGATTGGATGACCCTACATCATCAACAAAGAAACAGAAATCATACGGATTGGGATGATAACAACTCTTGTTCGCGAATGGATTGGTAGCAACCACCAGAAAATCAGATGCGGAGTTGTAGGCGTACCGGGCACTGTAATTAGGCAGATTGAAACTGTCGATTACCAGGCCGGTCGTGGTTGCATCGATATCCGCCGAATCGTCGAAGCTCACTGAAAACCTGATCCTGGCTGGTGAAACCACCACGCTCGGATCATCATCGCCAAAGTTGGTGAATCTGAAATCCGCTGCGGTAATATCGAATGACCGTGAGATCAGGGTCCCCTGTGCCATC
>DRKP01000053.1 GCA_011051715.1 Sedimenticola thiotaurini | reverse complement strand
GGGATCTTCTACAGCTGCTGCTCGATCTGCTCGATCAGGGAGATGATCTGGTCCGACAGGGGGGCGATTCGGCGATATTCCCGTTCGGCGCCGGCGTCGTCGCCCCGTCGTTTCAGCTCCACCACCCGCTGGATCGTCTGGTGCAATTCACGGTGGGGTCCTTCCAGGGTCCGGATTGCCGGCAGGTCGGCGAACCTGGCCCGGCCCACCGCGGCGTACCAGCGGCCGAGGCTGCATTTTTCGTGACCGAAGGATCTCCCCGCCAAGAAAACCATTGCCATCTGGCCGAGGAGGGCAAGCCGGTATTCCCCGCGGTCGAGACGAATCGCTCGAGCCCGGGTCCCTGTGTCGGGCATACCGATGTGTTGCACTCCACGACCTGCTTGTGACCAGGGACATGATGATCTCCGGGGGGTGGATCGGATCGGCGTCCCGCTGGGGATCATGGGTCTGTTGCTCCTTCACCCGTCATCCCGTCCCAGCTCCGTTTACTCCCGAAACCAACGTAGTCTGTTCCGGGGTCGGGGAATCCACTATCGTATAGGAGAATAGTTCGCCATCACCGATCGTCGAAACCGGAAAGAAGGGGGGAACGATGACAGGGGACAACGAGGAGAACAGAGAATCACTCTCCGAACGGCGTCGCAGGGCCTGGGGGGTGACCTCCGACGATTCGGGCGTCCTGGCCAGGCTGGCCAGCCGGGCGGCATCCAGTGAGCTGCTGCGCAGCGGCCACCCGTTCGCGCGGGTCACCCGTCTGGATCGCTGGCTGGTGCGGAAGATGCTTGCGGCCGTCGGCGACCCGCCGGTCAGCATCGTGCTGTGGAACGGAGAGGAGGCCTCGCCAGCGGTCGCCGACCCGGTGGCGCGGGTCGTCCTGCACGACCGCATGGCCATGCTCAGCCTGATCAAGGACCCGGAGCTCCATTTCGGTGATCTCTACAGCAGCGGCCGGGTCGAGCTGGAGGGCGACCTGGTGCACTTCCTGGAGGTGATCTACACCAGCATCGTCGACAACCGGTCACTGGGGGCGCTGCGCCGCTTCATCCTGTGGCTGGGTCACCGCCGCATCCGCAATTCGCCGGAGCGGGCGCGTGACAACATCTACCATCACTATGACCTGGGCAACGACTTCTACCGTCTGTGGCTGGACCGGGCAGAAATGCAGTACACCTGCGCCTACTTCCCCGACCCCACCATGTCGCTGGAGGAGGGGCAGACCGCCAAGCTCCATCACGTCTGCCGCAAGCTGCGGCTGCAACCGGGGGAGCGGGTGGTGGAGGCCGGCTGTGGCTGGGGCGGGCTGGCCCTGTTCATGGCGCGTCACTACGGTGTCCGGGTCACCGCCTACAACATCTCCCGGGCCCAGGTCGAGTACGCCCGCCAGCGGGCAAAGGAGGAGGGGCTGAGCGACCGGGTCGAGTATGTGCTGGACGACTACCGCAACATCACCGGTGAGTACGATGCCTTCGTCTCGGTCGGCATGCTGGAGCACGTCGGGGTGCGCGACTATCCCGTCCTGGGCGAGGTGATCACACGCTGCCTGAAACCCCATGGCCGGGCCCTGATCCATACCATCGGGCGCAATCGCCCCGGGCCGATGAATGCCTGGATCGAGCGGCGCATCTTTCCCGGTGCCTGCCCGCCCAGTCTGGGACAGATGATGGCGATCCTGGAGCCCGGCGACTTCGCGGTGCAGGACGTGGAGAACCTGCGCCTGCACTACGCCCTCACCCTGAGACACTGGCTGGACAACTTCGAGCGCCAGGCGGAGCGGATCGAGGGGATGATGGACGACGCCTTCGTGCGCGCCTGGCGGCTCTACCTGGCCGGCTCCCTGGCCGCCTTCAACAGTGGCCAGCTGCAGCTGTTCCAGGTCCTGTTCACGCCGGGCAGAAACAACGACCTGCCCTGGTCGCGTGCCCATCTCTATCTCCACGGGGAAGCGCGTGGGGAGACCGACACGATCCGGCATGAGGCGGGTTGAGGTCCTGATCGTCGGTGGCGGGCCGGCCGGTTCCACCCTGGCCCGCAGCCTGGGACAGGGTGGCCTCGAGGTCGCGCTGATGGACCGGGCGCTGTTCCCGCGCGACAAGGTGTGCGCGGGTTGGATCACTCCGGCGGTGGTGCAGGAACTGGAACTCAACCCGTCCGACTATGCCGACGGCAGGATCCTGCAGCCGATCACCGGCTTCCGCATCGGCATGCTGGGAGACACGGTGGTCGACACCGACCATGGTGGCGAGGTGGTCAGCTACGGCATCCGGCGGCGGGAGTTCGATCACTACCTGCTGCAACGGGCGGAGGAGGCCGGCGCCGTGCTGTGGCAGCAGGAGGGCTTCCGCGATGCCCGCCCCGAGGGGGAAGGCTGGCTTGTCAACGGCGAGATCCACTGCCGCCTGCTGATCGGGGCGGGCGGGCACTTCTGTCCCGTGGCCCGGCTCCTCGCCAGGAATGCAGGGGAGAGGGATGGCGCCGTCGTCGCGGCGCAGGAGATCGAATTCGCCCTGTCCCCGGAACAGGCGGCCGGCTGTGCCGTCGACCCGCTGCGTCCGGAGCTCTACTTCTCCCCCGACCTGGCCGGATACGGCTGGGTGTTCCGCAAGGGTGACTGGCTCAATATCGGCCTGGGTCGCGAGGACAGGCACGGACTCTCCGGCCATCTGCGTGACCTGGTGCGGACGCTCCAGTCCCGGGGCCGGATCCCGGACCAGATACCGGATCGCTTCCACGGCCACGCCTACCTGCTCTATCCCCATGCCCGCAGGCCGTTGACCGGCCGGCGGGCGCTGCTGATCGGCGATGCCGCGGGGCTCGCCTATCCCCAGAGCGGGGAGGGTATCCGGCCGGCGGTGGAGTCGGCCCTGCTGGCGGCGGAGACCATCGTCGCTGCCGCCGGGGACTATGGCGAGACCGCTCTGGCTCCCTATGGGGAGCGCATGGTGGAACGCTTCGGTCGGCGCCGGCCCGGCCCCGGCTGGCTGGAACGGCTGCCGGCGGGAATCAAACGCTCGCTCGCCCGCCGGTTGATGCATCAGCCCTGGTTTGCCCGGCGCATCATCGCCGAGCGCTGGTTCCTGCACCGGCAGCAGGCGCCGCTGGCAGCGGTCCTGCCTGGGAAGCCCCCGGTGGGCAGGGAAGGGGACGGCGACCCCGCTTGAGGGGCCGCACGCCGGGGTGGGTCAGCCGCGCCGCAGGCGCCGCCCGCCAGTGACTCCCAGCAGGCCGGTCAACAGCAACAGCACGGTGGCCGGTTCCGGTACCCGCGCCGGGTCCACCTGAAGGAAGTCGTTGTTGCAGCGCATGTTCCAGTGCACCATGAAATCGTTGTCGATGAGGTCGCCGAACAGGGAGCGTTCGATGCTGACGGCCAGCAGGTAGTGGCGGTCGTCACCGCTGTCGAGGGCACCGAGCCGGTTGCCGGTCTCGGCGTAGTTGGTGCTGCTGCCACCCATGTCCGTATACCGCGCATCACCATAGTAGAAGATGCTGCTGTCACCCAGGTCGGTCAGCGTACCGTCACCCTTCATATAGGTGGGGTGAGCGCGGTCGGCAGCATTGCTGCCCAGCCCCACGTAACCGCCGTCCTCGTCCCAGATACCGTAGTTCCAGTCGTTCCGGGTATCACCCACCCGGTAGACGGCACCGGCGGCCATGCCGCTCCGGTCGCCCACGGTGACGATCCCGATCTCGAAGGAGGGGGATCCTGGCTGGTAGCCGAAATCGATGGCGATGTCTCCGGGCAGCCAGCTGCCATTGGGCGGGGTCTGGGGCATGCCGGTCACCACGGCGATGTTGAGGCGGTCACTGGTCAGCTCCACGAAGATCGCCTCGGCGTCGTAGAGCTGGCCGCCGTAGCCCGGGTCCAGGTACCAGTGGTCGTTCCCCCGCGAGCTGTAGCCGCTGCCGTTGTCCTCCACGAAGCCCTTGATGCCGCTTCCCGCCTGGACCGTCCAGTCATCCTGGGAGCCGGTCGGCCGGTTGGCCAGCCAGTGGCTCAGGTCGGTGATCGAATCGGCGGATGCAGGTGCGGACAGCAGCAGTGCCCAGAGGGTGAGCGCGGTGCGCAGGCTTCGGTCGATCAGAAAGGTCGGTTTCATCGCTGATATCCTGGAGACTGAAAAAATGTGAACTGCATCACATAATGCAACACGCGTGCCAAGATCTGCAGTTTCAGAAAGGGAACTTGACGATCTCTGGTGACAGGAAACCAACGATATAAAAAACAATAAGATATATACTTTTTTTGATCTAACGATAAAAAAAACGGCGGTGGCCCGGGGGATGATCGGAAGGGCTGCGCCGGGCCTGCTGTAAAGGGAGCTGACAGTGGTCGGGAGGAGGATTCCCGCTGCCTGAACGGCGTTCCCCGAAAAGCCGGGAGCATGGCCACCACGGGACCTCTGGTGCGATTCCGGGGTCCTGCCGGGAACCGGATTCCGGACTGGCCCGACCCGGGTGTAAAGAAATCTGACTCCCTTCCCCTCAGGAGGCGGGCAGTTTCCGGATGTCGACGAAAGCACCGCTGGGATGGCCGGCCAGTCGCGGGATCACGGCGGCG
Organism: Sedimenticola thiotaurini; assembly: GCA_011051715.1. Classification (GTDB taxonomy): domain Bacteria; phylum Pseudomonadota; class Gammaproteobacteria; order Chromatiales; family Chromatiaceae; genus HyVt-443. Next base: position 8,719 of record DRKP01000053.1, on the reverse strand, counting down.
ATCTGTTCGGCCGCCTGTTCCGGTGCCGGCATCGCCCCGGTGCCCCGGGCGGCCTGCAGCCGTCGCAGCGACTCGAAACGGGTGGCATCGGCCTGTTCGCACAGGTAGTCCTGCATCGCCGTGTCCACCAGGCCGGGGGCCAGGGCGATCAGGTGGCTGTCCGGGAATTCGTGGGCGTAGAGCTGGGCGAGCATGTTCAGCGTCGCCTTGGACAGGGCATAGGCACCCCAGCCGCGGTTGCCCCGGACCGCGGCGCCGGAGGAGATGAACAGGATCCGGTCGATGCGGATGGCGGCGTCCAGCAGCCAGTCCAGGATCACCTTGTTGGACCAGACGTTGATGTCCATCACCTGACGGATCTCCTCGATGCGGGTCTCGTGCAGGTCCTTGATCGGGCCGAGCACGCCGGCATTGAGGATCACCAGGTCCAGATGGTCGACATCACGCAGCAGGTGGTCGAGGGCCACCGGCACCGCCTCGAAGTCGGACAGGTCGGCACGGATGTCGTGCAGTGCCCCGCCGTCCAGGTCGCAGCCGCGGCGGCTGATGCCGTAGACCGACCAGCCCCGCTCCAGGTAGACCTTTGCCAGGCCCCGGCCGAGGCCGCTGGAGTTGCCGGTGATGAACAGTCGTCTGCTGGTGTCGTTCATAGTGCGGATGCCATCAGTGAGGTCTTCTCCAGCCGCTCCGCCAGGGTCTTCAGCAGCTCCTTCTGGAACTTGGTCTGCAGGTGGTCGGAGGCCTCCTGCAGGGCGTCGGCCACGATCTTGATCACGGTCACGTCGGTGTTGCTGACCACGCTGGCGCTGCGCGGTTTCTTCTGGCCGTGGATGTAGGCCATCTCGCCGAAACACTGGCCGGCCTCGATCATGCCGAGCAGGGCATCGTTCTTCATGATCCGGGCGTCACCGGAGGCGAGGATGAAGAAGGAGCCGCCGATCTTGCCCTCCCGCAGCAGCCGCTTGCCGGCGCGGAACCGGTGCCACTTGCTGATCCGCAACACCTCCCACAGCTCCACGTCGGTGAAGTTGCGGAAGAAGTGCAGCTTCTTGAGCATATTGAACTTGCGGGTGTCGGAGACGTCGGTGGTGGAGAGCTCCAGCTGCTCGTGCACCCGGGCCAGCTCCCGTGCCAACTGGGCCCAGGTGGGGAAGCGGTCCTCCGGCCGTTTCTCCAGGCAGCGATAGACGATGGCGCGGATCTGCTCCGGAATATTGGAGCGGACCGATTCCAGCGGTACCGGGTCGTGCCTGGCGATCTTCTGCAGCAGCTCGTACTGGTTGCTGCCGGAGAACGGCAGCCGGCCGCTGAGCATCTGGTACATCACCACGCCGAGGGAGTAGATGTCAGCCTGATGGTTGATCTCCCTGCCGGCGATCTGTTCCGGCGCCATGTAACTGGGGGTGCCGACCGCATCGATCACCTGGCTCAGCTCCGAGTCGGTGAGCAGCACGGTGCCGAAGTCGCTCACCTTGACCCCGGTGCCGCCGGTGATGAGCAGATTGGCCGGCTTGATGTCGCGGTGGATCACCCCCTGGCGGTAGGCGTAGTCGAGGGCGTTGCAGCACTTGAAGACGATCTCGACCACGTCGTCCATGGGCAGCAGGGAGTCGGGCCTGCAGTACTGCTTCAGGTTGCATCCGTCCACGTACTCCATGACGATGTAGTGCATGTCGTGCTCGGTGCCGGCGTCGTACACCGAGACGATGTGGGGATGGCGCAGCTTGCCCGCCAGGCTGGCCTCGTTGATGAACATCTTGCGGAAGCGGGCGCCGTTGACCGGGTCGTTGAACAGGTTCTGATGGGCGATCTTGACCGCCACGTCGGCACCGGTGAACGGATCCTCCGCCAGATAGACCGAGCTGGTGGCGCCGCGGTCGATCAGCCTCCGGATCTGGAACTTGCCGATGTTGGTTCTGGTGAGTGCGTCGATCGCTGTTCTCCTTATCGTCGCTGAAAGGCGTCGCACTGGGCAAGAAAGGAGCGGGTGCTCTTCGGCATCGGCACCCGCGCCTCTGAAAGATAGGTCACCAGCGCAGCCCCCGCCTTGATCAGATTCACGCCTTCCTCTATCCGCTGCCACTGCTCCGCCGATGGCTCGCTGTCGAGGGCGGGGACGAAGCCGTCGAGTCGCTCCCGTGCGGATACGAAGGCGGGCCACACCTGGAAGAAGACCGGATCGCTCTTCATGGTCTCGGTCTGCAGTTTGGCGCTGGCCGCCAGCTCCATGGCCAGGGTGGCGACGCCGTCGAATGCCGGTTCTTCTGCGAACACCTGCGCCAGCCGCTCGCTGATCCGGTCGATGTCGCGCATCGCCTGGGCGATCTTGCGGTAGCGGGCCTCGAACAGGCGGGCGACGGGCTGGGTGAAGGCCTTCAGCGGCTCCCCCCAGAGCTCGTCGATCCCCTCGTGACCACTGTGGTGTTTCACCTGCCGGCCCAGCTCCAGGGCCTCGTGGAAGCAGTTCGAACACTGCTTCATCAGCTCGTTGTCCCGGTTCACGGTGATGCCCTTGGCCTCGAGCTCGACGATGGCGGTGAAGATGTCGGTGGCGCGGTTGAACAGGGCCCCGGCCAGCATGGCGGCGTTGACCCGCTTGCGCGCCGGGTCCTGCTCCCGTTCGTAGGCGGCCCGGGCCTCCTCCAGCCGGTATCCGGGGGTGTTGATGCCGGGCTCGGTGTGGCGGAAGGTGCGCCGGGTCAGGTGGTCGATCAGCTGCTTGCGCGCCGACAGGCTGTCTTCGGGCGCCTCGTAATAGCGGATCCAGTAGCCGTCGTAGAAGATGCACTCCTTGCCGTCGAAGTTCTGGCGGGTGCCGTTGTCGGGTTGCGCGGTCATGATACGACAGGGTGGAGGGGGGCGGATATCGTTGCTGGTAGCTGCAGATTATACGGCCGCCGCACCCCTGTCAGCTATCGAAACAGTGCCGGTCGGCCTTCAGCCGGAGCAGGGTCTCGATCCGCTCCTCCGCCGGGATCATGCGCGCCTGTTCCCGGTAGTCCAGGTAGTAGTCGTAGGCCGGGAACAGGTAGAACCAGGGGCTGAACAGGGTGCCGAGGAACAGGGAACCGCCCTGGTAGGGATTGTCGTAGAACCCGGGCTTGTAGCTGTAGGTCAGGGGGGTGAGGGCGGTGATCTCCCGGTCCAGCTCGATACAGCTCAGGGCCAGGTCGCGGGGAGTGATCTGGGGCGCCACCGGGGTGCGGTAGAGCTGCACCGCGCCGGCGGGAACGAGGAGGGTGGTGAGAGAGGCCCACAGCAGGCCGGACAGGATCGCTCGCCGCATGACCGGAATTCCATTCTTGGGAGGCTGTAGAGGGTGTAGCGGCCCGGCGGTGGCGAAGTTTAGGCGGCCTGTCAGCGCCGCAGTTCCTCACGGTCGGCGAACTGGTCCAGCGCCTCCGGGTTGGCCAGTGCCTCCAGGTTCCGCACCGGGCGGCCGTGGACCACGTCGCGCACCGCCAGCTCCACGATCTTGCCGCTCCTGGTGCGGGGGATGGCATCCACCTGCAGCACCCGGGCCGGCACGTGGCGCGGGGTGGTGTTGGCGCGGATCCGCTGCCGGATCCGTTCGCTCAGGTCCTGGTCGAGGGTCAGTCCCTCGCGCAGCTGCACGAACAGGACCACGCGCACGTCGCCCTCCCACTCCTGGCCGATGACGATACTCTCCACCACCTCCTCCAGCTGCTCCACCTGGCGGTAGATCTCGGCGGTGCCGATGCGCACCCCGCCCGGATTGAGGACGGCGTCGGACCGGCCATACACGATCAGGCCGTCGTGATCGGTCAGCTCCACATAGTCGCCATGACACCAGACCCCGGGGAAGCGCTCGAAGTAGGCGGCCCGATAGCGGCTGCCGTCGGCATCGTTCCAGAAGCCGACCGGCATGGAGGGGAAGGGGGCGGTGCAGACCAGCTCGCCCTTTTCCCCGTGCAGGGGGCGGCCCTGGTCGTCCCACACCTCCACCTTCATCCCCAGGCCACGGCACTGCAGTTCTCCCCGCCACACCGGCAGCACCGGGTTGCCGAGGGCAAAGCAGGAGACGATGTCGGTGCCGCCGGAGATGGAGGAGAGGCACAGATCCTGTTTGATCTCCTGGTAGACATAGTCAAACGCCTCCGGCAGCAGCGGCGAGCCGGTCGAGCAGAGGGTGCGCAGGGACGACAGGTCGTGGCTGTGGCGCGGACTCAGGCCGGCCTTACGGAGGGCGTCGATGTACTTGGCCGAGGTGCCGAACAGGGTCATGCCGGTCTGCTCGGCATAGTCGAACAGAATATTTCCGTCGGGATGGAAGGGGGAGCCGTCGTACAGCAGCAGGGTGGCGCCGGAGGCCAGAGCGGAGGCCAGCCAGTTCCACATCATCCAGCCGCAGGTGGTGAAGTAGAAGACGCGGTCGTCCGGCCGGATGTCGCAGTGCAGCCGGTGCTCCTTCAGGTGCTGCAGCAGGGTGCCGCCGGCGCCGTGGACGATGCACTTGGGGGTGCCGGTGGTGCCGGAGGAGAACAGGATGTAGAGCGGGTGATCGAACGGCAGCTGCTCGAATTCGATGTCGCCCGCCTGAAAGGGGGCCGTGAACTGCTCCAGTGTGACGGTGTCGGCCAGCGCCGCGGCCCCGTCCGCCCCGCCGCCGGTGTAGTCGACGATCAGGGTCCGTTCCAGCGAGGGGATGCGCTGGCGGATCGCGGCCACCTTCTCCAGGCAGTCGAAATGGCGGCCGTTGTAGAAGTAGCCGTCGGCGGCGATCAGCAGCCGTGGCCCGATCTGGCCGAAGCGGTCGACCACGCCGTCGACGCCGAAGTCGGGCGAGCAGGAGGACCAGGTGGCGCCGATGCTGGCGCTGGCCAGCATGGCGATCAGGGTCTCCGGCAGGTTGGGCAGGTAACCGGCGATGCGGTCGCCCGGGCCGATACCCATGGCGCGCAGGGCCTGCTCCAATTGCGACACCCGGTCGTACAGCCCGCCATGGGTGAGGCTGCGTTCCGTTCCCTGTTCGTCGCGGAACAGGACCGCTATGCCGTCGTCGCGCCGCCGCAGCAGGTTCTCGGCGAAATTGAGGCGGGCGTCGGGGAACCAGCGCGCCCCCGGCATGCGGTCACCGTCGACCAGGACCCTCTCTCCCCGTCGTTGCGCGACCACCCCGCACTCTTCCCACAACAGGGACCAGAACGCCTCCGGCTGCTCGATCGACCAGCGATAGAGGGCCGCATAGTCGGGCAGGTCGAGCCGGTGGCGGGAGGCGGCGAGGCGTCGGAAACGGTCCATGCCGGTCTGCGCGATCCGCGCTGCACCGGGCTGCCAGAGGGGGTCTGCCATAGGTAGCTCCAGGGGTCGTCTCCGCTGTCGAAGGAGGCAAATATAGCAGCTGGAGAGTGGATTGGAAGGAGGTGCGACCCTCTCCCCACCTGGCTCGGTGTCGACCCGGAGGAGACCGCCCGGTGGACTTTGGCTCCGGCCTGTGCAATTTTCCCCCTTGGTGCAATGGCGGGGAGTGGGTGATGGGGCGTCGAAACGAAGTCGACCGCCTGGTCCAGGAGATGGAGCATGAGATGCGCCTGCTCGGCATCTGGTCCAGTATACCGCCCAGCGCCGAGGCCCTGGCCAGCGAGTTCCCGTTCTGTTACGACACCCTGCAGTTCGATCAGTGGCTGCAATGGGTGTTCCTGCCACGCATCCATGCGGTACTCGATGCCGGCGCGGCACTGCCCGCCGCCAGTGATATCGCCCCCCTGGCCGAGGTCTGGTTCATCGAGCAGGAGATGGCGCAGGAGGCGGCGCGGCTGGTGGGGCTGATCCGCCGCTTCGACCAGGTCATCAGTGGACAGTGATCCCGCTTGGGGGATATCTGAATCATCCCTCATCCAGGCAAGGATCTGGATCCGGGCAGTCGGGTGTCATGGATTCCGGCCTTCGCCGGAATGACGAAAAAGTGGTTTGATCAGGGTCACTGGCGGACCTCTGAACGACAGGTCATCCAGGCGAGCAAACCCCAGGTCAGTCCGACGAACAAACAACCCGTCATCCCGGCGAAGGCCGGGATCCAGGCGGCAGGATGTGATCGATTCCGGTCGCGGCCGGCAGGGCGAAAGGGGGTTCGTTCGGGATTTCTTCGGGCAGGCCGGGGGGCGATCGTTGCCGCCGTACGGTACCCGCATCCGGATCAGTGGTAGCTTCGCATCTGTCCCACCAGTACACCCTGGATCTGCACCCGCTCCGGCGGGAAGCGCATCGGCTCCATCGCCGCATTGGCCGGATGCAGGATCACCTCGCCGGGCCGCTGTTCGATCCGCTTCAGGGTGGCCTCCTCGCCGTCGATCAGCGCCACCACGATGTCGCCGTTGCGGGCGTGGTCGCGCTGCTCCACCACGATGTGGTCCCCATCCAGGATGCCCTCGTCGATCATCGAGTCGCCCCGCACCTGGAGCACGTAGCAGGGACGCTCGCTGCGCAGGAAGGGCGGTACCTGGACGCGCTCCTGCTGCTCCACCGCCTCGATCGGGCTGCCGGCGGCGATATAGCCGAGCATCGGCAGCTCGTCGCCGCCGTCGCCGTCGTCCTGCGGCACCAGGCGGATTCCCCGGCGGCGGTTGTTCATCGGTTCCACCAGGCCGGCGTCGATCAGGGCCTGGATCTGTTTGTGCAGGGACCCCTTGGAGCGCAGCCCGAGGGCGTGGCACAGCTCGTCCAGGGTGGGTGGGTGGGGGAAGTCCCGGGCGTGCTCGCGCAGATAGCGGTAGATCTCGTGCTGGCGGCGGGTGAGAGGGGAGGACATCGGCGTGCTCCGGTGGTTCTCGGTGGGTTCTATGGTACTGCAGGGAGAACCGGAAGAAAACCTTCGCTGCGGTTCGCCCTCTCAGCCGTCGCCACGGGTCCAGGAGAACAGGACGTCCACCTTGTTGCCGGGCGGTTCGAAGCGTACCTCTTCGCACAGTTCCTGCAGCAGCAGGATGCCCCGGCCCGATGGGCGGTCGTGGTTCAGTGTCGCCCCAGCGGTATAAGGGGACGGATCGAAGCCGTCGCCGCTGTCCTCCACCTGGATCAGCACCCGCCCTCCATGGGAGGAGAGCCGGCTGCGCACCCGAATGCTGATGAAGCCGTCCTGAAGTTGACGCAGCCGTCGTTCCCTCTCTTCGAAATAGCGGCTGAAGCCGTCGGGTCCGGACTTGAGCGATGAATCGAGCTGCAGCAGGCCATGGTCGAGGGCATTGACATAGAGTTCGGTGAGGATGGTGAACAGGAGCCGGCGGTTGGTATGGCCCTCGATCTCCTGCAGCTGGCCGATCACCATCGGTACCGGATCGGCATCACGCAGCCGCTTGCCGGTGAGGGTGAGGGAGAACTCCATGGCGTCGTCCAGCTCCATCTCCTCCCGGACGGTGGAGGCCTCCGGCAGGGAATGGGGGTCCCAGTGGGGCAGGATCCCGGGCAGGCAGGGGACCTCCACCAGGCTGATGTCGTCGTCCTGGGGGGCGTCCTGGCAGAAACCGGCCAGCCGTTCGGCAATGTGTCCGATGGCGTTGTCCTGTCCCCGCGCCTCCTCCAGGGCCTGTTGCAGCCGTCCCTGCCCGAAGTAGTCGCGGGCCGGGTTCCGCGCCTCCACCACGCCGTCGCTGATCAGCATCACCCGGTCGCCCCGTTCGATCCGGCAGCGCTCGATGGCGTCGCGGAAATCGACATCGGTGGTGATGCTGAGCGGCAGTCCGCGGGAGGCGAACCGCCGCTTCACCACCCCGTTGCGGTCCAGCAGCAGGATGTCGGGCATGCCGCAGTTGCACACCACCAGCTGGTCCAGGGTGTGACTGATGGAGATGAACTGGACGGCGAAGAACATGCCCGTGGGCATCAGCTCGTGCAGCTTCCGGTTGATGCCCGCCAGGATCTGTTCCGGAGCGAAACCCTTCCCGGTCATGGCGCGGAACACCTCGGACGCGGGCAGGCCGCCGAGCGCGGCCACCAGCCCGTGGCCGGTGAAGTCGCCCAGAATCATGTTCAGGTCCCCGGAGGGAGCGTAGGCGCTGAGCAGGACGTCGCCGCTGAACACGTCAGCCGGCTGCAGCAGGGTCTGAACCCGGTCCATCGCCACATTGGCCGCCACCACGGCGCGACTGAAGATGCTCTCGGCCAGCTCCTCGTCCTTCTTCATCTGCCCATACAGGGTGTTGAGCCGGTCGTTGAGCCGCTGAACCCGCTGCATCGCATGGATCTTGGCCAGCAGGATGCGGCTGCTCAGGGGCTTGGTGATGAAGTCGTCGCCGCCGGCCTCGATGCAGCGGACCAGGGTCTCCTCGTCGCTGCTGTCGGTGAGAAAGATCACCGGAACGAAACGGCTGGTGCTGTTTTCGCGGATGCGTCGTACCGCCTCCCGCCCGCCCAGTACCGGCATCGAGGTGTCGATGAAGAGCATGTCCGGCCGCTCACTCAGAAACAGCTCGACCGCCTGGCTACCATTGGCCGCCTCGATCACCTGGTAACCCGTCGATCGCAGGGCGTCGCGCAGGATCTCGCGGCAGAACGGATCGTCGTCCACCACCAGGGCACGCTGCGGGAGTTGCTGGTGACGGTCCGGGTGAGTGGTGGTTTCGGCGGCAAGGACGGCTGACATGGTGGCGTGGCTCCTGTGTCGATCAGAGACCGGATCGGTGACCGCTGGCGGTCAGAACCATAGCGGCGGGCACAGGAATTCTTGAAGGGGAAGGATCCCCCGGGAGGATCACCGTGCGGG
>DRKP01000052.1 GCA_011051715.1 Sedimenticola thiotaurini | reverse complement strand
GTCACGGCAGGGGCCCCCTGCCCGCGCTGGATGGGTGCGATCTCCCCGGCCGGAAGCGCTGCCTCCGCCACCGGCGGAGCAGCGGCCGGGACGGCCTTTTTCGCCGCTGCCGCCTTCGCCCGGGCCGCGGCGCCTCCCGCCCGCAACCGCTTCCAGGCATCGTTCTGCTCACGGAACAGCCGCCGCGCCTGCCGCGGCGTGATCGACAGGATCTCCTCCCGGTCCGGCACCTGCAGCACCACGCCCTGCTTCAGGTAGTTGACGTTGCCGAAACGGAACGCCTCCGGATTGGCCCGTTGCAGCGCCATCATCATCTGTTCCACGGTGACGGCGCCGTCCGGGCGCAGCTTGCGGGCGATCACCCACAGCGTCTCCGAACGCCGAACCGGGCCATAGCTGTCGACGCTGCGGGCCACGGCCGGCGGCGGGGAGGGGGCCGGTGACGGGGCCGCCGGCTTCGGCGTCCCGGCCGGCCGGCTCCGCACGCTCCGGGCCCGGGGCCGGCTCACCGGGGGATCGAGCAGGAGCGTGTACTGCCGCACCAGGTGGTTGCCCTTCCAGTCCAGGCTGACCAGGAAATCCAGGAAGGGTTCGGTGATGGGATCGCGCGAGGTGACGACGATGGCGGCCTGGCCGGGGGCATCGCCCTTCTCCACCCGGAAACGCAGTCCGGAGAGGATGAACGGCCGCGGCAGCCCCGCCTTGGCGAAGGTGGCGGCATCGGCCAGGCCGACCCGGACGTCCTCCAGCTCCACCCCGTCCGCCGAGAGCAACCCGATGCGCGCCCGCAGGGGCTGATTCAGAAACGAATCGACCTGGATCGCCCCCAGCCCCAGCGCCGTGGCGACGACGGGAAACAGCAGCAGTATCGACCCGATGAAGCGGTAGAATCTCGTTTGCATCATTCTGTTCTTCTTTTTTCTCTGTTCCAGGCCCGGCCACTCCCGCCCGGCGCCGCTCCCTGCCCGGCGGCGCCCGACTTTGCCGCCAGCTCCCGGTAGCAGTCGTAGTTGGCATAGGCCAGCAGCGGAAACAGGGCCAGCCCCAGGGGCAGGGCGATCAGGGTAGTCAACAGGGTGGCGGCGCCGAGCAGCGCCACCCAGGGTGCGACGATGGCCGCGTTGCGGGCCACGCCCTTCACGCTGAAGACGATGGCATCGACGAAGCCACTGCCGTCGTCGATGGCATGGGGAATGGAGAACGGCGTGATGAACAGGATGATCAGGGAGAGGACCGCGCCCAGCAGCGTCGCCCAGCCCAGGAACGACACCGCCCTGGAGCCGGCCTCGCCGCCCCGGAACAGCCCGGGCAGTGGATCGAAGCTGAAATAGACGCTGTAGATGATGAAGGCATCGGTGGCCCAGATCAGGAACAGGGCGCCACTGATCATGCCGAGCCCCAGCACTGCCGGCGGCGTCCGGAACAGGACCCCGGGCAGGACCGGCGGCGCCTGACCCCGGCTGACCGCGGTGGCCAGGTGGTAATAGGGGGCGAACAGGAACGGCACCAGCAGCACGAACCCGGCGGCCAGGATGAAATAGTAGAGGGCATAGTCCGTGGCCAGCAGCCAGTACTCGAGCGCCAGGCCGGGCACCACGAAGATGGCCGCGAACGACATGCTGATTCCCGGATAGCGCCGGAACAGGGCGTATCCGTAGGCCAGCCAGCGGCCCATGGCGCCGGCGCTCTTCAGCCTCAGCGGTATCTCCGTGATCTCTCCCATACTCCCCTTCAGTGATGCCGGGCCCGGGTGGCGGTGGCCGACAGCGCCCGCTTCCCCGGCCCAATCGCCCGGCGGGCGCAGATCAGGTGCCGTCCCGGTCCCGGGGATTCACCCGCAGGTCGGGGATGCTGATACTGCCCATCACCTGCAGCACCACACCGACACCGACGAAGAACACCACGCTCGCCGCCAGGCTGCCGACGACCGGATGGTTGGCACCCAGCTGGTTGCCCCACCAGCCCACGGCGGCAACGGTGACCACCGCCGCCGCGTAGCAGATCATGGAGACGATCATCGCGATCTTCTGGCCCAGCTTGCGTTTTCGCATGATGTGCAGTTGCCCGACCGACCATTTCCGAGGGCCCAGATTACCCCAAGCCCGCAGGCAACACCAGCGGGCCGGCACCCCATCCATGCCGGCAGCCGGCGGCAGCGGAGGGCGGATGCCGGTGGTGCCGGTTTCAGGCATAATCCGGTCTGACCCGCCCACCGACGCCACCGTTTCCGCCCATGCCCGACCGCCGCAGCTACCCGGAAAAGTTCGAACGGATCGCACGGCAGACGCCGTTTCCCCACCTGCCCCGGCATACCCGGGGCCATGTGCGCCGGCTGGCACACCACTACCGCTTCACGCTGCAGGAACTGCGCACGGTGACCGAGATCGCCCAGGACCTGGCGATGTGGCGCACGGAGCTGAGCGGCCTCTGGCCCCTGGACGGGGAAGAGGGGCGCGAGGCGAAGAAGAGCCGGCTCCGCAACCTGCAGCGGCAGTGGCAACGGCTGAAGCACGAGCCGAACCGCTACCGGGGCGTGGCGGCGGTGGCCCTGCCGAAACCGGTGGCCAGGGAACGGGACAAGGGAGGGCTCGGCCTGGGGACCTGTCCGGTGGCGTCACCGCGCACCCGCTGCTGCAACCTGTTGACTCTCGACGCGGTGGACAACTGCGGCTACGGCTGCAGCTATTGCAGCATCCAGTCCTTCTTCAGCGGCCACGAAGTCTTCTTCGATCCCCACTTCGGAGAACGGCTGGAGGCGCTGGAGATCGACCCGGAGCGCATCTACCACATCGGCACCGGCCAGTCCTCGGACTCCCTGATGTGGGGCAACAGCCACGGCGTGCTCGATGCCCTCATCGCCTTCGCCCGGCGCCACCCCAACGTGATCCTGGAGCTGAAGACCAAGTCGGCCAACATCGGCCACCTGCTGCGGCGTCCGCTGCCCCCCAACCTGCTCTGCACCTGGTCCCTCAACCCGCCGCTCATCGTCGACCACGAGGAGCATGGAACCGCATCCCTGCAGAAACGGCTGCAGGCGGCCGAGCGCCTGGCGCGCAAGGGGGTGATCGTCGGTTTCCACCTGCACCCGATGGTCCACTTCGACGGCTGGCAACAGGCCTATGGCGACCTGATCGATCAGCTGCAGCGGCGCTTCGACCCCGCCGACGTGGCGATGGTCTCCCTCGGCACCCTCACCTTCATCAGGCCGGTCATCCGGCGCATCCGCGAACGCGGCCTGGACAGCCAGATCCTGAAGCTGCCGCTGGAGGAGACCAACGGCAAGCTCTCCTATCCGGAGGCGGTCAAGCGCGAGCTGTTCCGGCACGCCTGGAACTGCTTCGCACCGAGCTGGCGCGAGCAGGTCTTCTTCTACCTGTGCATGGAATCCGACGCACTGTGGCAACCGGTGTTCGGCCACTCCTATCCCGACAACCTGGCCTTCGAGGCCGCCATGAAGCGACACTATATGGAGAAGATCCTGTCCCGGGTCCGGAGTGGCCGTGACTGAGGAGGCGCGCATCACCCTGCAGATCACCGGCGAGGAGATCGACGGCTTCTGCCGCGAGATCGTCGCCGCCAGCAGCAACAGCGGGCGCCGGCATGCCACCCTGGTGGCGCTGGAGGGGTTCATCGCCCGCTTCGCCGGGGCGGACAGCCACTCCCCCGCCTACGAGGCGATTCTGGGGCGGATCCGGAATTTCTCCGAGCAGACGCGGTCCGACCTGTTGCGCGAGCAGGCCGCCGCGCTGGATGCGGCGCTGGAACAGGAGGACGTGGCGGCCCTCGGACGCATCCATGCCGGCCTGTCGCGCAACGGCTTCAGCCGGATCGCCGGCCGGATCGGGCAGCAGATGCCGTCGTCGCGCCGCCAGCGGACCACCGCGTGGCTGCGCCAGTGGTGCGACCAGGCCGAGCAGGCGGCACGCCAGGCCAGCGGCTGGCCCGACGCCATGGACTTCCGTGCCGCCGGCATCGACCTGCAGGCATACCGGGCAGCCAAGGACATACTGATCCAGTTGACAGAGGAGCACCCATGACCCTGACACAACCGATAAGCCGCCGGCGCATGATCGCCGGCCTGCATCTGGCCGCCGGCGCCCTGCTGGCCCCCCGGGGCGCGCTTGGCGCACCGAAAACGGGGAAGCTGGCCACCACCCACGACCTGCAGGCCGACGCCCGGATCGCGGCGCGTGATCGCCGCCCCATCCTGCTGCTGGTATCCCAGGAGGAGTGCCCCTTCTGCTGGCAGATCAAGCGGGAGATCCTCGACCCCATGGTACTGTCCGGCGACTACGATGACCGGCTGCTGATGCGGGAGATGTTCATCGACGAGGGCTTTCTGCTGCGTGACTTCCAGGGCCGCGAGGTGGCGGGCGGCGACTTCGCCCTGCGCTACGGGGTCTCCCTGACCCCGACCCTGCTGTTCCTGGATCCACGCGGCCGGGAACTGACCGACAAGATGGTGGGAATCCAGACCCCGGAGATGTATTTCCTCTACGTGGACGCCGCCATCACCGAGGCGGTGGAGCGGATGCGCGGCGGCGAGTAAGCAGAACGGATGCCGCGCCTGTTCTGCACTTTTATACTCCTGCTGTCCCTGGCCCCGGTCACTGTCGCCGCCGCTTCCGGCGGCGGTACCGCCTGCGTGGTGGCCAAGCGGCAGGGCAACTCCCTGGCCATCGAGTGGGTGGTGGGTGAGGCGAGCGTCTCCTCCGCCATCGCCCGCGCCAGTCAGGCGCTGAGGAGGCGGGGCTACGACTACATCTTTCCGCAGGCCAACAGCAACCTGGCCCACGGCTGGATGGTGGTGATCGAGACCGAGTACCGCACCTATACCGGCCGCTCGCGCACCTCCTACGGATGCGGCTTCAGCGCCAGCTCCGAGGAACAGGCGGAGCAGCTGGCGGTACAGGACCTGCGCAGTTACTCCTGGGGCTGGAAACCGAAGTATGGCTACCAGGTGAAGGAGAAGCGACGCTTCTGAACCGGCGCCGGCCGGCTTCAGTTTGGCGCCAACCTGCCGCGTAATGCGGATAGCAGCCCCGACCACGACGACGTACGACGAGCCCATGAGCGATCCCCTCTACGATCTGTTCTTCGCCGGCGAGATCATGGCTGGCCAGGATCCGGAACGGGTCAGGGCCGCCGTGGGCCGTATGTTCGGGGCCGACGACGATACCCTGGCGCGATTGTTCTCCGGTCGTCCGGTGAAGATCAAGTCGGCCGTGGACCAGGAGACCGCCATCCGTTACCGGGTCGCCTTCCGCGACGCGGGCGCCCTGGTCGAGGTCCGCCCCCTGGCACCCGACGCCCCCCGGGCGGCCCCGGCTCCCGCGACCGGCGGCACCGGGGAGACGCCGATGCAGCTGCTGCCGCCCCGGACCGGGGACCTGTCCGACTGTGTGCCGACGCGCGAGGCCGCCCCCCTGCCGGACATCTCGGGCATCACCCTGGCGGCGGAAGGCAGTATCATCGATGCCAGCGAGCCGCCCCCGCCGGCACGGATCGATACCGGCGATCTCACCCTCGCGCCCGCGGCCACCGGCACCCTGGAGGATTGCCAGCGACCGCCGCAGCCCCACCCCCTGCCCGATATCAGTAAGCTGCGGCTGAGCGACGACGACTGATCCAGTCACCCGGGCCGTGGGCGCGCTGCCCTGGTATGGCACGGGGATTGCTACCTGTATCGGCGAAGCGGACGCCTGCACCCAGCGGCGTCAATTATCCGTCAGCAACAGGAGACAACCGTGGTCGATCCCATCCAGAGCGACAAATCGACGTCATTCACCCGTCACCAGGGCATCGACAACCCGGGTGACGACGGCCGCGACCGCCCCCCGGGGACGCAACAGGAGAGGGGTTCCGCTCCAACCACCGATGACCGGGTCGACCTCAGCGACGGCGGTCGGCTGCTGGCCGCCACCCGCTCTTCGCCCGGTGGCATCGATTCGCCGGAGCAGGCGCGGGAACTGGCCGGCCGCATCCGCCGGCAGATCCAGTCCGTCTCCGCCCAGGCCGCCCTGGCCAGCCACACCGGCGGCATCGACGGCCGGCTCACCCGGCTGCTGGAGGCCGCTGCCTCCTGAGCCACGGCCGGGCCACCGTTTTTCATCATGGCCTCCCCTCTTCGCCTTCCCCACCTGCGGAAGGCGTCTTTTTTGCCCGGCTGTCCTGCTCGAAGCGCTCGATCTCCCTGGTGGGACCGATCACCACCAGCACGTCCTCGGGGCCCAGGCGGTGGTCCACGTTGCCGGTGGCAAAGATGAACTCGTTTCCGGACTCCCGGTCGACCACTCCCAGCAGGACCAGGTTGTAGTGGATGGAGAGATTGAGCTCGCCGAGACTGCGCCCGTCCAGGAACGAGCCCTTCTCCACCTCCAGTTCCATCACCCCCAGGCGGCGGTCGCCGAAGATGGTACGCTCGATCACCTCTGTCACCAGCGGCCGCTTGATCATGTTGTGGATGCGCTGGCCGCTGATCTTGTAGGGATCGATCACCTTGTTGACGCCCGCCGCCCGCAGCTTGCTCTCCGAATGCTCCGACTGACACAGGGAGATGATGCGGATGTCCGGCGCCAGATAACGGATGGAGATCACCAGGAAGACGTTGCGTGAATCCTTTTCGAACAGGGTGAACACCACCCCCACGTCGTCCCCGAGACCGAGGGCCTTGAGCTCCTCGTCGTTGGTATAGTCGATCTCCCGCACCGCCAGTCCCTCTGCCTCCGCCGATTTCAGGCAGTCGGGATCGGCGGAGACCAGCAGCAGGTCCCAGTCCCGCTCGCGCAGATTCCGCGCCACCTCCAGGCTCACCCGGTTGCAGCCGAAGATCACCACCCGACAGCGCTTCAACGGCGTTTCCTCAGTTTGTTGGACTCGAGCCGGTCCTTGAAATGGACGATGCTGTATTCGTGGCCGAACACCAGCAGCACGTCCCCCGCCTGTAACCGGAACGAGGGCTGGGGATTGAAGTAGAAGGAGCGCTCGCGCATGGAGAAGGGGTCGCGGCACATCTCATCCTCCGGCCGCGGCTGCTTGGTGAGAACACCGAACAGCAGCAGCCGGCTGCCCCAGAAGTCGATGTCCCCGATCCGGGTGTCGTCACGCAGCATGTTCTCGCGGATGCTGACGGTCTCCAGCCCGATCCCATGCTTGCCCGACAGCACGCCGTTGATCGCCTCGAAGGCCACCGGCTTGCCGAGAAACTCGCTGGCGATCAGGGCCACCGTCTTGTAGGGCTTGATGGTGTGGTTGGCCCCCACCTGGATCAGCTTGCGTACCGTCTCCTGGCGATTGGCGCGGGAGATGATCTCGATCCCGGGGTTGAGGCTGCGGGCGGTGAGGGTGATATAGACGTTGACCACGTCGTCGCCGGTCAGGCAGAGGATCCGCTCGGCCCTCCGTTCCACCCCCACCGACTTCAGCAACTCGGTCCTCTCGCCATAGCCCTGGATCACCAGGTAGCCGAGATGCTTGGCCTGCTCCATGTTGTCCGGGTCCGGATCGATCACCACGAAGGGCATCTTGTCCCGCGCCAGCCGCTCCGCCACCATCTGGCCCATGCGGCCGAAGCCGCAGAGAATGGTGTGACGCGCCTTCATCCGCTCCAG
Organism: Sedimenticola thiotaurini; assembly: GCA_011051715.1. Taxonomy (GTDB): domain Bacteria; phylum Pseudomonadota; class Gammaproteobacteria; order Chromatiales; family Chromatiaceae; genus HyVt-443. Next base: position 24,011 of record DRKP01000052.1, on the reverse strand, counting down.
TTCCGAGAACACCTGGTTCTGGCGCATCTCGCTCATCTTCTCGCTGAACGCCGAGACGACGATGGAGGTGGTGAACGCCATCACCCCCATCCCGCTGATGATCAGGGCCAGGGTGATCACCCGCCCTTCCGGCGTATGGGGGATGATATCGCCATAACCGACCGTGGAGATGGTGATCAGCGCCCAGTAGATGCCGTCGAAGATATTGTCGATCTCACCGCCCTGGCTCCGGCTCTCGAAGAAATAGATGGCGGCGGCGGCGGTGAACACCACGAAGGCGAGAAAGATGGCCAGGGTATAGAATTCGAAGCGCTTCTCCGACAGTACCTTGACGAACTCCGTCGTACTGCGGGCGTAGCGGAACAGCTTGAACAGGCGAAACAGCAGGAAGATGCGCAGGAACCGCAGCGGGCGATAGCTGGGAATGATGGCCAGCAGATCGATGATCGCCATCGGCGTGGTGATGTAGTCCCACTTCTTCGCCAGGATCTCCCTCAGCGGCGGACCCAGCCGGAACGGCCGGTCGACGAACTGGGACTTCTCGTAGTGGTCGATGATGATGCGGTGGCTGTCGCTGTGGAGCCACAGCCGGAGCAGGTATTCGATGATGAACACCGTCACTGCGAACAGCTCGAAGTAGAAGCCGAACGCACCGAGATCGTTGCCCACCTCGTAGATCAGCAGATAGACGCTGGAGAGAACCAGCAGGATCATGCCGATGTCGAACCAGGAGCGCTGACGGGAGCGGGGGTTCTCCAGCAGGTCGTAGAAGAAGCGCTTGGTTTTCTTGTAGCGGGACGAGGCCTCCAGATCGTAACAGCGCTGAACGATGAAGAGGGAGAACGACATGAGAGGGCTGCTCGCTGTTGTCTCGCTTGCCTGTCAGGGACTATCTACCCGGCAACCTGAAATGCCGTGATATGCCGTGTCAATCACGCCCGCTCAGTTCCATCCGTTCCACCTCGGCCAGGGTGACGACGCGGCCGTCCAGGGTGCGGAAGGAGCGCCCCTCCACGTCACTCTGATAGGCCTCATAGGTGACGCTTCGGCCGCTGCTGCTGTCCACCACCCGCACCACCACGATCTCGTGGGCATCGCGCCACTGCAGATAGAGGAACAGGCCGGTGCCCAGGATCATCAGCAGGACGACGGCGGCAGCGGCGATCCTGACCGGGGAGAAGCGGCCGCCGCTGGATGGCGCCGGGGCGGGAGCGACCGGTCGCGCCGGTTCCCGGCCGGGCTGGCGCATGCGGACGGCGAGGACGGCGCCGGCGATCACCAACGCCATGAGCAGGAGCTTCAGAAACATTGGCATTACCTTACCACGCCACCGCAGCGGGAACCATGCGCAGAGCGGTGGATCGTCGCCCTTGCGGAGCCGACTTCCCCCTCTGTACCATCCCGGCTATGAGACCACTCGTCACGCTGCTGCTCCTGACCCTGCTGCTCACCGCCTGCGGCAAACCCGACAAACCGACCATGGGTCTCTACCCGGCCATCCACCGGGGTGACATCAACCAGATCGAACGTCACATCAGGTGGGGTACCGATATCAACCAGGTCGATGCCGACGGCCGCCGCCCCCTCCATGTGGCGGCGGCCCAGGGTGAATACGTGATCGCCCGCATGCTGGTGAAGGCGGGAGCGGAGATCGATGCCCCGGACCGGAACGGTCACTCCCCGCTGTACGTCGCCATCATGGCCAGCCGTCCCCGGGTGGCTGAGCTGCTGGCCAAGCTGGGGGCGAGCTACGACCCCGACCGGTTGCTGGACGCGGTGGTGGAGCGCGGTCTGTCGCAACGTGACGTCATCCGGCTGCTGGTGGCATGGGGGGCGGATCTGAACCGGCGCCGCGCGGACGGCTCCACCCCCCTGATCCGGGCCATCCGCGCCGGCAACCGGGTGCTGGTCAAGAACCTGGTCCTGCAGGGGGCGGACGTCAACCTGGCCGACGCCGCCGGCAACACCCCGCTGGCCATCGCGACCACGGCGGCAAACCAGGAGATCGTGCGCCTGCTGCGCCGCAACGGCGCGCGCATGGAGCAAAGCGGCGCCTGACCCGTCTTCACCCGCTGGCCGTGACGCCGGGCGGCACATCTGTTACCTTCGCCGGTCCCGATCAACAGCGCAGCCAACGACAGGGGTAGAGCCATGGCATCCACAGTGGACGAGCTGACCATCAACTATACCGAGGACGGCGTGGACATCGTCAAGGAGCTGGACAAGGTGGTACTGTCCAAGGGGGCCTGGTCGACGGTGATGTTCCGCTACCAGGAGTGGAACCGGGCCAAGGGGGAGTACGGACCGGAGAAATACAGCATCCGCCGCTACCAGAAGCGCAATGGCGAGTACCTGCCCAAGTCCAAGTTCAACATCTCCAGCCAGGCCCAGGCAAAGGCGATCATCGAGGCGCTGCAGGGCTGGATCGACGAATAGCCCAGGCAGCGGCAGGCGGCCCTCCCCCTGCCCGGTGGTGGTTCCGCTCCGCCGCCCGGGCGGACAGGCTCCGCGGCCGGCCACTCAGCCGATGCCGATCACATCCGGCCAGTCCGCCAGCTCCGACAGGATGCCCCGCGCGCGGGCATCCGGCGCCCCCTCCACCATCAGCCGCGCCAGCGTCCGGCGGAACGACGCCAGGGTGATTCCCGCATCCGCCGCCGGATCGGTGAGGCGCCAGCGACGGAACTCCTCCCAGCGCTGCCGCTCCTCCCGCTGCAGGGTCCGGGGCCAGTTGCGGGCCCGGTAGCGGAACAGCAGCTCGGGCAGACGGGCATCGTCGAAATCCAGTCGCAACCCGCCCAGCTCCGACGGATCGGTTCGCCGCACCTGTTCCATGCGGCGGCGGTCGTCGTCGCTGAAGAAACCGCCGCCGTAGAGATTGCGGTCCGGGTCGGTGACCGGCTCGAACTCCCGCTGCCGGTGCGCCGCCGCGATCCTCTCCGCCAGCCCGGGATCGGTCCGCAGCCGGGCCAGATGACGCTCTCCCGCCGCCACGTCGATGCCCCAGCGCTCCGCCGCCTCCGGGGTCAGGGTGTTCAACGGCACCACCGCCGGGCTCTTGTTCAGATGCACCGTCTTCAGCGGAATCCGCGTCACCCCCTCCGGCATGCGGTCGCGCGGGGTGAACAGGCGCTCGGCGATCTGCTCCGGGGTCAGTCCCAGCAGCGGCTCCGGATCCTCGCCCAGGTCGTAGACGATGATCCCGTTGCTGTTGGTCGGGTGCCGCGCCAGCGGCGCCACCATGGCGATGCAGCCACGGCTGGCCGGGTACATGCCGGAGACGTGCAGCACCGGCTTCATGCTGCGCAGGTCGAGCAGCTCCCCCACCCGGCGCTTGTCGCGCAGCCGGAACAGGTAGTCGAACAGGCGCGGCTGGCGCCGGCGGACCAGGCGCGCCAGTCCGATGGTGGCGTAGACGTCGGAGAGGGCGTCGTGCGCCCCCTCGTGGGCGATCCCGTTGGCCAGGGTCAGCCGGTCCAGACGGAAACTGGTGCTGCCGTCCTCGTTTTGCGGCCACTCGATCCCCTCCGGGCGCAGGGCGTGGGTGAGGCGCACCACATCGATCAGGTCCCAGCGCGAGTTGCCGTTCTGCCACTCCCGGGCGTAGGGGTCGTAGAAGTTGCGGTAGAGGCCGTAGCGGGTCACCTCGTCGTCGAAGCGGATGCTGTTGTAGCCGACGCCGCAGGTACCGGGGCGGGCCAGCTCATGGTGGACGGCGCGGAAGAACTCCGCCTCCACCACTCCCTCGGACGCCGCCTGCTGCGGCGTGATGCCGGTGACCAGGCAGGCCTCCGGATGGGGCAGCATGTCGTCCGCCGGCCGGCAGAACTGCATCAGCGGCCTCCCCACCGGGTTCAGCTCCAGGTCGGTGCGCACACCGGCGAACTGGGCCGCCCGGTCGCGGCTGGGATCGGCCCCCCAGGTCTCGTAGTCGTGCCAGTAGAAGGTGGTGTTCACCGGGCACCCCGCCGGCCGTCATCGGAGCCGCGCTCCCGGGGCCGTCCGCGGCGGCGCCCCGACGGCTGCATCGGCAGTACCAGTGGCCCGTCCGTCACCAGGCTCCGGGTCATGACAATCGGGTCCGCAACACGCCGACGCCGATCCCCTCGATCACCAGCGACTGGCGCCTCAGGTCCACTTCTATCGGCCCGAACTCCGGGTTCTCCGGCAGCAGCAGCACCCGGTGGGTCCGGTGCCGGTCGCGACGCAGTCGCTTCACCGTCACCTCGTCCTCGAGCCGCGCCACCACGATGCGGCCATCCTCCGCCTCCGGCGTCTGGTGGACCGCCAGCAGATCCCCGTCCAGGATGCCGGCATCGCGCATGCTGGTGCCATGGACCCGCAGCAGGTAGTGGGCGCGCGGCCGGAACAGACCCTCGTCCACCTGCCAGCGCCCCTCGATCTGTTCCTCGGCCAGAATCGGGTTGCCGGCGGCGACCCGCCCGACCACCGGCAGGCCGGCAGTGCCACCACGCAGCCGGATGCCGCGGGAGGTACCCCGGATCAGCTCGATCGCCCCCTTGCGCGCCAGCGCACGCAGATGCTCCTCCGCCGCATTGGCCGAGCGGAAGCCGAAGGCACGGGCGATCTCGGAGCGGGTGGGCGGTGCCCCGGTCTCCTCCTGGTGACGCCGGATCAGGTCCAGTATCTGCTGCTGGCGGGGGGTCAGCTGCATCCGCCCCCCGATTTGCGGGTGGACCGCGCAGGGTGTAGGGAGTTCATCGCCTGTGATCCGGGCCTGGCGGCCCTTCTGTCTGCCGTTGTCCGGGATCCAACTATTTAACCATAATAGCCGGCCGGAAAGAGTAGAATCTGCTCTCGTCATCCATTGGCAACGGACCCCTCCCTATGCCTGCACTGCTGCAAGCCCGCGGACTGAGCAAGCGCTACCCCGGCGTGGAGGCGGTGAAGGGGATCGACCTGGCCCTCGAGCAGGGGGTCTGCCTCGGTCTGCTCGGTCCCAACGGCGCCGGCAAGACCACCACCGTGGAGATGCTGGAGGGAATCGTCACCCCCAGCGGCGGGACCATTCTCTACCGTGGCAAGGCCACCGGCCCCGGCTTCCGCCAGGAGGCCGGCATCATGTTCCAGCAGACCTCGCTGCAGGACTACATCCGGGTGGAGGAGGCACTGCGCCTGTTCGCCAGCTTCTACCGTCGCACCCGCCCGCTGGAGGAACTGATCCGCCGCTGCGCCCTGGAGGAGTTCCTGCGACGGGACGTACGCCACCTGTCCGGGGGCCAGCGGCAGCGCCTGCTGCTGGCCATCGCCCTGGTCAACGACCCGGAGATCCTGTTCCTGGACGAACCCACCACCGGCCTCGATCCCCAGTCCAGGCGCAACTTCTGGGATCTGATCGACAGCATCAAGGGAGAGGGCAAGACGGTCCTGCTCACCACCCATTACATGGAGGAGGCCCACGCCCTGTGCGATCGGGTGGCGATCATGGACCACGGCCGCATCGTCACCGCCGGGACCCCGCGGGAACTGCTCCGGCGCCACTTCGACAGCGCCGTCATCACCCTGCCCCAGCAGCAGTTGCCCCCGTCGCTGGCCGACCGGTTGCCGTTTCCGGTCCACCGCGTGGAGGGCCAGGCCGAGATCCTCAGCGACGACCTGGACCGGGATCTGCGCCTGCTGCTCGACCACGGCGTCAGCCTGCACCACCTGCAGGTGCGCTCACGCACCCTGGAGGACCTGTTCCTGGAGCTGACCGGCCGCCAGTTGCGGGGATGAGAGGAACATACCGATGAACCTGCGCCGCTTCCTCGCCGTCTTTGCCGCCCGCAACCGGGAGTTCCTGCGCGACCGCATGGCGCTGGCCTGGAACGTGGTGCTGCCGGTGCTGATCGTGATCGGCTTCGCCTTCGCCTTCACCGGCGACGGCAAGGCCCTGTTCAAGGTCGGCGTCTACGGCGACGCCGGAACGACGCCGGCACTGCTGCGGATGAAGCACATCCAGATCATTCCGGTGGCCCGGCTGGACGCGGCGATCACCAAGGTGCAGCGGCACCAGCTGGACCTGCTGCTCGACCGGGAGAAGGGGCGCTACTGGATCAACGACACCTCGGCCAACGGCTATATCCTGGCGCGGCTGCTGACCAGCCGGGGCCCGGCGCCGGAGCGGCAGACGGTCAGCGGTGCCCCGATCCGCTACGTCGACTGGCTGATCCCCGGTGTACTGGGGATGAACGTGATGTTCAGCTCCCTGTTCGGGGTGGGCTATGTGATCGTGCGTTACCGCAAGAACGGGGTCCTGAAACGCCTGATGGCGACGCCGCTGACGCCACTGGAGTTCCTCTCGGCCCAGGTGCTGTCGCGGCTGTGGCTGATCGTGCTGGTGACCTCGCTGGTCTACACCGGCACCAACCTGCTGGTGGGGTTCCGCATGTACGGCTCCTATCTCACCCTGCTGCTGGTACTGGTGGTGGGCACCCTGAGCATGATCAGCCTGGGGCTGATCGTGGCCGCCCGCATGAGCAACGAGGAGGCGGCCAACGGCCTGCTGAACCTGATCAGCTGGCCGATGATGCTGCTCTCCGGCGTCTGGTTCTCCCTCGAGGGCTCACCGGCCATCGTCCGGCAGGCGGCCCAGCTGCTGCCCCTGACCCACATCACCGAGGCGGCCCGGGCGGTGATGATCGACGGCGCCGGCCTGGCCCAGATCGGCTGGCATCTGGCGGTGCTGCTGGCGATGAGCGTCCTGTTCCTGGCCGTCGGTGCACGCTGGTTCCGCTGGGAGTGAGAACCACCGGCAACCGGTCACCGGCCAGCGACCGGTGGACCCTGCCATACCCGCCTGCTAGGATAATTCCAACCGAATCAAGGGAGTCCCGGTATGCCAGAGGTCGTCATCTATACCACCAACATCTGCCCCTACTGCGTGCGGGCGAAGGCGCTGCTGAAGAGGAAGGGGGTCTCCTACGAGGAGCGCAACATCGAGGGCAGCCGTGAACTGATGAAGGAGATGCTGCAGCGCAGCCGGCGCCGCACCGTACCCCAGATCTTCATCGACGACTTCCACGTCGGCGGTTACGACGACATGGCCGAGCTGGACATGCTGGGAAGGCTCGACCCCCTGCTCGGACTGGAACCGCATCTGGAACCGGACGTCACCCAGGAGGAACCGGACATCACATGAGCGGCGGGGAACAACCCCTCTCCATGCGCCTGGACAAGTGGCTCTGGGCGGCCCGCTTCTTCAAGACCCGCCAGCTCGCGGTGGAGGCGATCACCGGGGGCAAGGTCCACCTCGACGGCCGGCGGACCAAGCCGGGGCGGGAGGTGCGGATCGGCTCCCGCCTGCGCATCCACAAGGGGTCCCTGGAGTGGGACATCGAGGTCCGCCAGATCCCGCGCCAGCGTCGTCCCGCTTCCGAGGCGGTGCACTTCTACCAGGAGACGCCGGAGAGCCGGCAGCGGCGCGAGGAACTGCTCGAACAACAGCGCCTGCTGCGCGCCGCAGCACCCCGCCAGGCCGATCGCCGGCCAAGCAAGAAGGAACGGCGTCAGATCCACCGTTTCACCCGGGGCGAGTGATGGACCAGGACGCCTATCACCGGACCTACCGTGAAATCAACGACCGCTACTGCCTCTACGAGAAGGCCATCCTGGCCGGCAAGTGCAGCTGTTCCCAGGCCTCCCGTTTCTACCTGGCGGAGCGGGTCGGCGTCCACTGCGGCAGCGACGAGGGCCAGGCCCGCTGCGAGACCTTCCTGCAGCTGCTGCGCCATCACACCCGCTTCACCCTGAAACTGACCGCCGACAGCGGCGCACTGCCCCACGCCAAGGCCCTGCGCCTGCAGGCCGGAGGCATCAACGGACTCCACCTGGCGCTGTATCCGGAGCGGGAACTGCCGCAGCCGGTAGCCGATGTCTATCGGCTGCTGCTGCTGGCACAACGACAGTACCGGGAGCTCGAGCGGCTGCCATACCCGGAGATCATCAAACAGGTGGCCGCATTCCGGGGACGGGAGCGGCGCTCCCGCCGGTGATGGCCCGTCCCGGGCCGGGACGGGTGTCAACCACAGGGTACTTGACCCGGGTCATAGCAACCCGGGCCGACATGGATTGGGATAGCGGTTGTATGCGGATCACCACCCGGCGCCCCGGGGCGATCCACCCCGCGAGAACATCGACAAGGAGACAAGCATGCCTGCATATACCACCCACGATATCCGCAATATCGCACTGGTGGGCCAGTCGGGCGCCGGTAAGACGACGCTGACTGAAGCCATCCTCCATCACGCCGGCGTCCTGAAGGAGCGGGGCAGCGTGGAGAAGGGAACCACGGTCTGTGATTTCGACGACCAGGAGAAACAGTACCAGCACTCCCTCAACAGCTGCGTCACCTGGTTCGAGGCCGATGGAAAGCATGTCAACCTGATCGACACCCCCGGCCTCAACGACTTCTTCGGCCGCGCCTTCAGCGTACTGCCGGCGGTGGAGACCGCCGCCGTGGTGATCAACGGCGAGGCGGGGATCGAGCCGTCCACCATCACCATGATGGAACACGCCAGGGAGGACAACCTGTGCCGCCTGCTGATCGTCAATCACATCGACTCCCCCCAGTGTGACCTGGCCGCGCTGGTGGACGAGCTGAAACAGACCTTCGGCCCCGAGTGCCTGCCGTTGAACCTGCCCTCTGCCGACGGCACCAAGGTGGTGGACTGCTTCTTCCGGCCGGAGGGGGAGGAGACCCTCTTCTCCTCCATCGCCGAGGCCCACACCGCCATCGTCGACCAGGTGGTCGAGGTGGACGAGGCGCTGATGGAGATCTACCTGGAACAGGGCGAGGAGCTGGCGCCGGAGCAGCTGCACGACCCGTTCGAGCAGGCCCTGCGCGAAGGTCACCTGGTGCCGATCTGTTTCGTCTCGGCCAGTACCGGCGCCGGTATCGCCGAGCTGGTCCAGGTGATGACCCGGCTGATGCCGGATCCGACCGAGGGCAACCCGCCGCAGTTCCTCAAGGGGGAGGGCAGCGATGCCAGGCCGGTGACCCTGTCGGCCGATCCGGAGGAGCACGCCATCGCCCACGTCTTCAAGGTGAGCAACGACCCGTTCCGGGGACGTCTCGGCGTGTTCCGGATCCACCAGGGCACCATCACCCCCAACAGCCAGCTGTTCATCGGCGATGCGCGCAAGCCGTTCAAGGTGGGACACCTGATCCGGCTGCAGGGCAGCGAGCACCAGGAGATGGGCCAGGGCATCCCCGGTGACATCTGCGCCGTGGCCCGGGTGGAGGAGATCTTCCGCGACGCGGTGCTGCACGATTCCCACGACGAGGATCACTTCCACCTGCGCCCGGAGCAGTACCCCATGCCCCTGTTCGGCCTGGCCCTGATCCCGCAGAACCGCAGCGACGACCAGAAGCTGTCGGATGCCCTGAACAAGCTCGCCGCAGAGGATCCCTGCCTGGCGATCGAGCACGACGCCCAGTCCAACGAGACCGTGATCCGTGGCCTCGGCGAGCTGCATCTGCGGGTGATCCTGGAGCAGCTGGAGCAGCGCTACAACGTCCACGTGGACACCCGTCCCCCCAGCATCCCCTACCGTGAGACCATCAGCTCCCCCGCCGAGGGACATCACCGGCACAAGAAGCAGACCGGCGGTGCCGGGCAGTTCGGCGAGGTGTTCCTGCGGGTGGAGCCGCTGGAGCGCGGTGCCGGTTTCCAGTTCGTCGACGAGGTCAAGGGCGGAGTCATTCCGGGATCCCTGATCCCGGCGGTGGAGAAGGGTGTGCTGCAGGCGATGGCCGAGGGCTTCGTCGCCGGCTTCCCGATCGAGGATGTGAAGGTCACGGTATACGACGGCAAGCACCACCCGGTGGACTCCAAGGAGGTGGCCTTCGTGGCGGCCGGCAAGAAGGCGTTCACCGACGCCCTGGAGAAGGCCCGCGCCATCGTGCTCGAACCGATGGTCAACATCCGGGTGCAGGTAAGCGGTGACTACATGGGTGACATCACCGCCGACCTCTCCACCCGGCGTGGGCGCGTCAACAGCACCGAGGCGGCCAGCGGCGGCCGCATGGTGATCAGCGCCACGGTACCGCTGGCGGAGCTGGACGACTACAGCTCACGTCTCAAGTCCCTCACCGCGGGCGAGGGCAGCTACGAGCTCTTCTTCAGCCACTACGACCCGGTCCCCCACGAGGTGCAGCAGAGGCTCGCCCGGGCGCATCAGGAGCGGCATCACGGCGGAGACTGAGAGGACCGGTCGCTGGCGGCTCCCATGAGGATCTCGATCCGGTCCGTCAGCGGCCCGGTCACCGGTTCCAGCTTGCGGCGCATCAGGCTGCCGATGGCGTTGCTCCCCTTCATCGCCGGCCGCACCACGCCGTAGCCGGCGCCGGAGAGGACGCGCATCGCCTCCAGTTCCCGGCGCAGCCCGGGAAGGGCCTGCAGCAGTCCGCCCGCAACGGGGTCGTGATCGAGCCACTGCTCCGCCTCCCCGATCAGTTCCGCGATCGTCAGGTCCGGATCACCCTCAGGACGCAGCGCGGCGAAATAGCCGCGCATGGCATCCAGGGCACCGGTCACCACGTCCAGCGTCGGGGGTCTGGCCAGGATCCGCCGGCAGGTGTCGAGAAAACGCTGTCCCGGGCCGGAGAAGGTGCGCAACAGGAGCCGCGCCGCCCCATCACCGGCCGCCGCCCTTCCCTCCAGTACCGGGGCCACCACCGCCAGCTCGCCATGGGGCGGCAGGGGTTCGGGCAGATCGTCCGGGCAGGCGGCGACGAAGCCGACCAGGTAGGGGGTCTTGCGGACCGCCTTCTTCCACAGCCCGAGACGCTCTTCCTCATCCAGCAGGCCCGGCTGCAGCACCGCCCGCACCGATTCGATCATGGTCTCGGTCTCGGTCTCGAACGGCAGATAGTCCACCAGGTAGCGGGCCAGAACCCTGCCGGTGGCGCCCTGAACCACCTCTTCCGTCTGCAGCATGCGGCGCGCGTTCTCCGCCTCCTCCGATGCCCACCAGGCCCGCCGCGCCAGCTCGTCCGTCAGCCCCTGGGCACAGACGACCGCGAACACCGCGGTGGGATCGCCCAGCATCAGCAGCTGCTCCAGGCTCTCTTCACGCATCTGTCCCATGCGGGTCCAGCGCTGCAGGTAGAGAGGATAGCCGCCGGGGCTGCCGAGGGCCTTCTCCGAGAGCATGGCACGGACCAGCTTCAGGTACTTCTCGTCCGGCCCGGAAGGGTTCAGCTGCACCCGGACCTCGCCGTCGGGCAGCAGACCGTACAGCGTCATGGTGGATTCGTTGATGCGGATCGCCAACGGATCGTTGGCCAGCAGGACATTCAGACGCAGGGCGTCTTCCGGGGAGAGTTCCATGGCGATGGATCAGTCGACGAATTTCAGGCCGACGCCACTTGGTTCCAGCCTGACCACTTCCATCTTCACCACCGGCCGCTCCATGTAGTCGTCCTGCACCTGGCCCTCGATGACGGTGCCCTCGGGGGGCATCTGCAGATCCTCGACCAGAAGAAAGACCCCACCCAGGGAGATGTCCCGGATCTTGACGATGCGGCTACCGAACGACTCATGGGTGATGCGGATGCGCGCACAGAGGGGGGTGCGTTCGTGCCTGCGTTTCTCCGCTCCGGGACCGGTCTCCTTCACCCGCGCTATCCCTCGGCGGGGGGGGAATAGTTGGCGTCCTTGGGATTGATGAAGATGAAGCGGTGTTCACCATCGTCCAGCTCCACGAAGTCCATCGTGGTCTCGTCCAGCAGGGGCACGAACTCCGGTGACATGACCACCTCGACACCCTCGCACACCAGCTGGATGTCCTCCTCCCTGGCCTCGTCGAAACCCATCAGGTAGTCGATGGTGCCATCCTCCTTCTGACGCGCCGCCAGCCGCAGCACCATGCCCTCGGTGCCGCCCTGCCTGGCGGATTCGCGGACCTGTTCCGCCGCTGCCTCGGTCATCTTGAACATCAACTGCTCTCCCCTTTGCAGGCTCTCACAAATTCGACGAAACGCCGGGTCCAGCGGTTGCCGGCCACATCCCGCAGATGGGTGTAGCTGGCGACGAGGTTCTTATATACGATCCCGTCGTGGCGGCCGTCAACCCCCGTGCCCCGCTCCACCCGGTAGGCGAAGCGGGTATCCGCCGCCAGTCCGGACAGGGTCGAATAGTGGAATTCGTGGGCGGCGATGGTGCCGCCACTTCCCTCCGGCATCGGCCAGGGTCCGGCCCCTGTCTCGCGCAGACGCACATACCCCCTTCCCTGCGGTTTCCCATGCATCACCACGTCGGCGCCGATCACACCTGCCATCCTACAGGTTCTGTCACCCCAGGTCAGGCTGCGGGCCAGATACATGAGCCCACCACACTCGGCATAGGCCGGCCCGCCCCGGTCGATGAATTCGAACACCGACCGGAGCATGGAGGCATTCGCTTCCAGGGCGTCCATCTGGGTCTCGGGAAAACCGCCGCCGATGAACAGGCCGTCCACCTGCGGAAGGGTGCTGTCCAGCAGGGTGTCGAAGGGGACCAGTTCGGCGCCGGCCTGCTCCATCTTCTCCAGGTCACCGGGATAGTAGAAGCCGAAGGCACGATCCCGGGCATAGCCGATACGCACCACCGGTGCCGGCCTGGCCACACTGGCTGCGGATCGAGGGCAGGGAGGGGGAGCGGCGGCAGTGGCGGCGATCCGAAGGATGGCATCCAGGTCAACCTGTCCGCCCACCGCCTCGCCCAGGAGGGAGATCTTGTCCCGCGCCTGCTCCGCCTCGTTGCTCGGCATCAGGCCCAGGTGCCGTTCGTCGATCTCCAGTTCCGGCTGGAAATGGACCGCCCCCACCACCGGGACATCGGTATAGTGTTCGATGACGTTGCGCAGCTTGCCTTCGTGGCGGCTGCCTCCGACCTTGTTGAGCACCACGCCGGCGATCCTGATCTCCGGGTCGAAGGCCTGGTAACCCAGTATCAGCGGCGCGATCCCCCGGGTCATGCCGCGGGCGTCGATCACCAGGATCACCGGCGAGTTCAGCAACCGCGCCAGCGCCGCGTTGCTGTTGCTGCCATCCAGGTCGAGCCCGTCATACAGCCCCTTGTTGCCCTCGATGATGCCGACGTCGCTGCCGCGCATGAAGCAGGCGAATTCCTGCTCGATCTCCTCCCGGAACATGGTGAAGAAATCCAGGTTGCGGCAGCTGCGGCCGCTGGCGGCGGTGAGCCACAGCGGATCGATGTAGTCCGGTCCTTTCTTGAATGTCTGAACCGCCCTGCCGCGTGCCGCCAGGGCCGCGGTCAGGCCGATGCTGAGCGTGGTCTTGCCCGACGACTTGTGGGCGGCGGAGATGAAGAAATGGGGCATCGGGTGGTCATCGCTGTGGAATCAGGGTGAACGGCTGTTGACCCGGCGACCTGATATGCCGCGTTCAGCCGTGTTGTGGGCGTTCGCGACAGGGTGTGGAAGCGCCGCTGTAACACTACTCCTGCAGCCAGTTTCGACAACGCAGTCCGCGGGCGTACAAGCACGGCCTGTCATTCCATATCAATAAGTCAGAAGCCTCGGGCATCTCCCCTCCCGGCGTTGCGTGCCTTGCCGGGAAGGATGCCTGGGGTTCTGAATACGACATATCAGGCTGCCGGGTCAATAGTGCAAAAGGCGCTGCGCACCCATCGGAAGAAAAAAGACCACCGGCCGCAAGCGGCCGATGGTCCGGTCTCCGGTCCGCTCGGGAACCGGAAATCAGATGCACTCGTCTTCCGGATCCTGCAGGCTGTCCGGCAACACCTTCAGCATGCGCGCACCGACCGCGACCAGGGTCATGGCCACGGCGATACCGCCGATGCCGAGCAGGGCCTCCGGTACGCTGGGGACATAACTGGCCACCACGCCGTCGTAGAAGCTGCTCTCCAGCACCTCCTTCCCCGGGAACAGGGACATGGGATAGGCCTGCCCGCCGATGACGATCACGTAGAGCTGGAAGAACCCGCCCACGAGCACGAACAGGGAGGCGATGGCGATGGCGAAGCGGTTCTTCTCGAACGCCGGCGAATAGACCAGGAACAGCGGGACGATGGTGCCGATCAGGATCTGGCCGATCCAGAACGCCGCCGTATAGACCCCGCCGTCGAGCAGAATGAAGCGCTCGATACCATGGTGCTGGGTGATATAGAGGTTGGTCAGGTGATAGACCAGGGTGAAGTAGAACACCGCGCCGACGAAAACCCCGAGCAGGTTCTTCAGCTTCGCCAGGCGCAGGTCACCGAGCTCCCGGCTGGCCCACCAGTAAGCGGACATCAGGGTGATGATGAAGAACGCCAGGCCGAAGGAGAACGACATGATGATGAACATCGGCGCCAGGATCGCCTCGTCGTAGGCCTCGCGGGCGACGATGAATCCGAAGATGGAACCGGTACCCGTGGTCAGTGCCAGGCGCCAGAAGAAGGCGGCGAAGCCTGTCAGCTTGTAGTACTTGTACCCCTTGCGGTCCATCATCGCCCACAGGTAGAAGCCGACGATGGTGAAGAAGCCGGTATAGAGGATGATGTTCCAGGCGAAGATCGACTTGAAATTGTAATGGGTCATGGCCACGATCAGCCGCTCGGGGCGCCCCAGGTCCAGCAGCAGCACCACCAGACCCCCTGCCAGCAGGCCGATCGCCAGCAGGCCCGAGAACCTGCCCAACGGCTTGTACAGGGGACCGCCGAAGACGGAACCGATCGATGCCACGTTGAGTGCTCCCGACGCCGCCACGATCAGGAAGATGGCGAACACGTGCGGCAGGCCCCAGACGATCTGGTTGCTCATGCCGGTGACCGCGTGGCCGTTGTGCTCCATGTAGTAGGCGGCACCGACCCCGATCAGGATGATGAATACGAGAGCGGCCAATCCCCCCCAGTAACGGGGGGAACTGCACCAGAGCTCCGAGTAGTGCAACTTTTTCATCGACTGCGTTCCTCCACCGTTACACGTTGGTATAGCGGACGCCGGTGTTCAACTCCAGATCCGCCCGGATCTGCCGGCTGCTCTGCTGCTTCAACGCCTTGGCCACTGCGCTGTTCGGATCGTTGAGGTCACCGAACAGGATGGCCTCGTGCCCCTCCGCCGTGCATGCATCCTGGCACGCCGTGGTCGTCGCCCCGTGGTCGATGCGATAGGCGCACAGATTGCACGACTCGACGCAGCCCTTGCCGCGGGGAGAGCGCACCGTGTGCTCGGTCACGTTGTGGTGCACGAAGGAGCGTGCCTTGTAGGGGCAGGCCATCATGCAGTAGCGACAGCCGATGCAGATGTGGCGGTCCACCATGACGATACCGTCGGCCCGCTTGAACGACGCCCCCGTCGGGCAGACGTCCACACAGGGCGGAAATTCGCAATGCTGGCACATCATCGGCAGGTTGGTGATTTCACCGGTCTGCCTGTCCCTGAGCTTGACCTTGCGAATCCATTGCGGACGCTGGGCGTTCCACATCTCCTCGGACTGCCATTCCGGCTTCTCCAGCAGATCGATGCCGTTTTCCCTGTCGCAGGCGTCGACACAGGCGCTGCAGCCCTCGGCGCACTTGTTGGTATCAATCAGCATCCCCCAGCGGGTGTCGCTGGAGGCGCCCTCCGATTCGGCCCCCGCCCTGGCGACCGTCAGCAGAATCCCGGGCGCCACGGTGGCCGCGCCGGCCGCCAGCAGCGTCCTGTGGATGAACTCGCGCCGGGTCGCGTCGGTCTGATCACTCTTTCTGTTCATGTTCAGTCCTCCCCTCCGACGATGGCATGCAGGCGTGCATACTCCTGTGCAGAGAGGGACGGCGCCTCGTCGTCGTCCAGCAGCAGGCCAAGGGAACGGTTTCCGGCTGCCCCGCCCTGCACTCCGCCGAGAGCGGAGCGTTTCTCCTCCGGCACCGTGCGGTGGCACTGGAAGCAGAGCGGTTCCACCGCCGTGTATTTGTGGCAGGACTCGCAGAACTGGCCCTCCGCATCGACCGGGATGTATTCACCCTTGTCGTCCTTGGCCGCGTGACAGTCGATGCATTCGGCCAGGCTGTACTTGATGTTCCGCTTGCCCTGGCGGACGGTCAGATCGCGGTCATGGGTGAGATACAGCATGTGGTAGCGCCGTATCTCCGCCGTTGGTGCCACACAGGACTCCAGGCCGGCGGCCTTGGAGCCCGGGGTGACGTTCGATTCACTCAGCACCGCCGCCGAGAGCAGCAACAGCACGCTGCCCAGCAGCAGACTGGCGAACCGCTTGATGCCGGTTGCACTACGCATGGCAGCTCCTACTCGCCGAGACCCATCTGGATGTAGCCGGTCGGACAGACGTCCGCGCAGACATGGCAGCCGATACAGCGGGTGTAGTCGGTGGCCACGTAGCGACCGGTGGTGGATTCATTCTTCTTCACCCGGTAGACCGCATCCTGGGGGCAGAAGATGACGCAGTTGTCGCACTCGAAGCACATGCCGCAGCTCATGCAGCGCTTGGCTTCGTCCACAACCTTCTCCTCCGGCAGCGGGTTCATGCGCTCCTTGAAGTGCCCCAGCACCTCGTCCGCACTGGGCACGTCCTCGGTCCGCTTGTTGCGCGGAGTGTAGCTGAAGTGGCCCAGGAACAGCTCGTCGGAGCCGATGATCTCCTGCTCGGAACGATCCTCGAAATTGTGGATCGCAAACTTGGCCTCGGAGGTGCCACGCAGGTCGCCCGCCTTGGACGGATCGAACTGCTCCGGATCGAGGCCCGCCTCGTGCAGTTTCTTCAGCAGATCGAAATGGTGCACGTCCACCTTCGGGCGCTTCGGGATCTCCTCCTGCTTGAGGAAGTGATCGATGCTCTCGGAGACGACCGAGGCCTGGCCGATGGCGGTGGTCAGCAGATGCGGACGGATGATGTCGCCAGCGACGAAGTGACCGGGCTTGCCGGGCACCTGGTAGAACTTGTCGGAATCGATCAGGTTGCGATCGTTGGCCAGCTCCTCGAGACCGGCCATGTCGCCACCCTGGCCGATGGCGGCCACGATCAGATCGGCCTCCAGCACCCGCTCGGTGCCTTCCACCGGGATCGGGGTCATGCCGTCCATGGTGCAGTCGCACACCTTCAGTCCGGTGGCGCGGCCATCGTCACCGACGATCACCTCCAGCGGCATGACGCCGTCCAGGATCTCGACACCCTCCTGCAGGGCGTCATTGATCTCGTGTTCGGCGGCGAACATCTTGTCCTTGGTGAACAGGGAGGTCAGGGTCGCATCGGCAGGCTCGCGCCCGGCCACCAGCGATTCGTCCTGATCCAGGCTGCTGTCCAGGATCACCTCCTCCGGCTTGCCGGCGGCGGGATTGTGGCCGATACGGCGGGTCACGGAGACCACGTCGATGGAGGTGTCACCACCACCGACACAGACGATCTTCTTGCCGGTCACCTTCATGCGGCCTTCGTTGAAGGCCTTCAGGAAGGCGACACCGGAGACGCAGTTGGGGGTGCCCTCCCAGCCGTCCACCGGCAGGCCACGGCCGGTCTGGCAGCCGAGGGCCCAGAGAATGGCGTCGTACTCCTTCTCCAGGTCGGCGACCGCGACGTCCTTGCCGACCCGGACGCCGGTCTTCACCTCCACGCCCATGTCGACGATGCGGGCGATCTCCGCCGCCAGCTTGTCCCGCGGGATGCGGTAGCCGGGGATGCCGTAGCGCATCATGCCGCCCAGCTCCGGATCCTTTTCGAACACCGTGGCGCCATGGCCCATGCGACGCAGCTGATAGGCAGCGGCCAGGCCGGCGGGGCCACCGCCGATGATGGCGACCTTCTTGCCGGTATCGGTGCCGGCCTCGAACTTGTAGCCGTTGGCCAGCGCAGTATCACCGATGAACTGCTCCACCGCATTGATGCCGACATAGTCTTCGACATCGTTGCGGTTGCAGCCATCCTGGCACGGTGCCGGGCAGACGCGGCCCATCATCGACGGGAAGGGGTTGGCATCGGTGGAACGGCGGAACATGTACTCGTGAAAGTCCACGCCCTCCGGCGGCTTCTCCTGGCCGCGGGCGATGGCCAGGTAACCGCGGATGTCCTCACCGGAGGGGCAGCTTCCCTGGCAGGGCGGCGTCTTGTGGATATAGGTCGGGCACTTGTAGGAAGTGTCCTGCACGAAGATCTTCTCGCTCCAGTCGTCCCAGGTATTGTCACCCTCCCGGAAGCGGCGGAAATTCAGTGCAGTCTTCATCTCTTCAGTAGGAGTCGCCATTCTCTATGTCTCCTTGGATCCTGTAGTTGGTAACCGTTTCAGTTGCCGCCGACCCGACCTGAGGGTCACCGGTGAATTCTCTGTCAAACCCCGCGGCCCGTGTCCGTCGGGATCTCAGACCTCGACTTCCGGCGCCGCTTCCCCGGTCGCCGCTTCTTCCGCCGCTGCCTCCTCCCCATCGTCCCCTGGCTTCTGACCGGTGAGGACGATGGCGTTGCTGACCAGCTGATGGACACTGACGATCTGGTCCATGTCCATGCCGTAGTACGGCAGCACCTTGGTGAACTGGCTCTTGCAGATGGCACAGATGGCCGCCATGTGGGTGACGCCCTCCTCTTCCATCACGTTCTTCAGCGCGGTCATTCGCGGCAACGCGCCCTTTACCCGGATCTCCATCAGATCGTCGGTCAGCAGGCCGCCACCACCTCCGCAGCAGAAGGTCTTCTCGCCGATGGTGTCCTTGTCCATGTCCACATAGTTGTTGCACACCGCCTTGATGACGTTGCGCGGGATCTCCAGCTGACCGCCCGGCCTGTCGCCCATGCGGGTGGCGCGGGCCACGTTGCAGGAGTCGTGGAAGGTGAGGGTCATGTCGTCGTTGGCCGACTTGTCCAGCTTCAGGTTGCCCTTCTGAATCTGGTCCCAGGTGAACTCGAGAATGTGCTGGGGCACCGGATAGTCGGGATCGAGGAAATCGAACGGGCCGGCCAGGGTGTTCAGAAACGAGTAGGCGACGCGCCAGGCGTGGCCACACTCACCGAACACGATGCGCTTGACCCCCAGGTCCAGGGCCGCCTTGCGGATACGGCGCGAGACCCGGCGCATGTTCTCGTAGGAGCCGATGAACATGCCGAAGTTGGCGGCTTCGGAGGCATACGAGCTGAGGGTCCAGCTCACCCCGGCCTCGTGGAACACCTTGCCGTAACCGATCAGGCCGTCCACGTGGGGCTCGGCGAAGAAGTCGGCCGACGGGGTGATCAGGAGGATCTCCGCCCCCTTCTGGTCCATCGGATACTTGACCTCGATGCCGGTCTCGTCGAACACGTCGTCTTCCAGACCCTCCAGGGTATCGGCCAGGGCCGGCCCCGGCAGGCCCAGGTTGTTGCCGATCTTGAATACCTTGGCGATGATCTCGTTGCAGTATTTCTGGCCGTAGCCGACGCTGTCCAGGATCTCGCGCGCCGCCATGGAGATCTCGGCGGTGTCGATGCCGTAGGGACAGAACACCGAGCAGCGGCGGCACTGGGAGCACTGGTGGTAGTAGCTGTACCACTCGTCCAGGGTCTCCCGCGTCAGGTCCTTGGCCCCCACCAGCTTGGGAAAATACTTGCCGGCGAATGTGAAGTAGCGACGATAGACCTTGCGCAGCAGGTCCTGGCGCGCCACCGGCATGTTCTTGGGGTCGGCGGTGCCGAGGAAGTAGTGGCACTTGTCGGTGCAGGAGCCGCACTTGACGCAGGAGTCGAGGAACACCTGGAACGAACGATAGCGCTTGCGCAGGTCGTCCATCTTCTCCAGCGTCTTCTGGTGCCAGTCGTCGACCAGCTCCGGCGGGAAATTCAGGTCTGTCTGGTGATCCTTGGCGGCGACAAAGGGCGCCAGATGCGCCATCACGCCTTCCTGGATCGCCGGAACATCGACCTCTTCCTTGAGCTCCGGTACATCGAATTTAGCCTTGGCCATGGAATACCCTCGTCGGCTCGGTTACTGCTCAGTTCTGTTCTTGTTCATCCAGCGCCCGCGCCCAGGGGGCCACGTGACGCTTCTCGCGCGGGTTGTCCACCTGGTTCCTGGTCGGGCTGAAGAACACACCGGGGACGTGCAGCAGCTTGCTGAACGGGAACAGGATCATCAGGATCGCAACCAGCGACAGGTGCACGATCAGGGGGAGATCGGCCGGCAACGGCCCCCAGTCGAGGGTCCACAGACCGGTGAAGAACTGTTTCACCATCACCACATCGGTGCGGGCGACGAACTTCATGGTCAGCCCGCTGAAACCGATGAAGCCCAGCAGCAACAGCCAGAGGTAGTCCGACGGTGACGAGATGTAGCGAACCCGGTCGACGAATATGCGCCGCAGGAACAGGCCGGTCAGGCCGGCCACCATGGCGAAACCGGCATAGACGCCAAACGGCTGAACCAGTTCGATGGGCAGCCACAGCCAGGCGGGAATCCAGGAGGGATCGATGAAATAGCGCAGGTGGCGCAGCAGCACCAGCAGCAGGCCGATGTGGAACATCCAGCCGAATATCCAGGTCCACTTGGTGCTCTTGAACAGGCTCTCGAAGAACACCACCTCGCGGAACAGGCGCATTACCACCCCGGCCCCGGTCACCGGTGCCGGCGTGGTGGGAATCTTTAGGGGAGCCGGCGTCCTGGCATACTGAATGATCTTTCTCGCCAGGCCGACCACCAGTATCAGGGCCGCAACGATATACAGCAATGCGAAGAAAAGCGACATGTTCCTGCAATCCTCTGTCGATGTGATCCGGAGCCGGCACGCGGCACCACCGACGATGCCGGTTCCCGATCTACTTGGCGGGCAGGACCTACCGCGTCCTGCCCGCCACGTCAGCCGCGATCAGATGCAGCCGGTCGGCTTCGGCAGGCCGGCGAAGCGGCAGGCCTGCTTGCCGGGGCCGTAGGGGAACAGGGCGTACAGGTACTTGCTGTTGCCCTTCTCCTTGCCCAGCTTCTTGCCGACGGCCTTGGTCAGCACGCGCACGGCGGGAGCGATCTGGTACTCCTCGTAGTACTCGCGCAGGAAGTTGATGATGTCCCAGTGCTCGGGGGTCAGCTCGAGGCCGTCTTCCTTCGCCATGATCTCGGCCACCTCGGGCACCCAGTCGTTCAGATTTACCAGGTAACCTTCCTCGTCGGTTTCCAGGGTCTTGCCATTGACTTCGATCGCCATGTTCAGTTTCTCCTAAGCTCTTGATGTTGAAAAATAAGTGTTGGGACTCAGACCCAGGACACCACTTTGCCGTATTCGGCGGCCAGATCGACGAAGCCGGCGTAGTCGACCACCTCGACACCATCGGTCAGCCGCTCCTCCGACAGTCCTCGGGCCTTCAGGTCCGGACCCAGCACATAAAACTTGACGCCGCCGGCTGCCGCCACCTTGGCCGCCGCGGCGGTACCCTTGGTCGCCGCGTAGACGCCGTCTTCATACAGCAGGACTGCACTCCCTTCGAGTACGTGAGCCATGCAGGAATCGAACGAGCTCTTCTCGAAAGGCGATTTGTTGACGGTATGCAATTCACTCATGACAGATCCACCCCTCAGAAGCTGAAGACAACGTCCTGGCCTTCGATCACCTTGGCCAGTTCCTCGCGGCTGACCAGGATGATGGAGTCCTTCTCGGCCCAGTCTTCATCCTCGTCTTCCCACTTCAGGTCCATCAGGTCGTCCACCGTCAGGCCTCTCTCCTCCAGCGACTCCTTCTCCACGTACAGCTTGGTGACCTCGTAGTCGCCCAGCGCCGAATAGGTGGGGGAGAAGTTCTTCATGTCGATACCGGCGGTGTCCTGCCCCTTGACGATCTGGTAGACGCCATCGTCCAGGAACGCCAGGCTGACGTCCTGATCGAATGCCGCACCGATCAGCACCACCTCCAATGCCTCCCAGGCATAGATGCTGCCGTAGGGCGCCCGGCGGTTGAGGTACAGGAATTTCTTGATCTCTTCAGACATTTTTCTCTCGACCTCCTGTTCTCAATCGCCGAATACGACCAGTCGTTCGGACTGGATCGCCGCCTCGATCAACTGGCCGAGGCCGGAGATGCGAAACTTCGGATGGATGTTGGTGGCATCTTTGCCGTTACGCTCGGCCTCGCCGTCGTCGACGATGCCGCGGCGCTGGGCAGCCGCCACGCAGACCACCATGTCCAGATCGTACTGCTCGGCCAGCGCCGCCCAGCGCTCGACGATGTTGCGGTCGTCCTGGGGGGGCGTGGTGAGACGGGTGCTGTTGCCGACACCATCGTGATAGAAGAAGACACGGAAGATCTCGTGCCCCTTCTCCAGCGCCGCCTTGGTGAAGTGATAGGCCGAATCCGACGCCTGGTGCTGATACGGCCCTTCGTTGACTTGAATCGCAAATTTCATTGCCAATCCTTCTCTTGCGAGTGCCGAATCAGAAACGGATATGGGCCGAGGCGTTCAGGTTGACCCGGCTGCCGCGCCAGTTGTCGATGTGGTACTTGGTGAACGGCAGGCCGGTCTTCTCGAAGAAGCGGGGCCAGCCGATACGCTCCGCCCACTCGCCGATGCGCTCCCAGTCCTTGGCGTCCTCCTTGTAGGCCTGCAGGATCTTCTTGACGATCTCGGAGACCTCGGGCCAGCGCGGAGGATTGTTGGGGATGCCGGCGGCGACCAGCTTGTGGAAGGTCGGCTTGGAGCGGGCATTGGAGTTCTTGCCGCCAACCCAGATGGCGAACTTGGAATGCTCCGGATCGTTGATCTGCATCGGCGGACAGGGCGGGAAGCATGCGCCACAGCAGATGCACTTCTTTTCGTCCACTTCCAGCGACGGCATGCCGTTGACCATGGCCGGCCGAATCGCCGCCACCGGGCAACGGGCCACCACCGAGGGACGCTCGCAGACGTTGGCCACCTGGGTGTGGTCGATCTTCGGCGGCTTGGTGTGCTGGATGTTGATGGCGATGTCACCCTGACCACCACAGTTGATCTGGCAGCAGGAGGTGGTGATACGCACGCGGTTGGGCATCTCCTCCTTGGTGTATTCGTCGATCAGCTCGTCCATCAGGGCCTTCACCGCGCCGGAGGCGTCGGTGCCCGGGATGTCGCAGTGCAGCCAGCCCTGGGTGTGGGAGATCATGGACACGGAGTTACCGGTACCGCCGATGGGGAAGCCCTCCTCGGTGAGCTTGTCGATCAGCGGCTGGACCTTGGACTCCTCGGAGACCATGAACTCGATATTGGAGCGGATGGTGAAGCGGACATAGCCTTCGGCGTACTCGTCGGCGATGTCCATCAGCTTGCGGATGGTGTAGACGTCCATCTGGCGCTGGGTGCCGGCGCGCACGGTCCAGATCTCGTCGCCGCTCTTGGCCACGTGGTGCAGCACGCCCGGCCGCGGACGCTCGTGCCAGGCCCACTGGCCATAGTTCTTCTTCAGGACCGGGTGCAGATAGGGGTCCATCTCCGGGACGCCCGACTCAATCGGCATGCGAGGTGCATCAGACATTGTTACCTCCAAAAAACTCTTTCAGATTTCAAACTGTTCGGGACGGGGCGCGCCCGGCCGGGCCGGGCGCGCGTCGGATCCGATCGCTTACTGAGCCGCCTTGCGCTCCTCCCACTTGGCCACTTCGTCGTCCCAGCCGTCCATGCGGACATAGGGATTCATGCGCGGGCGGTTGATCATGTTGGGATCGATCTCCAGGCCGACGCCCTCCAGGAAGTTGGCCAGGCCGATGCGCTCGATCATCTCACCGGTGCGCTCGTGCTCCAGCGCGTTCTCGGCGAAGAAGTCCAGGATCTCGGTGGCCAGCTCCTCCAGCCACTCGAAGTCCTCGTCCGTCTCCAGCTTGTGGAAGGGAACGATCACGGTGCCCATCAGGTCGCCGATCTTCAGCGTCCGCTTGCCACCGCACAGCAGGGTGACGCCCTTGTCGTCTCCCGGCGAGAGCGCCTTGGTCATCACGTTGATGCAGTGCATGCAGCGCACACAGTCCTGGTTGTTCACTTCCAGGGTGTCGTCGTCGTTCAGCGCCAGCGCCTGGGTCGGACAGCGGGTGATGACGTTGTCGATCACGTACTTGCGGCCGCGCTCGGAGACGAACTTCTTCACCTCCTCCTGATC
>DRKP01000051.1 GCA_011051715.1 Sedimenticola thiotaurini | reverse complement strand
GGCTCACCCGGGTGGCGGCCGGCGATCTGCTGCAGCTCCAGCTGCAGCTGGTCGGCCTGGATCATCAGCGGCGCCAGCGAGGGCAGTTCCACCGTGTAGTACCGGTTCGGCGCCTCCTGCCCCGGACCTGGCAGGTACTGGATCCCCGCCTGCACTCCCGCCGGCGCCCAGCCGTTGGCCGCCAGCACCGCGCCGACCCCGCTCGTCTCCCAGGAGGCGGCACTGCCCATGTAGCCATGGATCAGCACCAGCACATCGGCCCGCGCCGGCACGGAGACCAGCAGGGCGAACAGTACAGCAATGGCCCGAATCGAACGGTTCATGATCCACCTCCCGTTGTATGTCGTCTTTCTCCCCGGATTTCGCCCCCGGTCACCGGCCACCGATTGCCGGCCACCAGTCTGGAAATCCCTGCACAACCCCTTGTTCAGCCGCCGGCCATCAACCTGGGAATCTCCGCACGACTTCCCTAGGACATGGTCTGGTAGTACAGATTCTGCGGATGCTCCGCCTCGGCGAAGAAGTACCAGCGTTCCAGCAGCAGCCCCAGATACTGCACCGCGAACGCCGCGATCGGCAGGCTCCCGGATTCGATCAGGTAGGACAGCCCGATCAGCAGTACCGGCAGCGGAAACAGCAGCAGCAGAAACGCCCAGCGCACCAGCCGCAGGGTGGCCGGCCCGCGGCCGTGGAAGAACTCCCGGGTGTTGAAGCTGCCGCCCATGAATCCCTGGGCCTTCTGCTGCATGTCACGGTGTTTCACCCCGATGGCGCTCTGCAGGTCGATCTTCGGCCGCAGGCGACGGTTGCGCAGCAGCGCGGCGCCGCGGGTCGCCAGGGCAGCGAGGGTGAAGATCACCGCCCAGGTACCGAAGAAACCGACCAGGTCGACCCCGGTCCAGGCCGAGAACGCCGATGCCAGCATGAACCCGGAGGCCAGCCCCAGGAGCATGTAGTTGGCCACAGTGAGCCAGTGGTGCCACTGCTGCACGAAGCGGACACCGGCATAGATCATGGCGGTGCAGATGAACAGCCCGAAGGCGGCGATGGCCGCCAGCAGGCCGATGATCAGGGTGAAATCCACCGGCAGGGTGCCGGCGATGGTGAACAGGGGATGGGTCCAGCCGACATAGTGAAACAGGGCGTAGAGGGCCACCAGTCCCATGAACAGGGGCAGCACGATCACCTCCCGCGACAGCCACGAGGTGCGCCAGCGGGCGGCGGCGCGCCAGGCCCGTTCCGGGTGCCCGAGGTGGAAGAAGGAGGCGAACAGGCCGCCGGCCAGGAACAGCAGCGCCACGAAACTGCCGCTGCCGTAGAAGGCCTGGCTGTCCTGGGGCGGCAGCAGTTGCGCCAGGGTATAGACCTGGCCGGTGTAGAGGGCCAGGAACAGGCCCTGCCCCACCCCGATCAGGGTGGTGAGGAAGATGACTGAAAAGGCGGGATGCACTGTCTCTCTCTCCGTTGGATCGGTGCCGGCCGGTCAGGGCAGCAGCCACGGGCCGGTGCGGGGGTGCCCGCAGTGGCCTTCCGGACCGCCTGTGGAGGCCGGCACCGAAGGCCCGGCAGGCCACCGCGGACGACCACCACCGGCTCTCCGGGCCCTGCGCCTCGCCAGTGTCCCCTTCCAGGCGGCCATGCCGATCACCAGGCCACGTCGTCGATGGTGTCGCCCTGGGGCACCGGCAGCGGCACGCCCTCCTTCTTGAGCGGGTTGTCGGCCCGGATCAGTTCGTCCTCGTGGATCTGGATCCGGCTCTTGCGCCGCGGCAGGTAGTGGTTGGCCGGGCGCGTGCCCCACTCCGGCTGCAGCTGGTAGCCCCCCTCCTCCCGGATCGCCAGCGCCGCCTCGGAAGCGGGGTCGTGGATGTCGCCGAAGATGCGCGCGCTGGTGGGGCAGGCGAGGACACAGGCCGGCTTGCGCTCGGACTCGGGCAGGGTGGTATCGGTGATGCGGTCGATGCAGAGGGTGCACTTCTTCATCACCCGGTTCTTCTCGTCGAACTCGCGGGCACCATAGGGGCAGGCCCAGGAGCAGTACTTGCAGCCGATGCATTTGTCGTAGTCCACCAGCACCACGCCGTTGTCCTCGCGCTTGTAGCTGGCGCCGGTGGGGCAGACCGGCACGCAGGGAGGCTCCTCGCAGTGCAGGCAGGACTTGGGGAAGTGCAGGGTCTCGGTGTCGGGATAGGTGCCGATCTCGTAGGTCTGCACCCGGTTGAAGAAGACCCCGCTGGGATCCGCGTCATAGGGATTCCGGTCCGGCATGGGACCGGCCCAGCCGGAGCTGTTCCACTCCTTGCAGCTGGTGACGCAGGCGTGGCAGCCGACGCAGACGTTGAGATCGATGACGAGCGCGAGTTGAGTCATGTACCTTTCCTTTCAATCCGGCCCGCAGGAGCGGCGCCCCCGCCGCGAACCTTGTGCAGCAGCCGGCAGGGTGCGGGCTTCCCACCGGAAGGGGCGTCTGCGGCCAGGGATGGCCGCAGCGAGCCTACAGGGACGTATTCACGGCGTCCCCTTCCGGTGGGAAGGCCGGGCCCTGCAACCCGTTCGATCGCGTATGTTCGCGGCGGGGGCGCCGCTCCTGCGGGCCTTGGGTCGATCATTTTCCGATCCCCGCCCGGCGCCGGAACAGCCCCGCCACATAGGCCTGCCAGCGGCCGCGGCGGCGCTCCCCGCCCGGCACCCGCTTCTGCAGCGGGAACTGGGGCTCGGTGCGGGCCGGCTCGGCCGGATCCGCCGGGTACAGTTTCACCCGCACGTCGAACCAGGCCGCCTGGCCGGTGACCGGGTCCGAGTTGGACATGTGCTCGCCGGCCTCGCAGGGGGGCAGCTCCTCCGGGATCAGGTGGTTCAGCAGGAACCCCTTCTGCGACTCGTTGGCCTTCGGTGACAGCCCCCAGGCGCCGGCCGACTTGCCAATGGCGTTCCAGGTCCACACCGTGCCCGGCTCCACCGCCTCCGAGTAGCGGCACATGCAGCGCACCCGGCCGGTGGGGGACTCGACCCAGATCCAGTCGCCGTCGTCGATGCCCCGGGCGCGGGCCATGCCCGGATTGACGAACAGGTAGTTGTGGGCATGGATCTGCCGCAGCCAGGCGTTCTGGGAATCCCACGAGTGGTACATCGCCATCGGCCGCTGGGTCAGGGCGTGCAGCGGATACTCGTGGGTATCGGTGAGGCGCGACAGCAGCGGCTCGCCGTAGAACGGCAGCGGATCGAAGTGCATCTCCACCCGGCTGCGCAGCCGCTCGGGCGGGCGCCGTCCCGGCCACTTGCCCTGGGCCGCCAGGCGGAAGCGCTGCAGCACCTCGGAGTAGAGATGGATGGTGATCGGCTCCACGT
The DNA here is from genome assembly GCA_011051715.1 of Sedimenticola thiotaurini. GTDB lineage: Bacteria > Pseudomonadota > Gammaproteobacteria > Chromatiales > Chromatiaceae > HyVt-443. The sequence continues at coordinate 31,755 of DRKP01000051.1, read as the reverse complement.
AACGGGTCATGCCGTGGGCCTGGGCCCACTGCAGGTAGCCTTTGTTCCAGTTGCGCATGTACTGGTAGGAGCGCGGCAGCCTGTAGTGATAGACACAGCCGTTCTTGCGATACATCTCCCACTGGCGCGGGTTGGGCTCGCCGCGCAGGAACTTCTCCCCGCCCTTGCCGCGCCAGCCGGCGAGGAAGCCGATGCCGGAGCCGGGGGAGGTCTCGTAGTTGGTGATGAAGTCGGGGTAGTCGCGGAAGCGGCGGTTGCCGTCCCCGTCGACGAAGGCGGGCAGGCCCAGGCGCGAGCCGAGCTCGATCAGCACCTCCTGGAACGGCTTGCACTCCCCCTTCGGCGGCAGCACCGGGATGCGCACCGCGTCCACCGGTCCGTCGTACTCGGAGATCGGCCGGTCGAGCATGGAAAGGGCGTCGTGGCGCTCCAGGTAGGTGGTGTCCGGCAGCACCAGGTCGGCATAGGCCACGGTCTCGGACTGGAAGGCGTCGCAGACGATGAGGAAGGGGATGCGGTACTCGCCGTTGTCCTGCCGGTCGGTGAGCATCCTGCGCACCTGCTCCGTGTTCATGGAGGAGTTCCAGGCCATGTTGGCCATGAACAGCATCAGGGTGTCGATGGGATAGGGGTCACCACGCCAGGCGTTGGTGATGGCGTTGTGCATCAGGCCGTGCACCGACAGCGGGTACTCCCAGGAGAAGGCCTTGTCCAGCCGCACCGCCTCGCCGTCGTCGTCCACGAACAGGTCCTCGGGACGGGCCGGCCAGCCCAGGGGCATGCCGTCCAGCGGCGTCCCCGGCTGCACCCTGTCGGGGCCGTTGGGGGGCTTCGGGCAGGGCGGGATGGGACGCGGGAACGGCGCCTTGTGGCGGAAGCCGCCGGGCCGGTCGATGGTGCCGAGCAGGGTCATCAGGATGCCCAGGGCCCGGATCGCGTGGAAGCCGTTGGAGTGGGCCGCCAGGCCGCGCATGGCGTGGAACGCCACCGGATTGCCGGTGACCGACTCGTGGTCGTTCTCCCAGCAGTCGGTCCACTGCACCGGCAGCTCGATCTTCTGGTCCCGGGCCACCACCCCCATCTCCTGGGCCAGGCGCACGATGGTCGGCGCCGGGATGCCGGTGATCCCCTCCGCCCACTCCGGGGTGTACTCCTCGACCCGCTCCTTGAGGAGCTGGAAGGCGGGCTTGACCGGGGTGCCGTCCTCGAGCCGGAAGCTGCCCAGCAGGCGCGGCTCGGTGCCCGGGGTGTGGGTGGAGATCTCCCGGTTCAGCTCGCTGTCCCACCACAGCTTGTTCTCCGGATCGAAGCAGCCCTCCTCGACATGCATCTCGAAGCGCTTGAACAGGCCGTGGTCGTCCCGCTCCGGATCGTCCACCACCAGCTCGGCGGCGTTGCTGTACTGGACCAGGAAGTCGCGGTCGTAGAGGCCCTGCTTGATCAGCTCGTGGACGATGGCCAGGATCAGGGCGCCATCAGTGCCGGGGCGGATCGGCACCCACTCGTCGGCGATGGCCGAGTAGCCGGTGCGGACCGGGTTGATGGAGATGAAGCGGCCGCCGCGGCGCTTGAATTTCGAGATGTGGATCTTCAGCGGGTTGGAGTCGTGGTCCTCGGCGGTGCCGAACATGATGAACAGCTTGGCCCGGTCCAGGTCGGGACCACCGAACTCCCAGAACGAGCCGCCGATGGTGTAGATCAGGCCAGCCGCCATGTTGACCGAGCAGAAACCGCCATGGGCGGCATAGTTGGGGGTACCGAACTGCTTGGCGAACATGCCGGTGAGCGCCTGCATCTGGTCGCGGCCGGTGAACAGTGCGAAGCGCTTGGGATCGGTGGCGCGGATGCGGCCGAGCCGCTCCTCCATGATCTGGAACGCCCGCTCCCAGGAGATCTCCTCGAACGCCGACTCCCCGCGCGGGTGGTGCTTCCGGCGCAGCAGCGGCCGGGTGATGCGGGCCGGGGAGTACTGTTTCATGATCCCCGACGCCCCCTTGGCGCAGATCACCCCCTGGTTGTGGGGATGGTTGGGGTTGCCCTCGATGTGGCGGACCTCGCCGTCGCGCAGGGTGACGCGGATGCCGCAGCGGCAGGCGCACATGTAGCAGGTGGTCTCCTTGACCTCGGTGCGGCCGAGCTCACGGTCTGGGATGGACTCTGGTTCACGCATGCTGTGGACGGCCCCGGCCGGCTGGAATCCCTCGTTGAATATTCAGTTTATCATAATCTACCTCTTTTCTAACATATTGAACGATTGCGAATTATCAATGCATCCACGATCTTTCAACCGTCTTATATGTGGGGTAATTGGAATGCGATTCCCGAACGGCTGAAGGGCCCCGTTTCCACGACGGGTCCGGGTTGTCCCCGGCGACGGCCGGATCGGGGACCGAACAGGATGCCCGATGTCCCTGCGCAACGCAGGGGGGTGTGATGACGAAACCATCACCACCGAGGACAGCGACATGGCCTGGAACCTCCCCTCTCTCTCCCGCCGCGCCTTTCTCAAGACCACCGGCTATGGCGGCGCCGGCCTCACCCTGCTGTCCCGGGTCGGACGCCTGGCCGGGGGGACCGCCGACGAGGCGGACGGCGAGCAGACCAGCTACAGCATCTGCAATTTCTGCTCCTCTCTCTGCAACATCGAGGTCACCACCCGCAGCCGCCATGGCGAGCGCCGCATCGTCAAGCTGGATGGCAACCCCCACTCCACCCTCAACCGGGGCAAGATCTGCGCCCGCGGCCAGGCGGGGCTGCGCCAGACCTACGACGTCGACCGCCTGAAGACGCCGCTGATCCGGGTCGAGGGAAGCAAGCGGGGCGAGTTCAGGTTCCGCGTCGCCAGCTGGGAGGAGGCGTTCCGCTACATCGCCGAGCGCCAGCAGGCCGCCGCCATCAAGCCCTGGGAGTGGACCATGGTGGGGGGCTGGACCTCCTGCGTCTTCTACATGAACTGGTCGGTCCCGTTCGCCATGGCCAACGAGGTGCCCAACATCATCGCCTCGCCGATGCAGCACTGCGTCACCACCGGCCACCTCGGCACCGACGCGGTGACCGGCAACTTCAACGTCCACGACGAGGTGCTGCCGGACTACGACAACGCCCGCTACATCCTGCTGATCTCCAGCAACGGCTCCACCGGCAGCGTCTCCACCTGCCGCATGGTGCGCTTCGCCCAGGGACGCAAGAACGGAGCCAAGGTGGTGGTGCTGGACCCGCGCTGCTCCGAGACCGCGGCCAAGGCGGACGAGTGGCTGAAGATCCGCCCCGGCACCGACCTGGCGTTTCTGCTGGCGATGCTGAAGATCATGCTGGAGGAGGGGCTGTACGACGCCGACTTCCTGCGCGCCCACACCAACATGCCGTTTCTGCTCTACCGCGACGACGACGGCCAGTGGCAGCCGCTGACCGACGATGATGGCCGGCCGCTGGTGATGGAGGAGCACTCGGGGGAGCTGCGGACGCTGCCGGCATTCGCCAACGACAACCGGGTCGCGGCCGATGGCGCCGGCGTCCATCCGGCCCTCTCCGTACCCGCTGGATTCACCGCCCGGGGCCGGCCGGTGAAGACGGTGCTCCAGGCCCAGATCGGGGAGCTGGCCGGGTACACCCCGGAGTGGGCCTCGGTCTCCACCGGCATCGACGCGGCGACCATCACCCGCATTGCCCGTGAGTTCGGCCGCAGCCGCCCCGCCATCGTCAACCCCGGCTGGCACGGGGCGCGCTATGGCAACGTGATGATGCAGCGCCGGGTGCAGGCGATGATCCAGGCCCTCAACGGCGGCATCAACAAGGAGGGTGGCTGGATCATGAGCGGCGAGGTGCACCACAAGGCGGCGCACATGTTCGAGGCAATGAAGGAGGGCTACGAGCCCGGCGCGCCGCTGGCCAGGCTGGCCGGCATGCCCTTCGCCAAGATGGTGATCGGGGCGGTGTCGAAACCGGAGAACTTCTCCCACGGCCACCCGGGCTGGACCTGGGCCTTCAACCGCCAGGAGCGGGAGGCCGGCCGCTTCAACGTGGCCCTGCCGGTGCTCACCGACACCGGGGTCAGGGAGTCGGTGGAGGGGCGGGTGCTGTGGGAGGAGAAGCCCTACCTGACCCGCGCCTTCTTCATCAACGCCGCCAATCCGGTGCGCCACTACTACCCCGACAGCTACTGGAAGGAGGTGCTGGGTCACGACAACGTGGAACTGGTGGTGGCGATCGACGTGCTGCCGTCGGACACGGTGGCCTATGCCGACGTGGTGCTGCCCAACTCCACCTACCTGGAGCGGGACGAGCCCACCCTCTACGGCAACGGCGTCAATCACGACCTGGCACTGACCACCCGCTACGCCGCCATCCCCTCCCTCTACGATACCGAGGAGACGGCCGACCTGCTGGTGAAGATGACGGAGATCATCAGCGGCAACGTGGACGGTTTCATCGACTGGGTGGAGAAGCTCACCGGGCTGGAGGCGGCCGCCGTCCGCGCCGCCTGGGAGAAGACCCGGGCCACCCACCCCAGGGGGGCCTTCGCCGCCGCCTGCCGCCAGGTCTCCTTCGCCCAGGAGGCGCGCCGCCTGGGTATCTCGGTGGAGGAGCTGGACCGGGAGCTGCGTGAAAAAGGGGTCTACTTCGAGGCCGACCGGCAGGAGGTGTTGGAGAAGTACGGCATGCCGCGCCGGATGCCGGTCCCCACCGACAGCGGCCGCATCGAGTTCTTCAGCAACCTGTTCCACGGCCTGCGCCAGGCCGGTTACGACTCCCCCCACTTCAACCCCCTGGCCGGCTTCATTCCCGCCCGCTGCCGCAAGGACAGGCCGATGCACGCGCCGCTGGAGAAGGACGAGTTCTATTTCACCTACGGCAAGACACCGACCGTCTCCCACGCCTCCACCAACAGCAACAACCCGGTGCTGGCGGCGATCAACCGCTTCAAGAGCGACATCTACAAGCGGGTCTGGATCCACCCCGACCGGGCCGGCGTGCTGGGCATCCGCGACGGTGACGGCATCCGCCTGACCAACACCCTGTCCGGCCAGCAGGCCACGGGCCAGGCCCACGTGACCCGGCTGGTGCGCCCGGATGTGCTGTTCGTCTACTCCTCCTTCGGGGTGGAGAATCCGGCGCTGCACCTCACCGAGGGGGACGGCACCGCCACCAACAAGCTGGTGCCGCACCAGGAGGAGCCGGTGGTGGGCGGTTTCCGCTCCCAGGAATTCACCATTCGAGTGGCCCGCGCCTGAGGAGGAAGACAATGACCCGATACGCCATGGTGATCGACCTGAATACCTGCGTGGGCTGCAACGCGTGCATGGCCGCCTGCGCGATGGAGAACCAGACCGAGGTGTGGAACGACGTCTGGCGCACCTACGTCCACGACAAGGAGATCGGCACCGGGGAGTACGCCCACCGGCGCTTCTTCCCCCGCCTCTGCAACCACTGCGACAACCCGCCCTGCATGAGCGTCTGTCCCACCGGCGCCACCTACCGGCTGGACAACGGCATCGTCAAGGTGGACCAGGCCCTGTGCATGGGCTGCCGCGCCTGCGCCATGGCCTGCCCCTACGACGCCCGCCACGAGGTGACCTATGCAGACGTCAGGACGGGCCGGGAGTTCTACGGCAGTGACTACCGGCGCACGCGGCCATCGATGGACAAGTGCACCTTCTGCGACCACCGCCTCGCCGCCGGCCAGCAGCCGGCCTGCGTCGAGACCTGCGTCGGCTCGGCGCGCATGTTCTGTGACCTGGACGATCCGGACGACCCGGTGACCCGCATCGTCGAGAGCGGCGTGGCCCGCCCGCTGATGCCCCACCTGGGCACCCGGCCCAACGTCTACTACATCGACGACATGAAGAGGAGGGGCTGAGATGGACGTCACCATGAGCTATGCGACCCAGGACATCTGGACCTGGTGGATCGCCATCTACCTCTATTTCGGCGGTCTCGGGGCCGCCACCCTGGCCGTCACCTTTCTCACCGACATGTATCTCAAGCCCCACCGCGACCTGGTGCTGTGGGGCGCCTGGTCGGGCATCGTGCTGCTGGCGCTGGGCTCGCTGATGCTGTTCGGCCACCTGCTCGACCACGTGGCGGTGATCCATGTGCTGAATCCCCTGGTGCTGTTCTATCAGCCCCACGCCTGGATCGCCTGGGGCACCCAGTTCATCATCTGGATGATGTTCTGGGGCGTCCTCTATGCCCTGCCCTACATGTACATCTCCCCCTTCTTCCAGAAACTGTGGGGAGTGAACCGGGTGATGGACTGGGGCTGGGTACAGAAGATCGCCGAGCTCTCCACCCGCTACCGTAAATTCATCGGCTGGATGGCCACCATCAACGGCGTCGGCGTCGCCGTCTACACCGGCCTGCTGGTGCAGTCCTTCCCGGCGGTCGCGCTGTGGCACAACCCGGGCATTCCGCTGCTGTTCACCGTCTCCGCCTTCTCCACCGCCATGGCGTTCCTGCTGCTGCTGATGTACGTGGTGATCCACGATGCCGCCGACGACCACATCCGGGTGCTGTACGAACGCATCGACCTGGTGCTGATCTCGGTGGAGCTGGTGATCATCTTCTCCTTCTACCAGTTCATGAGCAGTGGCGACGAGTCGGCGATGCGTTCCCTGCAGTTGCTGTGGAACGACCTGGGCTGGCTGATCGGCTTCATCGGCTTCGGCCTGGTGGTCCCCTTCCTGCTGGAGCTGAGGGGGGTGCTGAAGGGCTGGACCAGCCACGTGCCGATCGTCGCCGCATCGCTGCTGATCCTGGTCGGGGGCTACCTGCTGCGGCACTACATCATGTACAACGGCGTCTACGCCTATCCCTGGTAGCCGGTCTGGAAAGATGCCCGCGGAGACCCGCTGGACGGTGGACGAGCTGAGACTCCTGGGCGGCCTGCTGGGCCTGCCCGGGGACGAGTCGCTGCCGCTGCTGGAGGAGCTCTCCCGGCGCCACCCCTGGCTGGCGCCGGCGGTGGCGGAGCTGTCGGCCCTGCCGCTGGACCAGTGGCAGGGGGAATACACGAGGCTGTTCGTCAACGACCGCCCCAGGACCCGCTGCCCGCCGTTCGAATCGGCCTACCGCGGCGGCAGCATGGACGGACCGGCCGGGACCGAGGTCGCCGCCCTCTACCGGCGCGCCGGACTGGGGGCGGAAGCCATGCCGCCGGACTACCTGGGTACCGAGCTGGAGTGCGCCGCCTTCCTGCTGGAACGGGGTGAGACGGCGCTGTTGCGGGAGTTGCGCCGGGAACACCTGGCGCGGTGGGTGCCCCGCTTCGCCACCGACCTGCGCGAGGCAGCCGGACTGCGACTCTACCGCCTGCTGGGGGAACGTCTGGCGCTGCTGTTCGACGGCGACGGAGGTGCTGCCTGATGCAACGGAGCGGGTGGCAGACGGCGCCGCCATCCCTGGCCGACGACCAAGCCCTCATCGGCGCACTGGTGGCGCTGCACCGGCGCCTGAACGAACGCCACTTCCTGCACGATCCCATGAGCAACCAGGCGCTGGGGATCCAGGCCCGCGCCTGCCGCCGGGTCGACGGCTGGCGCGCCGTGCTGCTGCTGACCCCGTGGATGCTGTCGCGCCTGCTGCTGCCGGAGCGGGATCCCGGCCTGGCCCTGCCCGCCGGCTGGGAGGCCGGCCGCCGCGCCGGCGCCGGTTATCAGGTGCTGGGACCCGGCATGGAGATCGTCCTGCTGGGGCAGCCGCAGCGGGCCCACCTCAACTTCGATGCCACCCTGGGCCACTACCTGCTGCAGCCCCTGGTCCTGAACATGGCGCCCTACGCCTCGGCGGAGGCGGTGTTCCAGGCCTGGAACCGGGTCATCGAGACCCGGGACCGCAACATGGAACGGGCACGGCGTGACTGCCCCTGGCAACGGGAGATCTCCCGGCGCGAGCTGTTTCACGGGCCGGACCTGGGCTGAACGGCGGGGTGCGGGAAATCAGGATTCGGTGAAGAAGCGGCGGGATTCGGCGAAGTCGATGAATCCTGCCTGACAGGCCGCCAGTTCCTCCAGCAGCCGCCCGGCCTCGGGGGTGGAGAAGGTCTCGAACAGGCCCACACCACGCTGCCACCACACCTCGAGCATGGCATCGAAGGGCTCGCCGGAACCACGCTCCTCCATCAGGCGGATGTTCTCGGGAATGATCAGGGTCAGGCTGCGCTCCAGCCGGACCGCTCCGCTGAGGGCCTTCAGCCGCTCCAGCAGGTCGAGGAACTCCGGGCTGTTCCAGAGGTGGCGGAACTCCTCCGGAGAGAGATCGGCGCGCCGCTTGACGCAATGGACGAAACGTATCATGGACTGCTCCCGGTTGGCAGGCGGGTGACCGGTCTCACTCCGCCATGACGATGATCTGGCTGCGGTTGAGCTGCAGTACCACTGCGGTGCCCGGCTCGTAGGGCGGATCGCCGCGCTGGTGGTTGTCGTCCACCAGCAGCTTCTCGCCACCGCTCTCCACCTCGTAGCGTACCAGGCTGCCGAGAAACTCGCGGTGGCGCACCCGGCCCTCCATGCGCACCCCCTCCTCCGGCAGGGCCTCGCCCCGCTGCACGATGCGGATGTTCTGCGGCCGGAACAGGATGTGGCCGGAACCGGAACGCTCCACCCCCTCCAGCAACACCTCGAAACCGCCGGGGGTGCCGAAGCGGCTGCCCTCCGCCGTCTGCTGAAAGCGACCGGAGAGCACGTTGGCGGTGCCGAGGAAGCCGGCCACGAACAGATTGGCCGGATCGTCGTACAGCTCCATCGGCGTGCCCACCTGCTGGATCACCCCCTGGTCCAGCACCGCCATGCGGTCGGAGATGGTGTTGGCCTCCTCCTGGTCGTGGGTGACGAAGATGGTGGTGAGCCCCAGGGCGCGCTGCAGATCCAGGATCTCGCGGCGCATCTGGATGCGCAGGTTGGCGTCCAGGTTGGAGAGCGGCTCGTCCAGCAGCAGCACCCGCGGTTCCACCACGATGGTGCGGGCCAGGGCGATACGCTGCTGCTGACCGCCGGAGAGCTGCGACGGACGCCGGTCGGCCAGTTCCAGCAGCCCCACCAGATCCAGCGCCCGCTCCACCCGCTGGCGGATCTCCCCCTTCGCCACCCGCCGCTCCTCCAGGCCGAAGGCGACGTTGCGGAACACGGTCATGTGCGGCCACAGGGCGTAGCTCTGGAACACCATGCCCACGTTGCGGGTCCACGGTGGCTGGCTGGTGATCTCCTCGTCGTCCAGCAGGATGCGGCCCTGCGGCCGGGGTCCGAAGCCGGCGATGGCGCGCAGCAGGGTCGACTTGCCGGAGCCGGATGGGCCGAGGAAGGCGAACAGCTCCCCCGGCCGGATCTCCAGGTCGATCCCCTGCAGCACCCTGGTGTCGCCGAACGACAGGTGCAGATCCTGGATGCGGATGGCGACGGAAGGGGTCTTGCTCATGTCTGGCTCCTCATGTCTCCGCAGCCGCGACCAGCCGGTCGGACGCCTGCTGCTGCCGGTTGCGCTCGATCACACGGTGGGAGAGATAGGTGCCGAGCGCCACGATCAGTACCGCGATCATGCCCAGAGCCGCGCCCGGTCCGCGCCCGGCGGCGGACTGCATGAACACGTAGATGCCATAGGAGAGGGGCGCATCCGCCTCCTCGCTGACCAGCATCAGGGTGGCCGACAGCTCCACCGCGGCGGTGGCGAAGCTGGTGACGAAGCCGGCCAGGATGCCGCCGGACATCAGCGGCACCACCACCCGCCAGACGGTGCGGCGCTTGGTGGCGCCCAGGTTCTCGGCCGCCTCCTCCAGCGCCACCGCCACCTGCTGCAGCGCCGCCATGCAGGCGCGCAGGGCGTAGGGCAGGCGCCGGATCAGCAGCGCCACCACGATGATCACCCACCAGGAGGCGAGCGGCTTGTCCACCACCGGCACGTCGAATTCGTAGAAGGTGCGCAGGTAGCCGATGCCCAGGACCACGCCGGGGATGGCCAGGGAGGCGGTGGCGGCATAGTCCAGGATCCTGCGTCCGGCCAGCCGCGTGCGCAGCACGATATAGGAGATGGCGGTACCGAACACCACGTCGGCGGTGGCCGCCAGGGTGGCGTAGAGCAGGGTGTTGGTGATGAACTGGGAGGCGGATTCGAACACCTCCAGGTAGTGGTCCAGGGTGAAGCCGTCGGGCAGCACGCTGTAGGACCAGATGGTGCCGAACGAGAGCAGGGTCAGGCCGATGTGGGGCGACAGCACCAGCAGCAGGATCAACAGGATCACGGCGTAGGCCCCCGCCTTCTCCCATGGCCGCATGTCCCGGCGCATCAGTCCGCCGCCCCCCTTCTGCACCGTGGCGTACTCCCGGTTGCGGGTCAGCAGCAGGGAGGTCCACAGCGCCAGCAGGGAGAACACCACCAGGATCACCGAGATGACGTAGCCCATGGGGTCGGAGATGCCGATGGAGGAGATGCGCAGGTAGGCCTGGGGGGCCAGCATGTTGTTGACGTCGAGCAGCAGCGGCGTGCCCAGGTCGTCGAACACCTTGAGGAACACCAGGGCGGCACCGGCCACGTAGCCGGGCATGGCCAGGGGGAAGACGATGCGCCGGAACAGGCGCATGCCGCTGGCCCCCAGGTTCTGGGCCGACTCCTCCATCGCCCGGTCGATATTGTTGAGGGCGGCGGAGATGTTGATCAGGATGAACGGGAAATAGTGGATGCTCTGCACCAGGATCACCCCGTTCAGCCCCTCCATGAACGGGATGTTGATGCCGAACCACTCATCCAGCAGCAGGTTGACCGAGCCGTTGGTACCAAACAGCAGCTGCATCGCCACCGCACCGACGAAGGGCGGCATGATCAGGGGCACCACGCCCAGGGTCTGGATCAGGGCGGTGCCGGCGAAGTTGAAGCGGGTGGTGAAATAGGCCAGCGGCAGGGCGATCACGCTGGCCACCGCCACCGACATGGCGGCAACATAGAAGGAGTTGACGAACGACTCGCGGAACAGGGAGGTGTTGAAGAAGTCGACGAAGTTGATCAGGCTGAACTGGCCGCTGCCCACGTCCTGGAAGGCGACGAAGATCACCTTGACCACGGGGATGGCCAGAAACAGCAGCAGGAACAGGAACAGGGCCAGGCCCACCACGGCCGGCCCGCGGTCACCACGGGCAAACAGAGTCACGATGATCCTTGTCGTCTATACCAGGATGGCACCACCACACCACAGGAACGGCGCCCCAACACGAACAGGCGCCCCGACACCGCAGGAGCGGCGCCCCCGCCGCGAACAGGCACCCCAACACCGCAGGAGCGGCGCCCCCGCCGCGAACAGGCACCCCAACACCGTAGGAGCGGCGCCCCCGCCGCGAACAGTGTGCGCCTGACATCGAAGCCTGGTCCGGTCCCCTCCGCCAGGGGCGTCTGCGGCCAGGGATGGCCGCAGCGAGCCTACAGGGATGTATTCACGGCGTCCCCTGGCGGAGGGGACCGGACCAGGCGGGCCTCCTTTCCCACCGGTTCGCGGCGGGGGCGCCGCTCCTACAGGGGAGAGGGAACGGAAGGCTACAGCATCCCCCTGGCCTGTTCCGCCAGCTGCTTCGCCCTGGCGTAGTTGGCCTTCACCCTGGTGTCCCATTCCTGCTCCACCTCGGCCTGGCGGCCGGTCACCTTGTCGGTCTTCTTCTTGCGCTTCTTCTTGAAGATGGCCGCGAACCCGGGATCCAGCGCCTTCGCCTCGTCGATCGGCACCTCGTCGACCAGGGCCCAGGCCTGCTGCAGCAGGGCCTCCGCCTTGGGATTGGACTTGCCGGCCAGGGCCGCCTCGGCCTGCTGAATCGCCCCCACGGCGTCACGCAGATCGTCCAGGCGATAGGTGATCATCACGTCGAACAGGGAGTTGACCAGATTGTAGCGGGCCTTCGACTTGAGCACGTCGAATTTCACCCGTGCCCCGATGGAGCTGTCCTTGAACGGGTTGGGGAAGTCCTTCGGTGCCTTGGCGTAGACCGCCGGGTTCACCGGCAGGCGGCGGATCTTGGGATCCAGCAGCAACTCCTGACCCTCCACCGACAGCAGGAACTCGATGAAGGCGGCAGCCGCCTCCGGGTGCGGTGCATCCTTGACGATGGCGATGTTGGCCGGCACCAGGGTGGTCACGGTCGGGTAGACGAACTCCACCGGAAAGCCGCTGGCCTTGGAGGAGAAGCCGAAGAAGTCGATCACGATGCCGATCCCGAACTGGCCCGAATTGACCCCGTCCGGTACGCCGAAACTGCGCTCGGTGACGGTCTTGAAGTTGCCGCCGATGCGTTTCCACAGGGCCCACCCCTTCTCCCAGCCATCGCCCTGCAGCACCGTCTCCACCGTCAGGTGGGTGGTACCGGAGCGGGATGGTGCCGACATGCCGACATGGTTGTGATAGACCGCCTTGGTCAGGTCCTCCCACTCCTTCGGCGCCGGCAGCTTCTTCGCCTTCAGGTAGCGGGTGTTCCACATGATGCCGTAGCCGGAGGCGGCGAAGCCCTTGTAGTAGCCGTCCGGGTCGTTGATCGGGTAGGAGCCCACCTTCTCCGGGATGCCCTTCGCCCTGGTCTGGTACTTCTGCAGCAGACCATCGCCCTTCAGCACCTCGAAGGCGTCCGGGGCCGAGGCCCAGAACAGGTCACTGTTGTTGTTCCCGGCGGTCTCCTGGATGTACTTGACGCCGGCGGTGGTCTTCTTCTTCAGCATCTCCACCCGGACCCCGGGGTAGCGCTTCTCGAATGCCTTCTTGAAGGTTACGGTCAGGTCCTTGGGATAGGAGGTGACCACCACCAGTTTCTTCTCCATGGCGCCGACCGCGGCCGACTGCACCAGGGCAGCGGCCATCAGCAGGGCGGCGGGGATGGCGGTCCACCGGTTGATCGTTCCTCTTGTCATTCTTCTCCTCCTCACAGAGCGCAGACGCAGGCCCGTTGCCGGCGCCGGTTGATACAGGCACATGAAGCATAGGAGAGAGAGGGGGGGATTTCCAGCCTCACGCGGAGTGCCACGGCGAGTCACAGGGTACCGCTCCCGAAGGTGTCGCAGGCCTCGAGGTCGCCGCTTTCGAAGCCCCTGCGGAACCAGCGCACCCGCTGTTCGGAACTGCCGTGGGTGAAGGAGTCGGGGGCGACATAGCCGCGCGCCTCTCTCTGCAGCCGGTCGTCGCCGATGGCGCTGGCGGCGGTGAGGGCCTCCTCCAGGTCGCCCGGCTCCAGCACCTGCTTGCTGCGCTGGGCATGGCTGGCCCAGACCCCGGCCAGGCAGTCCGCCTGCAGCTCCAGCCGCACCGACAGGGCGTTGGCCCGCTTCCCGCCCAGCTGGCGCCGCAGCTTCTGCACCTTGCCGGAGATGCCCAGCAGATTCTGCACGTGGTGGCCCACCTCGTGGGCGATCACGTAGGCCTGGGCAAAGTCACCAGGTGCCCCGTGCCGCTGTTTCAGGTCGCGGTAGAAGCCCAGGTCGATATAGACCCTGCTGTCGGCCGGACAGTAGAACGGGCCCATGGCCGCCCGGGCGTACCCGCAGGCTGACTGCACCGCGCCGCTGAACAGGACCAGGCGGGGCTCCCGGTAGTTGCCGCCCATCTGCCGGAACAGCTCGTTCCACGCATCCTCCGTATCCGCCAGCACCACCGAGGTGAAGGCCGCCAGCTGCTCCTCCTCCGGGGTCGGGGTGTAGCTGTCGCTGCCGGTCCCGCTGCCGGCTGACATGCCGCTGCCCGGGTCGAGGACGATGGAGGGATCGATGCCGAAGTACATCGCCACCAGCGCCAGCAAGATGACCCCCAGGCCGCCTCCGCCCGCCCGGCGCACCATGCGCCGCCCCCGCCGGTCCTCCACATTGCTGCTGCGCCTGCGCCCCTTCCACCGCATGGTCATCCCTCCGCCGGGGAAGTCCCCATTCCATCGACAGTGTGCGAGTATGGCGTCACCGTCGGAACTGGGCAACAATGGACCCAGCGGGACCCGTCATGGGGTCCCGTCGACAGGGGCGACAGCGGGGATGGACACGAGGGGATGACCGACGGGACCGGACATGCCGGAAGGGGCGCCGCCGGCGGCCGTGGATTCGGCCTGGTATTCGAAGACGCCGAGCTGGAGCGTCAGTTCTGGCATCGGTTCCAGCGCCAGCACCGCTCCCGCAACCAGTTCGCAGTGGTGCTCGGGCTGCTGCTGTTCTGCCTGTTCGCGGTGGTCGACAGGGGCGTCGGTGACGACCACTGGCAGGCGATGCTGGTGGTTCGCCTCGGTTTCACCCTGCCACTGCTGCTGATCGGCGTCGCCGGCTTCTTCATTCGCCCGATCGTGGAGCGCTACACCGGCCCGCTGGTCTTCTTCGTCCTGTTCGTCTCCGGTGCCAGCGTGGTGGTCATGAACACCATGCTGCCGCCGGAGGTGCGGAATCTCTACTTCACCGGCCTGCTCATCGTGCTGGTGTTCGGACACGGCTTCTTCCGCACCGATTTCCGCTGGCCCGCCGCCGCCATCGCCCTGACCTTCGTGGTCTACCTGTATGCCGCACTGTGGGTCGACCCGGTTCCGGCGCCGATGCTGCTGGCGTCGACCTTCTACTACGTCAGCGCCGCCGTCATCATGGTCATCACCGGCTGGTCGCTGGAGCAGCAGGAGCGCAACAACTTCCTGATGGAACGGCAGCTCAGGTACCTGGCCCACACCGACGAGCTGACCGGGCTGGCCAACCGGCGCGCCTTCATCGACCACTTCTCCGCCGAGCGCCAGCGGGCATTGCGCGACGGGCGGCCGCTGTCCCTGTTCCTGGTCGATCTCGACCACCTCAAGCAGATCAACGACAGCCGGGGACACGAGCACGGCGACGCCACCCTGAAGGCGCTGGCGGGAGCGCTGCGTGCCCTCGCCCGCCGTCCCGGTGATCTCGCCGCCCGCCTCGGTGGCGACGAGTTCGTGCTGCTGCTCAGCGACTGCAGTCACGACCAGGGCTGCCGCATCGCCCGCGACCTGGCCAGCGGCGCCGCCGCACAGGCGGATGTGCCGTTCACCGCCAGCATCGGCATGATCACCATGGTGCCGGATTCGGACTGCACCCTGGAACAGCTGCTGCAGCAGGCCGACGACGCCCTCTACCAGGCCAAGCGTGGCGGTCGTGCCCAGGCGGTCTGCCGCCGCAGGCCCTGACCTCCCCTGAACCGTTCAGGTCGACCGCTCGTCCTGCATCGCCTCCAGGGTCTCCCAGCGCCCGTAGGCGGCCTCCAGTTCCGCCGTCAGCCGTTCCAGCACCGCCTTCTGCTCCGCCACCGCCTCGCCACTCTGCCGGTAGAGGGCGGGATCGGCCAGCCGCTGCTGGGCCTGCTCCAGCTCGCTCTCCAGCCGCTCGATGCGCCGGGGCAGCTCCTCCAGTTCCCGCTGCTCCCTGTAGCCGAGCTTGCGCGGACGGCTCCTGGGCCGCTCCTTCCCCGGCTGGCGGGCGGCCGCTGCCGCCGTCTGCCGCGGCACCGGTCCGGCCGGACGCTGGCGCAGCCAGTCACTGTAGCCGCCGACGTATTCGCCGATGCGGCCGTCGCCCTCGAACACCAGGGTGCTGGTGACCACCCGGTCCAGGAAGTCACGATCGTGACTCACCAGCAGCAGGGTGCCCTGGTACTCCAGCAGCCGCTCCTCCAGCAGTTCCAGGGTCTCCATGTCCAGGTCGTTGGTGGGCTCGTCCAGCACCAGCACGTTGGCCGGGCGGGTGAACAGGCGCGCCAGCAGCAGCCGGTTGCGCTCACCGCCGGAGAGGGCCCTGACCGGCTGGCGCGCCCGCTCCGGGGGAAACAGGAAATCCTGCAGATAGCTGATCACGTGACGCGACCGGCCGTTCACCTCCACCTTGTCGGCGCCGTCGGCGACGTTGTCGACGACGCTCTTCTCCCCGTCCAGGGCCGCCCGCATCTGGTCGAAGTAGGCCACCTCCAGCCGGGTGCCGAGCCGCACCTCGCCGCTGTCCGGCGCCAGCCGTCCCAGCAGCAGGTTGAGCAGGGTGGTCTTGCCACATCCGTTGGGCCCGATGATGCCGATGCGGTCGCCGCGCAGGACGGTGGTGGAGAACTGCCGCACCACCGGGCTCCCGTCCCAGGCATAGGCGATGTTCCTGGCCTCCAGCACCAGCTTGCCGGAGCGCTCGCCGTCCTGCAGCGCCATCTTCACCTGGCCCGCCTGCTGCCGGCGCCGGGCCCGCTCCTCGCGCATCGCCTGCAGCGCCCGCACCCGCCCCTCGTTGCGGGTGCGGCGCGCCTTGATGCCCTGGCGGATCCAGACCTCCTCCTCGGCCAGGCGCCGGTCGAAGCGCTGGTTGGCCTGCTCCTCCGCGTTCAGCATCTCCTCCTTGCGACGCAGGAAGTTGTCGTAGTCGCCGGGCCAGTCGGTCAGGCGCCCCCGGTCCAGCTCGACGATGCGGGTGGCCAGGCGGCGCAGGAAGCGGCGATCGTGGGTGACGAACAGCAGCGCGCCCCGGTAGTCGAGCAGGAACTGCTCCAGCCACTCGATGGATTCGATGTCGAGGTGGTTGGTGGGCTCGTCCAGCAGCAGCAGGTCGGGATCCTGCACCAGGGCCCGGGCCAGCAGAACGCGGCGCTTGAGGCCACCGGAGAGGGAGCCGAAGGCGACATCCGGGTCCAGCGACAGGCGCGAGATCACCTGCTCCACCCGCTGCCCGGTGCGCCAGCCGTCGGCCGCCTCCAGCCGGTGCTGCAGCTGCGACAGCTGTTCCAGCCGCCTGCCGCCGTCGTCCGGGGCCCGGGCCAGCTCGACGCCGAGCCGGTGATAACGGCGCACCAGCTCCCCCACCCCGCCCAGTCCCGAGGCCACCACATCGAACACGCTGCCCGCCAGATCCGCCGGCACCTCCTGCTCCAGCCGGGTGATGCACACCCCCTGCGGGGTCACCCGTTCACCATCGTCGGCCTGGATCTCGCCCGCGATCAGCTTCATCAGGGTCGATTTCCCGCTGCCGTTGCGTCCCAGCAGGCACAGCCGCTCCCCCTTGTCGACGGCCAGGTCGATGCCGTCCAGCAGCGGCGGGCCGCCGAAACCGAGGTGGATGTTCCTGAGGGTGATCAACGCCATGAGGCCGATCCTGCGATGCATTGCCGGCCGGCCATGATAGCAGCCTCTGAGGGCTGGCCGTAGAGACACGGGCCAGGGGCGGCCACCCCTCCCCGGCTGGCCTCCACCCGTCCTTGTATGTGAAGATTGGCCGATGGCCCGACCGGGCCGATCCGAATAAGAACCGTCGGGGCAAACCCGACCACTGGAGACCGACACCGTGAAGACCAAGATCCTGCTCAAAGAAGCCGACATGCCCACCCACTGGTACAACGTGATGGCGGACATGCCCAATCCGCCGGCGCCGCCGCTGGGTCCGGACGGCAACCCGGTGACCCCGGATGCCCTGGGCGCCATCTTCCCCCAGGCCCTGATCGAGCAGGAGATGAGTCCGGAGCGCTGGATCCCGATCCCCGAGGAGGTGCGCGAGGTGCTGCGGCTGTGGCGGCCGTCGCCGCTGTACCGGGCGCGACGGCTGGAACAGGCCCTGGGCACCCCCGCCAGGATCTACTACAAGAACGAGGCGGTCAGTCCGGCCGGCTCGCACAAGCCGAATACCGCCGTGGCCCAGGCCTACTACAACAAGCAGGCCGGCATCAAACGGCTCACCACCGAGACCGGCGCCGGCCAGTGGGGCAGCTCCCTGGCCCTGGCCGGCCAGCTGTTCGGGCTCGAGGTCGAGGTCTACATGGTGAAGGTGAGCTACCACCAGAAGCCCTACCGCCGCTCCATGATGCAGACCTGGGGGGCCAACGTCTTCGCCAGCCCCAGCGACCGCACCAACGCCGGGCGCTCGATCCTGGAACAGCACCCCGACTCCGAGGGTTCCCTCGGCATCGCCATCTCCGAGGCGGTGGAGCTGGCGGCCCAGCGCGACGACACCAACTATGCCCTCGGCTCGGTGCTGAACCACGTCCTGCTGCACCAGACCGTGATCGGCGAAGAGGCGAAGAAACAGCTGGAGATGGTGGGCGACTACCCGGACATGGTGTTCGCCCCCTGCGGTGGCGGCTCCAACTTCGGCGGTATCGCCTTCCCCTTCTTCGCCGACAAGGCGGCCGGCAAGGAGGTGCAGCTGGTGGCGGTGGAGCCCACCTCCTGTCCCACCCTGACCAAGGGCGTCTACGCCTACGACTTCGGCGACGCCATCGGCCTCACCCCGCTGCTGAAGATGTACACCCTCGGCCACGACTTCATGCCGCCGGGCATCCACGCCGGCGGCCTGCGCTACCACGGCGATTCCGCCCTGGTCAGCCAGCTGCACTACGAGGGACTGGTGGACGCGGTGGCGGTCCCCCAGCTGGAGACCTTCGAGGCCGGCGTCCTGTTCGCCCGCAGCGAGGGCATCATCCCGGCCCCCGAATCCACCCACGCCATCGCCGCCGTGATCCGCGAGGCGAACAGGTGCACCGAGAGCGGTGAATCCAGGACCCTGCTGTTCAACCTCTCCGGCCACGGCCACTTCGACATGTCGGCCTATGACCGCTACTTCGCCGGCGAGCTGAAGAACTTCGACTACCCGGAGGAGGCGATCAGGGAATCCCTGGCCCATCTGCCGAAGCTCAAGTTCGACATGGAGAGCTGATGAAGTTCATCTCCGACAAGGAGGCCTGGGAGGGAGAGGCGGACTGCCTCAGCTGCACCCTGCGCAACTCGGTGCTGTTCGCCGGCCTGGAAGAGAAGGACTTCGACCAGATCCACCAGCCGATCGACATCTACACCCTGCCCCCCGGCGCCACCCTGTACCGGGCCGGGGACAGGGGCGACCGGCTGTTCACCATCCGCAGCGGCATCCTCAAGCTGGTGCAGTACCTGCCGGACGGGACCCAGCGTATCGTCCGTCTGCTCCGCAGCACCGACGTGGCCGGCCTGGAGGCGCTGCTGGGACAGCCCTACCAGCACGACGCCGTGGTGCTGCAGCCGACCCAGGCCTGCACCCTGCCGGTGAGCGTGGTGCAGGCCCTGTCCGAGACCAATCCGGCGTTGCACAAGGAGCTGCTCAGCCGCTGGCAGAAGGCGCTGGAGGAGGCGGATGCCTGGCTCACCGAGCTCTCCACCGGCTCCGCCAAGCAGCGGGTGGCGCGGCTGCTGCTGCGCATGGTACGCAACGAGCAGACCAGCGAGTGCACCCTGTTCTCGCGCGAGGACATGGGGGCGATGCTCGGCATCACCACCGAGACCGCCAGCCGCACCATCGCCGAATTCAAGCGCAAGAGCCTGCTGGTGGAGACCCGCCCCAACCACTTCCTGCTCGACATCCGCAACCTGGAGCACATCGCGGAGGATTGACCGGAATCCGGCGGGCCGCAGCCGGGGAAGGATATTGCAGGAGCGCCGCCCCCGGCACGAAGAGTGTGCGGCCAGGATGGAGTGTTCGCGGCGGGGGCGCCGCTCCTGCCAGGACCGGCGGTGGAATGCGCATAGGAGCGCCGGAGACACCGCTCCTGCGAACCTGGTGGGCCGCATGTGGGGACACTTCCCGCAGCCACCTCCCTGCATTGAGAATTTTCAATGCACCGGCGAAGGCCTTCCCCTAGCATCCCCCTCCATTATGGAGTCCCCCACTGGAGGGTGAAACATGAACCAGGATTCCCGACTGGAACACTTTCCGGTCTCCTTCTTCGCCATCGTCATGGGGCTCGCCGGCCTGACCCTGGCATGGGAAAAGGCCCAGAGCGTGTTCCGCACCGACCTGCACATAAACCCCGCGCTGATGGGGGTCACCGGCCTCGTCTTCCTGCTCCTGCTGCTGCTCTACCTGGTCAAGATGGTGCGCCATGGGACGGCGGTGAAGGCGGAACTGAAGAACCCGGTGAAGCTCAGTTTCTTCCCCACCATCTCCATCAGCCTGATCCTGCTGTCGATCTGCACCCTGCACATGCTGCCCGGCGTGGCGCGGGTACTGTGGCTGACTGGCACCCTCCTGCACCTGCTGTTCACCTTCTACGTGATGAACGTCTGGATCCACCACGAGCACTTCCAGATCCAGCACATCAATCCGGCCTGGTTCATCCCGGTGGTGGGCAACGTACTGGTGCCCATCGCCGGCGTGCGGCTGGGCTACGGGGAGGTCTCCTGGTTCTTCTTCAGCATCGGCATGCTGTTCTGGCTGGTACTGCTGAGCATCATCTTCAACCGCATCCTGTTCCACAACCCGCTGCCCGGAAAGCTGATGCCCACCTTCTTCATCCTGATCGCGCCACCGGCGGTCGGCTTCATCGCCTACATCGGACTGACCGGCGAGATCGACGCCTTCGCCCGCGTGCTCTACTACAGCGGCCTGTTCCTGACCTTCCTGCTGCTGCTGCAGACGCGCCGCTTCACCCGGCTGCCGTTCTTCCTCTCCTGGTGGGCCTATTCGTTTCCCGTCGCCGCCATCACCATCGCCACCTTCGTGATGTACGAAAAGACCGGACTGCCCCTGTTCCAGACCCTGTCCCTGG
The DNA here is from genome assembly GCA_011051715.1 of Sedimenticola thiotaurini. Classification (GTDB taxonomy): domain Bacteria; phylum Pseudomonadota; class Gammaproteobacteria; order Chromatiales; family Chromatiaceae; genus HyVt-443. The sequence continues at coordinate 11,282 of DRKP01000051.1, read as the reverse complement.
CATTCCTGGCCCTGGTCAGCCTGATCGTCGCCTACCTGGTGGTGCGTACCCTGGTGGCGATCGCCCGGCGCGGCATCTGCCAGCCCGAGGGATGAACCGGTGGACAGCCGCCAGCATACCGATTCCCGTTGCCGTATCTCAGGAGTTCCGACATGAAGCACACCCTGTTACAGGAAAAGTATCCGGTATTCACACTGGAAGTGGAGAAACAGGAGACCGGTCTCCACAGCGTCGACCAGATCATCGATCATCTGAAACAGCGCATCGACGAGCACAAGGTGGCACGCTTCATCGCCATCTTCGACCACTTCGCCCACACCAGCGCCCTGGAGGACGGCCAGATCGGAGAGGAGATCCTGGATGCCAAGAACATCGTCTTCTGCTTCGGCATCGCCCTGCCCAATCCCCAGGTGATGGCGGTACGCCCCCGCTCCATCGGCGTGGTGGAGACCGCCAACAGCTTCATCATCACCTTCATGGAGGCGCCGATGCCGGTGGCCAACGTGGCGATGGAGGAGTGGGCCCGCTCCATCCGCGACCGGAAGGCGGCGTGAGCCATGCGCATCGGTGTCACCAGCCAGAACTTCCGCACCATCACCGGGCACGCCGGCAAGACCCGGCGCTTCCTGGTCTACGAGGGGGACCCGGCGACCGGGGAAGTGCGTGAGATCGAGCGCATCGACCTGCCGAAGGAGATGTCCCTGCACGAGTACCGTGGCGGCGAACCCCATCCGATCGAATCCTTCGACGTGCTGATCACCGCCGGCTGCGGTCAGGGCTTCGTCGGCCGCATGGTGGCCTGGGGCGTCCAACTCCATGTCACCAGCGAGACCGACCCGCTGCAGGCGGCGCGGGCGGTGGTGCGGGGCGAGCCACTGCCACCACCGCTGCCGCACCAGCACTGAGCGGGCAGGATGCGGGAACACCGGCGCCACCTCGGGGCATGGCCGGGGCGCCGCGTAACCCCGTGACTACAATGCCATCTCCAGGTCGTCCTGCACCTGGTCGATCCCGGCCTGGGCGCAGGCCTCGTCGGTCGCACCCGACGGCGCGCCACTGACGCCGACGGCCCCGAGCAGGGTGCCGCCGGCCCGGACCGGCACGCCGCCGGCGGCCATCACCAGCCCCCGCACCCGCCCGATGGCAGTACCGGCGCGATCGCTCAGGGCAGAGGTGGCGGCATTGAAATTGGCCGCGGTGAAGGCCTTCATCCGGCTGACGCGCAGGGTGATGGGAGCGGCGATGGTGTCGCGCAGCTGCACCTGCACCCGCCCGTCCCGGTCCACCACCGTGACCCCGATCTGGATCCCCTGCCCGCGGCAGGCGGTCACCGCCCCGCGGGCGATGGTGAGGGCCGTCTCCAGGGAGAGGCGCTTCACCGAGACCGTCATCGGTGCCTCCTCGGCCGGGACGGCGCCGGATCCCGCCGCCAGCATGGCGGCAACCACGAGTGTTCGAATCATCTTCCCCCTCCTGTCAGGTTGAATCGCCGCCCTCGGAGGCGAGGACAACATGGAGCCGTCAGTCGGCCGGAGGATAGTGGCTCTCCACATAGCGTTCCACGATACGCTGAAACTCCGCCGCGATCCCCTCTCCCTTCAGGGTCACCGTCCTGACCCCATCCTCGTACACCGGTGCCACCGGGGTCTCACCGGTACCCGGCAGGCTGATGCCGATGTCGGCGTGCTTGCTCTCGCCGGGGCCGTTGACAACGCACCCCATCACCGCCACCGACAGCCCCTCCACGCCGGGGTGGCGATCACGCCAGCGCGGCATCTGTTCCCGCAGGTAGGTCTGGATGTCCCGGGCCAGCTGCTGGAACAGGGTGCTGCTGGTACGGCCGCAACCGGGACAGGCGACCACCATCGGGGTAAACGAACGCAGCTCCATGGACTGCAGGATCTCCTGCGCCACGATCACCTCCCGGGTGCGGCTGCCACCGGGTTCCGGCGTCAGGGAGATGCGGATGGTGTCGCCGATCCCCTCCTGCAGCAGCACCGCCAGTGCGGCGGTGGAGGCGACGATGCCCTTGGAGCCCATGCCGGCCTCGGTCAGGCCCAGGTGCAGGGCATGGTCGCAGCGCCGGGCCAGCTCGCGGTAGACGCCGATCAGATCCTGCACCCCGCTCATCTTGCAGGAGAGCACGATGCGATCAGGTCCCAATCCCAGCTCCTCCGCCCGCCGGGCATTGTCCAGGGCGGAGACCACCATGATCTCGCGGATCACCTCCTGGTTGTCGCGGGGGGTGGCGGAACGCGCGTTCTCGTCCATCATCCGCACCACCAGCTCCTGGTCCATGGAGCCCCAGTTGACGCCGATGCGAACCGCCTTGTCGAAGCGGCAGGCGGTCTCGATCATGGCGGCGAACTTTTCATCCCGCCTGGCACCACGTCCCACGTTGCCCGGGTTGATCCGGTACTTGGCCAGGGCCTCAGCGCAGGCGGGGTGCCGCTGCAGCAGCTTGTGGCCGTTGAAATGGAAGTCGCCGATCAGGGGTACATCCAGCCCCTGCCGCTCCAGGGCATCGCGGATCCGCGGCACGGCCGCCGCCGCCTGCTCCGTGTTCACCGTCAGCCGCACCAGTTCCGAGCCGGCCCGGGCCAGCTCCGCCACCTGGGCGGTGGTCGCCGCCACGTCGGCGGTATCGGTGTTGGTCATCGACTGCACCCGGATGGGAGCGTCGCCGCCGAGCAGGATCGGGCCGACGCGGACGGCCACGGTGGGATGGCGGGTGACGGGTGATTCGGACATGGCGGATCCGGCTGCTGGCAGAGAGGTGACCGCGTGGTGCGGCCGACCGGGGGCAGTGTCGGCGGCAACGGCGCCGTCGTCAAGCCCGGCGGGCCGGACCGGTGGCACCGCGGCGGCTGTCGTCCCCCGCCAGCCGGCCGCCGGCGCCCCTGCAGGATCACCGCTTCCCATCGACCCGGCTTGGTTGGGTTGCCGGGTAGACAAACGCACGAGACCCGGCGCTCTGCCGGGTCTCGCACTTCCTGCCCGGGCGGCGTTCCGCCGCCCTGGATCCGCCCTACTTGAGCTTGCCGATGCCCAGCATCTTCAGGATGTACTTCTCGTAGATCGGCTCGGAGGTGCCCTTCTTCATCTTGCGGATGAAGTACTTCTCGAACGCGATCTTGGCCATGTGCACCCACTTGCCCTTCTTGAACCAGGCCACGTTGCGCGGCGGGATCTGCGGCAGGGCGACGAAGGCGGCGCCGGTGTCACCCATGTCGGCCAGGCAGATGGCGTTCCAGGTGGCGTTGGTGGAGAGCTCGCGGCCTGCCAGCTCGTCGGCGATGTTGTGCACGATGGCGGTCACCATGGACTCGATCATGTAGCCGGTCTTGGGGGCGCCGGTGGGCACCGGGGTCGCCTCCACCGGCGGGATGGCGATACAGACACCGGCCGAGTAGATGTTGGGATAGGTGGGATTGCGCTGGTGGCTGTCGACGAAGACGAAGCCGCGCGGGTTGCACAGCCCCTCGACGCTGGCCACCGCGTCAACGCCCTTGAACGACGGCAGCATCATGGAGTACTTGAACTCCAGCTCGTGCTCCTTGACCACGTGACCGGCGTCGTCGTACTCCTCCACGAACATCTTGCCCGGCTCCACCTTGGTCACCTTGGCGTTGGTGATCCAGTTGACGTGGTGGGAGCGCAGATCCGACTCCAGGAAGCCCTTGGAGTCGCCGACACCACCCAGTCCCAGGTGGCCGATGTAGGGCTCGGAGGTGACGAAGGTCATGGGTACCTTGTCGCGCATCTTCCGCTTGCGCAGGTCGGCGTCCATGATGAAGGTGAACTCGTAGGCGGGCCCGAAGCAGCTGGCGAAGGGCATGGCGCCGATGATCACGTGGCCCGGATCCTCCAGCAGCTCCTTGTAGGAATCATAGGCACTGAGGGCGTGGTCGACGGTGCAGATGGAGTTGGTGTTGCCGCCGTCGGGGCCGGCGCCCTCCACCTCCTCGAAGGCCAGCCGGGGACCGGTGGCGATCACCAGGTAGTCGTAGTCGACGGTCTCGCCGCCATCCAGGGTGAGGCGGTTGTTCTCGGCATCGATGATGTCGCAGCGCTTGTCGATGAACTTGATCCCCTTGCGCTCCAGGTGGGGACGGATGTCGAAGGTGACGCTGGAGCGGTCGCGCCAGCCGACGGCCACCCAGGGGTTGGACGGGGTGAACTGGAACTCGGGGCGCTCGTTGATCATGGTCACCTGATGCTCCTTGCCCAGCATCTCCCGCAGTTCGTATGCGCAGGGCATGCCACCAGTACCCGCACCGAGAACGACAATATGAGCCATTATTCCTACCTCCGTCCGAAAAAAAGAAAACGACAAAAAACCTGTTATTGGTACCTTGAACGCCTGACCGAACCTGTTCACGGGGAAGGCCGCATCAGGGATGCGGCCGGTGCGGAGCCGTACGAGGGGTGACCACAATACATCTGCAGAGGGGATAAATAAAGTACGATAAGTATCTAAGTATTTACTCAATTAATTGTTTTATAAAAGAAAAAATACCTCCGGACGAGGGGTCGAGGCGGCGCGGTTCGCCACCTCAGCGGAAATCCCGCGACCGGGTCGGCAGCCGGCCGAGCAGCCCGCTGCAGTCCCACAGCCGGCCGGCCACCAGATGCACCACCCGGCCCTCCCGCTGCACCCGGCCGGCCACCCCCAGCAGCCGGGCCCCGAGCAGGGGGGCGCGCTGGCGCTCGGCCAGCTCCCGCCACACCACCAGGTTCACCTGGCCGGTCTCGTCCTCCAGGGTGAGGAACACCACGCCGCTGGCGGAGGCGGGACGCTGGCGGTTGATCACCAGGCCGGCGGTGCGGACCCGGCTGCCGTCCGGCAGGGCCGCCACCCGCGCCGCCGGCTGCAGCCGCTGGCGCCGCAGCCGGCGGCGCAGCAGGGCCAGGGGATGGCGCCCCAGGGTCAGTCCCAGACTGGCGTAGTCGGCCACGATCGTCTCCCCCTCGGCGGGAGAGCGCAGGATCGGCGGCCCCTCCCGCACCTCCGGCAGCGGCAGCGGGGTGGTTCCCGGCTCCACCCCCTGCACCGCCCAGGCGGCCCGGTGCCGGTCCCCCGCCAGCCGGGCCAGGGCACCGCCGGCCACCAGGGCGCGGCGCTCGCCCCGGTCCAGGCGGGCGCGCCGGACCAGGTCGGCGACATCCCGGAACGGCCCCTCCCGGCGGGCCGCCAGCAGCCGCTCCCCCGCTCCCCGGGAGAGACCCCTGATCCGCCCCAGCCCCAGGCGCAGGGCCGGTTCCTTTGCCCCCTCCACCGCCTCCAGGCTGCTCTCCCAACCACTGCGGCAGACATCCACCGGCAGCACGTCGACCCCCTGGCGACGCGCCTCCGCCAGCAGCTGGGCCGGGGCGTAGAAGCCCATCGGCTGGCTGTCGAGCAGGGCGGCGAAGAAGGCGGCCGGGTGGTGGCACTTGAGCCAGGCCGAGACGTAGACCAGCAGGGCGAAGCTGGCGGCGTGGGACTCGGGAAAGCCGTACTCGCCGAAGCCCAGGATCTGGCGGTAGATGCGGCGGGCGAAGGCCTCGTCGTAGCCACGCTCCACCATCCCCTGCACCAGCCGCTGCTCGAACGGCTCCAGCGTGCCGCGGCGGCGCCAAGCGGCGATTGAGCGGCGCAGGGCGTCGGCCTCGCCGGGGCTGAACCCGGCCGCCACCATCGCCACCCGGATCACCTGCTCCTGGAAGATGGGCACCCCCAGGGTGCGCCCCAGCACCCGCTCCACCGCCGGCGACGGATAGTCCACCGGCTCCAGCCCCTGACGGCGGCGCAGGTAGGGGTGGACCATGTCCCCCTGGATCGGCCCCGGGCGCACGATCGCCACCTCGATCACCAGGTCGTAGAAGCAGGCCGGTCGCAACCGCGGCAGCATCGACATCTGCGCCCGGGACTCGATCTGGAACACACCGGTGGTCTCGGCACGCTGGATCATGGCGTAGACCGCCGGATCCTCCGGCGGCACGTTGTGCAGACCCAGCGGCTGCCGGCCATCCTCCCCTCCCGGCAGCTGGGGGGCCGCATCCGCCACCTCCGCCCGCCAGCCGTTGACCAGGTCGAAGGCACGGTGGATCGCCGACAGCATGCCCAGGGCCAGGCAGTCGATCTTCAGCAGCCCCAGGGCCTCCAGGTCCTCCTTGTCCCACTGGATCACGCTGCGCCCGGCCATGGCCGCGTTCTCGATCGGCACCAGCCGTGACAGGGGACCGCGGGAGATGACGAAGCCGCCCACGTGCTGGGACAGATGGCGGGGGACGTGCTGCAGCTCCGCCACCAGCCGGGCCAGCAGGCGCAGGCGCGGATTGTCCGGGTCGAGGCCGGCCTCGCGCAGCCGCTCCGGCCGCAGCCGGTGGCCGTCCCACCAGGCCAGCCCGCCAGCGAGCCGGTCCAGCTGGTCCGGCGCCAGCCCCAGGGCGCGGCCGGCATCGCGGATGGCGCTGCGCGGCCGGTAGCAGATCACGGTCGCCGCCAGGGCGGCGCGGTCGCGGCCGTAGCGGTCGTAGATGTACTGGATCACCTCCTCCCGCCGCCGGTGCTCGAAATCGACGTCGATGTCCGGCGGCTCGTCGCGCTCGCGGGAGATGAAGCGCTCGAACAGCATCTCCATCCGCGCCGGGTCCACCTCGGTGATCCCCAGGCAGTAGCAGACGGCGGAGTTGGCCGCCGATCCCCGTCCCTGGCACAGGATGCCGCGGGAGCGGGCGAAGCGGACGATATCGTGGACGGTGAGGAAGTAGGGCTCGTAGCCCAGTTCGGCGATCAGGGCCAGCTCGTGTTCGACCTGGCGCCGCACCTTCGGCGGCACCCCCCGCGGCCAGCGCCGGACCATGCCCCGTTCGGTCAGGCGGCGCAGGTGCGCCGCCGGCGACACTCCGGCCGGCACCAGCTCGTCCGGATACTCGTAGCGCAGCTCATCCAGGGAGAAACGGCAGCGCTCCGCCACCACCAGGGTCTCGCGCAGCAGCTCCGGCGGGTAGAAGCGGGCCAGCCGTGCCCGCGTCCGCAGGTGGCGTTCGCCGTTGGACTGCAGCGCCAGTCCCGCCTCCGCCAGCGGCCGGCGCAGGCGGATGGCGGTGAGGGTGTCGAGCAGGGGCCGCCGGTCGGGATCGTGCATCCGCACCCCGCCGGTGGCGACCGGGGTCAGGCCGCACTCCCGCCCCGCCCGGCGCAGGGCCGCCAGCCGCGCCCGGTCGCCGCCGGCCCGGTGCAGGGCGACGCCGATCCAGCTGCGGCCGGGGAAGCGCCCGGCCAGCCAGCGGCCGGCCTGCAGATCCGGCTCCCGGTCCGGCAGCCAGATGGCGAGACAGCCCTCCAGGCCGTTCTCCAGGTCGTCGCGCCGCAGCCGCCAGTGCCCCTTCCCCGCCCGGCGCCGGCCGCGGGTGATCAGCTCCGCCAGGTCGCCGTAGCCGTCCCGGTCGGCGGCCAGCAGCAGCAGGCGCAGCCCCCCCTCCAGCCGCAGCTCGCTGCCGACGATCAGCGGCAGGTCCAGCCGCTTCGCCTCACCATGGGCCTTCACCACCCCGGCCAGGGAGCAGAGATCGGTCAGGGCCAGGGCACGGTAGCCCAGGGCATGGGCCCGCTGCACCAGCTCCTCCGGATGGGAGGCCCCCCGCAGAAAGCTGAAGTTGGAGCGGCAGTGGAGTTCGGCGTAGTCGGGGGGGGACATGGGACGTTCGTTATACTGTTTTTATATACAGTACCACGCTCCCCGTGACCGGACCAGTCTGCAGCCGGACGGCCCGGTCAGGCGCGGGAACAGGATTCGGTTTTTTCGCCTATATTCATAGTGAACCCCCCGAACGACCCGCCATTCCGGGCGCAGCGCGGCGAGGTCCCGGGTTTCAGTGCCGGAGAATCACGGGGCCCGGGTTCCTGCCCGCGCAGGAAGGACGGGAAACGGAACCGTCACGGGGTTCCTGGAAAATCGCCGCCGGGTAGGGAGACCACCGCCGATGCCTTCGCTTCGATGGAGAGAACAGGGACGCCAGCCGCCATCCCGGCGCCCGCCGGGCCATCCCCGACACCCTGGCCGCCCCTCCCTGCCCCGATCCCTGGAGGTCGCCATGTCCGTTACCGCCAACCCAGCCGCCGCATCCCCCCGCGGCCGCTGGCGAATCGCCGTCCTGTTCCTTTTCCTCCTGCTGGTCGCCGGTTGCGCCACCCAGCGCGGCATCACCGAGTTCACCGCCTATCGCGACAGCTACCAGATGACCGCCAATGCCGGCAACGCCATCCTCGACCAGCTGGCGGTGGCCGAACGGGAGACCCGGGAGCTGGTCACCGGCCCCATGGATACCACGGTGAAGGTGCGTTTCGATCCGGCCGAGGCCGGCTACTACTCCAGTGTCTCCGATCCACCGGCGACCGCCGCCCTGCGCCGTGCCCTGCAGGCCCTGGAGCTCTACAACGACGCCCTCTACGGCCTGGCCAGCGGCCAGGACGCGGAGGTGCTGGCCGCCCGCCTGTCCCGGCTCGGCGCCATCGGTGCCTCCGCCGCCGCCTCCATCGCCGGCGGACCCACCATCGCCACCGGCATCGATACCGCGATCCAGGACCTCCAGCCCCTGGTCACCTTCGCCCTCGGCTTCAAGACCCGGGCGGAGTTCCGCAACCGCCTGCTGCGCGATGCCGACACCATGCGCGCCATCCTCCGCTCCACCCGCGACGGCACCCGCGAGATCTACAACCTGCTGCTGGCGAAGACGGTGAGCGAGGCCAACGCCAGCAGCGACGGCGTACTCAGTCAGGAGCAGCGGGAGCAGGCCGAACGGGTGCGCGCGCTGCTGGCCAACTGGGTGGTCCTGCTGGAGGGGTCGGGTGCGATGCTGGAGATGGCGGTCGCCGCCATGCAGGACACCTCCGGCCGGGGTTCCTCGGCCGGTCTGGTGGAGATCGGCAGCCGGCTGGAGGCGGCGGCCCGGGAGACGCGCAGGAACATCGCCGAATCCGCCATCCGCTGATCATCGGCGACGACACGGGAGCGAGACGAGATGAGTGAGCAACTGGACCGGCTGGACGCTATGCTGGCCAAGGCCCTGGAGGAGGTGCGGCGGCTGCAGGCCGCGGGCGACGTCGAGCAGGCCGAGGCGCTGCGGCGGCAGGTGGTGGAGCCGCTCAACCGGCTGCGGCCCAGGATCGTGCTCGGCGACATCGCCGAGGTGGCGCAGGAGCTGAACCGGCTGTCCGGGATCCTGGAGACGGCGGAGCGCGAGCTGGCGGCCGACCTGGACGATTTCTTCCTCAACCAGCTGCGCCGGGGCCGGGAGGCGGTGGAGCAGGCGGAGAGCGGAATCGGCAGCCGGCTCCGCCTCGGCCGCGCCACCCTCTCCCCGGACCCGGTGGCGGCTTCCGGAACGGCGGCGGGGCCACCTCCGCCAACCACCCGCGCGGCCTACGAGCAGAGCTACCGGGAGATGGCGATCCCGCCCGGCGCCGGCGCAACTGCCGACCACAGCGCCGATCTGATCGTCGCGGCCGACAATGCCCGCCGCTATCGCGAGGTGGCGCAGCGCAGCGGTGTGCCCTGGTGGGTGATCGGACTGCTGCACGCGGTGGAGTGCAGCTTCAGTTTCCGCCGCCACCTGCACAACGGCGATCCCCTGGAACGGCCGACGCGGAACCAGCCGGCCGGACGGCCGCCACTGTGGGCCGGCGACATGCGCTGGGAGGAGAGCGCGGTCGACGCCCTCGCCACCCTGTGGGGACCGCCGCGGGCCGGAGACACCACCCTGGGTGGCCTGCTGAGCCGGATCGAGGCCTGGAACGGCCTCGGCTACCGCCAGCGGGGGATCCACTCCCCCTTCCTCTGGGCCGGTTCCGACCGCTACCGGAAGGGCCTGTTCGTGGCCGACGGCCGCTTCGATCCCGAAGCGGTGATGCAGCGGCCGGGCGCCGCCGTGATCCTGAAGCGGATGGAGCAGCGCGGGCTGGTCAGCGTCTCCCGCTCCGGCCGCTCGGTACGGCCGCGCATGGGCGCCCAGCTGGGCGATGCCGCGCTCGCCCGGATCGACACCGGACCCTTCCGCCACGCCGACGCCGAGCTGCGCTTCGGCCGCACCATCCGCCACGGTATGGGGGGGGCCGACGACAGCCCGGACAACCGCATGGCGGTGCAGCGGGTACAAGAGTGGTGCTGCCACCACGGCAGCCATACCAGCGTCGATGGCGATTTCGGCGACGCCACGCGGCAGGCGGTGCGCCGGTTCCAGGCGCGGATGGCGCTGCCCGCGGACGGAGAGGTGGACAGCGCCACCTGGGCCCTGCTCACCCGCCCCCTGCGCCTGGCGCTGAGATCCGGCCCGCCGCAGCCGACCCTGAACCAGGCCGTGCTGGCGGTGGCCCATACCCACATCGGCCTGCGGCCGATGGAGATCGGCGGCAACAACCGGGGGCCCTGGGTACGGCTCTACATGGACGGAGTGGACGGCGAGGAGCAGCTCTGGTGCGCCGGCTTCGTCTGCTTCCTCGTCGCCCAGGCGGCCCGCGACATGGGAGTGGAGATGCCGTTCGCGCGCCAGGTGAGTGTCGACGCCCTGGTACGGGACGCCCGTGACAGCGGGCGCTTCATCGCCGAGGCGGAGCTGCAGCCGCCGGCCCTGCGGCCGAGCCGGGTGACCCCGGGCAGCCTGTTCGTGGTGCGCAACCGGGACGACGAGCGGGACTGGACCCACGTCGGCATCGTCACCGCCGCCCGGGAGCAGGAGTTCAACACCATCGAGGGCAACACCAACGGCCGCGACCGGGATGGCGCCAACGCCCGCGCCTCGCTGCGCAGTTACCCTTTCCGGGACTTCCTGCGGCTGCTGTGAGCAATACCCGGACCCAGGCAGGAGCAGAGCCATGAACCCGACCATGATCGACAGCGGACCCCCTTCCCCACCAGTGGCCGCAGCCCCGCCTCCACCCGTCATCGACGACCGTGGCAAGGCGGCCCCGCCCCCGCCCGCCGGAGAGAGCGGCGACAGCGCGGAGACGGCGCTGCCCGCCGCCCTGATCCGGTCGTTGCGGGAGCTGCGCGCCGAGATACGGGACCTGCTCGACTTCGTCGCCAAGGTGAAACTGGGCCTGACCAGTATCGCCGCCGGGGCCGACTACGTCCGCAGGACCCGGGAGGACATGGAACAGCTGATCGCCGCCATCGCCGGACTGAACGACGATCTGCACCACGACGGCGTGCGCCACATCATCAACCTGTGGGAGCAGCTGCTGGTCAACCCGGTGATCGTCGACCCGGAGCGGGAGGCGCAACAGGAGGAGCAGCTGC